>CAYUZB010000019.1:0-44067 GCA_964449565.1 uncultured Granulosicoccaceae bacterium | reverse complement strand
TCAACCTTCGAGGGGTCCTTGCCGGAGAATGCACCACCGCCATGACGTGCCATACCGCCGTAGGTATCAACGATGATCTTGCGTCCGGTCAAACCACAATCACCTACCGGACCACCGATCACAAAGTTACCGGTCGGGTTTATATGAATGTTCTCGGCGGGACAATTCTCGAGCCAATTACTCGGCAGAATAGGCTTCAATATATTTTCCATCACCGCTTCACGCAGATCAGACAAGGCGATGTCGGGATCGTGCTGGGTTGACAGAACAACTGCATCAATACCTGTCGGTTTTCCATCCTGATAGCGAAGGGTTACCTGGCTTTTCGCATCCGGACGCAACCACGGCATGATGCCTTCACGTCGCATCTTGCTTTGCTGTTCGACCAAACGATGCGAGTAGGTAATCGGCGCAGGCATCAGCACATCAGTTTCATTGGTCGCATAACCAAACATCAGCCCCTGGTCACCAGCACCCTGCTCTTCCGGCGCCGAACGATCCACGCCCTGAGCAATGTCAGGTGATTGCTTGCCGATACCATTAAGCACCGCGCAAGTCTCGCCATCAAAGCCGACTTCCGAACGGTTATAACCGATGTCGGTAACGGTCTTTCTAACCAGTTCCTCAAGGTCCACATATGCCGAAGTGGTGATCTCGCCGGCGATGACGACAAGCCCGGTCTTGACCATTGTTTCGCAGGCCACCCGAGCGCCCTTGTCGCGGGCCAAAATGGCGTCAAGGACAGCGTCAGAAATTTGATCGGCCATCTTGTCTGGGTGCCCTTCGGACACTGATTCAGAGGTAAAAATATAGTCGCGTGCCATGAAAATATAATCTCAAAATAATTCAGCGGGCATTGTACCTATAAACACATAAACATTTCTTTATATGATTGCGACTTTTGCAGCTTTTGCGGCTTTTGTCTGATGAATCAAGGGCCTAAAAGACGGATATTCGGGTCTTTATCATCGAAAATGATTCACCTCTGGGTATGACAGCCCCTAAAAAGGGATATCGTCATCAAATTCGGCGCCCGCAGCAGTAGCAACAGGTGCGGCAGCTGCAGCGGTTCCGGATGCGGCTCCGGGGGCTTGTTCGGCTGCCCGTGAGGGTTGCGACCGCGGGGCCTGATTGTAGTCGTTACCCCCGGCACCATCTTGTCTGCCACCCAATAACTGCATGTTGTTGGCAATAATCTGGGTGCTGTATCGATCTTCGCCTGTGGTTTTATCCTGATATTTGTCGGTACGAATCGAGCCTTCGATATAGACCTGCGAGCCTTTTTTCAGGTACTCACCGGCAATCTCACCGAGGCGATTGAACAAGGTAACTCGATGCCACTCAGTACGCTCCTGCTTCTGGCCCGAAGCCTTGTCAGTCCATTGCTCTGAGGTAGCGATGCTGATGTTGGTCACCGCGCCCCCACTGGGCATATAACGCACTTCAGGATCTGCTCCCAGATTACCCACCAGAATGACTTTGTTTACACCACGTGCCATGGAAATTCTCCTCAGTTTGAATAGCCGCCTTATCCGTTTAGCGGAAGAGCCAATTGTACAGCAGGGGTGGGCTGAAGATTGTGGAATTTTTGTCGACTAACTGGGGGTTTGTACAGGAGGCAACTCGATCGCCATGCACAAAAATATGTGACCGTGCGGCCAATCAGCCGAAATGAAGCCGGCGAACTTCCACGCGACATCGAATCCGGTTCAGTTACGCTAAGATGAAACAGCTGGATCTGCTTATCCGTTTACCAGCAATCAACTTTGGGTCAAGCGTAAGTGCAAATGGAATCATCCGACAAAAAATTGCCTGATACCGATGGTCCGAACTCAACAACCATAGACCGTGTGCCTGAAAGCCTGTGTCTGTTAAGGCTTTCAGCGCTAGGCGATGTGACTCATATGCTTCCGGTCATACACCGACTACAACGCTGTTGGCCGGATACCCGGATTAGCTGGGTTATTGGCAAAACCGAATATAAGATGGTTTGCGATTTACCGGATATCGAGTTTCTGGTAGTTGACAAGAAATCCGGATTGGGGGGAATTCGCTCCATTATAAAAATCCTGAAAGGTCGTAGATTTGATGTATTTCTACATATGCAGGTTTCTTTACGTGCAAATATTATCAGCGCGTTTGTGCGTGCCTCCAGAAAAATTGGATTTGATCGCGCTCGATCCCGTGAAATGCACGGGATGTTTATCAACGAACGTATCCAAGCGAGTCCTGGACGTGGAGAACATGTCGTTGATGCTTTCCAACGTTTCCTGGATCAAGCGGGAGTCCCGTATTCTGAATTGGACTGGACCATCCCAGTCTCGCCAGAAGATGTGACGTGGGCAAAGCGCGCTATAGGGGAGCGACGTTCACTATTGATCAGTCCCTGCTCTAGTCATCGCCTTCGGAATTGGTCGGCCAGTCGATATGCGCAACTCGCAGACTATGCAGCCAAACAACATGGACTACAAATCGTATTATGCGGTGGTATTTCGAGCATTGAACGGGAAATGGGTGATGAAATTGTTACTCTGATGTCGGAACCGGTCTTGGATCTAATAGGAAAGGATACGATAAAACGCCTTCTTGCATTGATACAACAATCCACATTAATCGTAAGTCCTGACTCTGGACCTGCGCACATGGCGAGCTGTTTTGGCACTCCAGTTCTCGGCTTGTATGCGGCAAGCAATCCTGCACGTAGTGGCCCCTATCTAAGCAGAGAATCAGTTGTAGATCGTTACAATCTGGCGGCCCGGCAATTTCTGAACAAATCGCCAGACCAGCTGAGGTGGGGAGAGAAAGTGGAAAAGCCAGGTGCAATGGATTTGATATCGACCGAAGATGCCTGCGTAATGCTTGATGATATCTTGGGCAAAGCAGAACAACAAAACCGCTAAGAGTTCAGCCGAGCCTTTCATGAGCCATCACCTTCTTGTATACGGCCAGTGTTTCCTCAGCCATTCTTGAAGACAGGAATAGCTCGTTGACCAAACGATACCCGTTCTCAGCAAGTTCACTACCTAACAGCGGTTGCGCCAAAACAGTCTCCACATGCCTTGCCGCCTCTTTGAAATTTGCTGCACTGGCTAGCATTCCGGTTTCTTCGTGCTTTACGATCTCGGGGATGCCTCCGACACTTGTCGCAACAACAGGAACCCGATGATAAAACGCCTCGAGTATTGCACTCCCAAGACCTTCTTTTTTTGAAGTCATCAGGAGTAAAGACACATGCTTGAAAACATCGCTCACATCATCAACAAACCCAAGGAAAAAAATGGATTTTGAGAGATTTTTCTTTTTAACATACTCTTCTACAGAACTGCGCTCCGGCCCCTCACCCACAATCAGAAATACAACATCCAAATCCGAACTTAAAATAACTTCCGCCGCATCGACAAAGGTCATGTAATCTTTTTCATGTGAAATGGCAGAGGTATTGGCCACAATGAATTTCGATACAGGCAGTTTGTACCGCTCATGGAATGAGCTCTGATAGTTGACCGTTTTGAATCGCACAGCGTTGATCGAATCGTAAATCAATACCAATCTTTGATCGCCAGGTAGCGTCTGCTCCAATACCTGCTTGACGTCTCTGGACACACAAATGATTGCACTGATCATTTTACTTCGATATTTCACACGTGCCAGCCAACGATCCTTGACAGGAAATGATACTCGCCTATGCAGAACCATACTTACCTTACATCCCATAAGGCCTGCATACAGCATCGCACTATGAGCGTGGCTCGTGTGCGCGTGAATAATATCGATCTTATTCAATTTGCAAAATTGTTTGATTTTAAACCCGGTGACAAAATCCACCCCTCCTTTCAATGGTGCGTCTACAAAGTGGACACCTCGCTCCTCACACCAAGCCTGGAGTTTCGACCCGCTCCTTCCCATCACAAAGAGCGTGATTTTCTCTAACGCTTCCATTTCCTGTATGAGGTACGCCAGCTGCTGCTCGCCACCTCGCCACGACAACTCTGAGTTAATGTGCAATATGTTCATCTCAGAAATTTATCTCAATATCCTAAAAATAGTGATTAAACAGGCGGCGCAATAACTATAATAGCCAATACTATCTTGGCTCTATCAAGCTTATCGCGTCGTTGCCCAAAACGTATTACTCATGAAAGAAACTCTAATACATATTACTGACGAGCATTTCATCGCATCGGGCGCATTTTGCGACTGCTACCGACATCCAGACAAAAACGACCAATGCATAAAAATACAAACAACCAATAAGAAGGCCAAAAAAAGATTGAAAACGGATCTCGCCTATTATAAAAATCTGCACGACCGACAGTCTGATCTGCGTTATGTCGCCGATTATCTGGGCTCTTGCCAGACCAATCTTGGTACAGGCCATGCCTACCAATGTGTACTCGATGACGATGGAACAGTTTCAAAGACTTTGGAATACTACTTGGAGAACAATATCCTGGAGCCAGAGGTTTTTCTCACAGAACTTCATCAGCTGGCCATCCACCTTCTCAACAACCGAATTTTAATTAGCGACGTACACGCGAAAAACATCCTCATTCAGCGCGTTGAAGGCTTGCCCCCCAAACCTGTACTCGTTGATGGCGTTGGTGACAAGGTTGTCATAACTTTTTTGAATGCCATTGCGCCGGTTGCCCATTCCAAAATAATCCGAAGGTGGAATAGATTTATCGATCTAATGATCGAAAGATATCCTGAATTTCAGTCTAACTTTCAAGAACGTTACCTGAGTAATAACGATATCGTGGCGTGATTCATCAAGTAAGCACTGATTGATATCAGATCTCAATCAAGCAGTACCGCACAATTTCCTTAGCTCTGACACTATACTTTCTTGAAACCGCCGCGCATTTTCTTCAAACCACTCTCTTCCCTTCATCGCCTTTGAATGGTCTTCCTCATCCAGACCATTTACCAGCGCCTGAATTTTCTCCTCCAGATCCTCTTCGTTCACCCAATAGTTCGTTCCCAAATGCCTGGGCTCCGATCGATGCCAGGAAACGAGTATGCCTCGCGAGTTTGTGACGAGTTCATTCATGGGGGCAGCGTCTGTCGTTACGACACAATTGCCACAAGACAGCGCTTCCGCAATATAGTGCCCCCATCCTTCCGAAAGCGAGGGACACAAATGCACTTCATGTTCATTCATTACCCGCCTTATATCCTCATTACTCAAATAATGCGAAAGCCTGTGTACATTTTCCGGCGTATGCTTTGCGGCCTTTTTTTTACTTTGTACCAATGTCAAAGGTGGCCACTCTGGATGACGTTCCCATAGCGCTAGTACAGCTTCCGTCCCTTTCAGAGAGCTCTTGCCGGCAAGGTGTAAAAAGCTTCCCGGTATTCGAGCAACTGATTCCTCGAATATATTCTCTGACGTAAATCCAGTAAAAATTACCCGGTCATGGTATTTAGAAAAAGCCACTCTAGCGTGCTCGCTCTTCGCAAACACCACATCCATCTTCCCAAGTAAACGTAGATGCCGCCGGGGAAATCGTTCCTGATTAGGAATGAGAATATTCAATTCCGCAAGCCCAAGCCATCTTGGAAATACCCGCTCCATGAAAATATTCGCCTTGAATATTTTCTTTCTGGTGCCAAAAATCGCTCTCCACCCGGGCACCCCTTTGTAGTCACTGACAACCACATCAAAACCGGCGTTTTGCAGGATGTTTTTCACCAGGGAAACGTCGCGGTCCAAACCGACTCCGTTTGAGCGGGCGACAATATTTATGGCCTCTGAATTCACTGCTCGATTAGTCCGACTCGAATAGCTGGCGCGGGACAAGCCGGCTGGTCACAAAGACTGCCGATTTATTATCCCTGGTAGTTCACATACGACTTTTCTTCCATCAATTCGGAGCCCAATCGCAGGTTGATTGCACGTTTGTGCTCGGCTCTGGTGTCATTTTGGATATAGACGGAACGAGCAAGCTCTATGAACTCGCTATCAAATTCTCCCCGAAGATCTTTTTTACGAATATCGTCTTCGATATCCCACAAGGTTTCATTGACTGTTTTGAGCTCGTGGCGCAAATCATTGATTTCAACACTCGACTCTTCCAATGCAGCCCAAACACGCAGCAGCTCATCAAGTTCATGACGAACATTTTTAACTTTTTCCGCGTCTGTTATTTTCTGAGATTTGATTTCCAATATCGTGATTTTATCAATCAACTCCCCATAGGATATTGGTATTGATACACGCCCCATGGAGATCCTCTCAGTTTTAGTGGTTGAATTCAGGGCTAAATTCTATAGCTTGGCCAACACATTGGCAACCGCGACCTTCGGTGGCTACTGATGTGGCCTGAAAACAAACCGGGCAAAATTAAGTCGATGTTGGTGGGCTTTTTACTGTGCCGATGGCAACTGCGCTGCAGAAAGATGCATGCGAGACGACTGGCGCGCCAGCACATCAAATTCAAGACAGTGTCCACCGTGATCAACAAATTCGCGCTTGAGAGCGATAAAACCACAGGCAAGGTAAAACTGCTTGACGCAAGGCCTGTGTATGGATACGTGGGCGACTAATGGTGAGGGCGACGCGTTTATTTTACGGGTAGCCAGAGCTTCCAGTAGTTGCCCGCCAATACCTTGCCCCTGATACGTATCAAGCACCTCCAGCATTGTTATTAGAGTAATACCGCCTGCCTGGCCAATTTGACGCAAAGCACCGATACCAACTTTTTCATCGCCTATAGTCGATAACAGCGTCAGGCTGTCATCATGATCAAAAAGTTGCTTTGACTCCGTCAGCGTTCGAACAAGCTCTTCGGCATCCTTGTCTCCCAGATACTCGGCATACTGACGGGTCCAGGACTCGATCAACGCCCGAGTGAATTCGCTATCGCCCACCCATTCTCCCTGACGAATCACTGAAGGCTGAGTCATCTTGAATACAGAGGAGGAAAAATTCGACTCGCAAGGCAACTCGAAAGCACTCATTAAAATGGATATCTCCCAGATCGCGAGAATTAAACCACTCGCCACGCAAAGTAGATCACCGCTGTTGCAAGGTCCACACCTGAAGCTAACTAGTGCCGCCAGGCATGAGT
The DNA here is from genome assembly GCA_964449565.1 of uncultured Granulosicoccaceae bacterium. Classification (GTDB taxonomy): domain Bacteria; phylum Pseudomonadota; class Gammaproteobacteria; order Granulosicoccales; family Granulosicoccaceae; genus Granulosicoccus. The sequence goes on along the minus strand of CAYUZB010000019.1, from coordinate 36,997 downwards.
TTATGCGCTGCCTATTTGCAAATTACTGTTAGTTGCATCGAATAAACCCATGACACCTACCCAGGTTCAGGGTAATCACTGTATTGCCGACATAGGCTTGATGAACACTAAAAGCCTTATACATGGCCTGATTTTCATATTCGTTGCCGGTACTGCACTCACTTGCATCAACCAGTACGAAAGCCTGTCAGGGGCAGCAAGCTTGAACTGGTACAAGGTAGGACTGACGTATTGCGTCCCGTTTCTGATGTATCTGTATACAAAGGGTATCTTACAACGTCGAGGATTTGGACTCACGACAGGCCCAACATCTCGACTGGAACAGTACACCCAGCAAACGCAAATTCTCGGTGAACTGGGCACGACGGTGCATGACAATGCGCGACGCGTAAATCAAGCGTCTACCGAGCGTCTGGAAGTTGCCCGAAATACCATTGAGGCGGCCGAGCAGGTTATCGCCTGTGGCGCCCAGATTGACAATCTGTCAAAGCAGAATCTGAAGCAGATGGGCGAGCTTGGCAATGAAACTGATCACGTGCTGGATGCGATGAATGAGCTAAGTCTCAAGCTTCGCGATTCACTGGCCTGGGCTGCAGACCTTTCCCACAAAATCAGTTTGTTCGATGACAACTTTGCCTCTATTTATCGAATGGCAGCCACTATTCGACAATTGGCAGATCAGACCAAGCTGTTGTCGATCAATGCGGCCGTAGAGGCCGCTCGCGCTGGCGAGGCGGGTAGAGGTTTTGCTGTCGTCGCGTCAGAGGTCAAGAGCTTGTCCGAAAAATCAGAGTCACAGACCAATGAAATCACGACGACACTAAAACAGCTTAAATTGAATGTAGAGGAGATTCAGCGCGAAACGCATCGCTTTACCGAAAAGCTTGGCGGTACCTCGGAGAGCGTCTCCCAAGGCGAGGACGAATCCCGGCAATTGAAACAGCACATGAACAGCATCCTGACAGATGTTTCGCAAAGCATCGACAAGGTCAATCATCAAACCGAAGTCTTGCGACAACAGATGGCAACGACAACAGCGGGTATGCACAATCTGGTTGAAGGTACACAAGCGGTAGTCAAGGGGTCTTCCAATAATATTCGTATTGGCGTAGAGATAACCGAGCATACCGACAAGCTGAATGAATTGGCATTTGGCCGGTGAGCTGGTTGCTTATACACGTTTCCCATTCCCACCGACCAACAGCGATGCCCGGAAATTCTGGAAGTCATCCCTGATAGATGTTCTTGTCAACTTTGAGATACGCCACGCCTTCGTCAAGGGCCATCATGACCTCATGTACACCTGGCGTCTCCAGGAGCTCCTGAGAAACCGCATCAGCTCGTGACTGCTCATCCGATGTCAACGCGCGCCGGTGAGTGACGTACTTTAGCGGTGGTTTGAAACCGAACAGAATCACTGCCCAGATAAAGATAAGACCAATGAGTGCCGCATACATGCCAAACGGGCCCAGATACCCGTACAAGGCTCCGGCTCCCGCCCCGCCGATGAATGCACCGAGAAATTGGCTACTGGAGTAGATGCCCATTGCACTGCCCTTGGCACCAGCCGGTGACAATCTTGACACTAGGGATGGCAACAAGGCTTCAAGCGCATTGAAGAAACAAAAGAACAAGGTGATGGCGATAAACAGCGGCAGCACGGTCGGTGATCCGTCCGCAAGATAAGGCAGGCCTAGTAGAAGCTGCGACAGACCCAGGCCGGCAATGCAGGTCAGCAGGACACCACGCATCGCACGACGCTCGGCAATGATGATCAAGGGCACCATCACCAGTATCGACAACAATACGGCAGGCACGATGATTCGCCACTGCCCACTGCCCTCAACTCCAGCTTCAAGCAGTGCCAGTGGGACAGCAAAGAAGGTCGCCGTAACCAGCAAGTGAAGTACGAATATGCTCATGTCCAGGCGCATCAGTTGGGCATGCCCAAATAAGGTCTTCATGATACCAAGCCGGGCTCCTGTGTCCCGATTGTATTGACTGCGCGGCGGGTCTGGCACGAAGACATGCAGCAAAACGATACCGATAATTGCTGAGACCGCCGTTAACCAGAACAATATGTCGATATCGAACCAGCCGATCAATATCGGCCCCAGAAGCAAAGCCAGGATAAACGCAAAACCGATACTGGCACCAAGAGACGCCATCACTTTGGTCCGCTGAGAATCACGCGTAAGGTCGGCAGCCAGAGCCATGAGTGCTGCGGCAATAGCGCCGGCGCCCTGCAGGGCCCGACCGATGATAACCATATATATGGAATCAGCCGTGGCGGCAACGATACTACCCGCCAGCAACAGCAAAAGCCCGATCGTGATGACAGGCTTTCGACCGATGCGGTCGCTGAGCATGCCGAAAGGGATCTGCAAAACCGCCTGCAGCAGGCCATAGATACCGATAGCAAGACCGATCAACAGTGGAGTGCTGTAGGTGTAATCATCAGCAAACAGGCTGAATACTGGCAGGATGATGAACAGGCCGAGCATGCGCACCATATAAATTAGCGACAGCGAGACAGCTGCTTTTCGTTCATTCGCCGTAAGCGCCTTGGATTCAGTGTCGGACACGATCGATTCTTCGATTCCCGTTGCAAATCTTGCCCGACGCCACAATCGGCCCGGCCGGGTATAGTAGTCGAGATGGAAAATATCCGCATACGCGGCGCCAGAACGCACAATCTCAAGAATGTCGATGTCGACCTGCCGCGCGACAAACTGATCGTCATCACCGGACTATCGGGCAGCGGCAAGTCATCCCTCGCCTTCGACACCCTGTTTGCCGAAGGCCAACGACGCTATGTCGAATCTCTGTCGGCCTATGCGCGCCAGTTTCTGTCGGTCATGGAGAAGCCGGACGTCGATCTGATCGATGGCCTGTCTCCGGCGATCTCGATCGAACAGAAATCCACGTCGCACAATCCCCGCTCAACCGTGGGCACAATCACGGAAATTTACGACTACCTGCGCCTGTTATTCGCCCGAGTTGGCAATCCTGTCTGCCCACGCCATGGCGAAGAACTCAGCGCTCAAACAATCAGCCAGATGGTTGACCACGTCATGGCGCGCGACGAAGGGGAAGCACTCGCCCTGCTTGCACCCGTGGTCAACGACCGCAAGGGCGATCACAAGACGGTGCTGGATCGGCTCAGGGCAGAAGGTTATCTGCGGGTACGAATAGACGGGACGATCACCGAGCTTGAAGGCGATATTACTCTCAATGCAAAACGCAAGCATTCGATCGATGTCGTCGTCGATCGCTTCAAGGTACGCGCTGATATCGCCTTGCGCCTGGCTGAGTCATTCGAGACCGCGACATCACTCGGTGACGGCACCGCCATCATTACCAGGCTGGATGCATCCGGCGACGACACAGTGTTCTCGACAGAATTTGCGTGCAGCCAATGTGGATACTCAATGCCACCGCTGGAACCGCGAGCCTTTTCGTTCAATAGCCCACAAGGTGCCTGCTCCGCTTGCGATGGTCTTGGTGTCAGCCAGTATTTTGACCCGGAACTTGTTGTCACAAAACCTCAATCCAGTCTGGCAGACGGCGCCGTTCGTGGATGGGATCGAACAACGACTTATTACTTCCAGATGCTTAAATCCCTGGCGAAACATTACAAATTCAAGATCGACACGATCTTCGAAGATTTGTCAGAAGATATCCAGAATGTAGTTTTGTATGGAAGTGGTGATGAGGAAATCAAGTTTGTTTATCAAAGCGAGAAAGGACGGGCAACACGGGAATCGCTCAGGCAATTTGAAGGCGTCATTCCCAATCTTGAGCGACGTTATCGTGAGACCGAATCAAATACCGTACGAGAGGAACTGGCAAGGTTTCTAGCCTCGCAGCCTTGTCCAGAATGCAAGGGCGCGCGACTTAACGAAGCTGCACGACACGTATTGGTAGACGACCATACGATAACAGCGATCACTGCCTCTGCCATCGGTAAAGCACAGTCACTCATTGCGAATCTAAACCTTCAAGGTCAACGCAAGGAAATTGCCGACAAGATCACCACTGAAATCCAGCAACGTCTGAATTTTCTGGTCAACGTTGGTCTTGACTATCTCTCACTTGATCGCAGTGCCGATACTTTGTCTGGTGGCGAAGCACAGCGAATTCGCCTCGCCAGTCAGATTGGTGCGGGACTTCAGGGCGTCATGTACGTACTTGATGAGCCTTCCATTGGTTTGCATCAACGTGACAATGACAGACTGTTGCAAACGCTTGAATTTCTGCGCGATCTCGGTAACACGGTCATCGTTGTCGAGCACGATGAAGATGCCATTCGACGTGCTGATCATGTCATTGATATTGGCCCAGGAGCAGGCGTTCACGGTGGTCAGATCGTCGCTGATGGCCCACCTGCGAAAGTCATCAAGAATAAAAAGTCACTCACCGGCCAGTACCTTTCTGGAACTCGTCACATAGCAATTCCTGAACGTATAAAACCTGGTAAGAACTGGCTCAGTATCAAGCACGCATCGGGTAATAACCTGAAGCAGGTAGATATCAAGTTACCGCTGGGCGTTTGTACCGTGGTGACCGGTGTCTCCGGGTCCGGCAAGTCAACGTTGATCAATGACACGCTCTATCGACATGCTGCAAATGTCATCAATAAATCGCGACACAAAGTTGCACCGGTAAAATCGATTTCCGGGCTTGCAAAGCTCGACAAGATTGTTGCGATCGATCAAAGCCCGATAGGTAGAACACCTCGAAGTAACCCTGCGACCTACGCCGGGCTGTTCACCGCGATTCGCGATCTTTTCGCCGGAACCCATGAAGCCCGTTCACGCGGGTACAAGACGGGTCGTTTCAGTTTCAATGTCAAAGGTGGTCGCTGCGAACCGTGTCAGGGTGATGGTCTGATCAAGGTGGAAATGCATTTCCTACCAGACGTCTACGTGCCGTGTGATATCTGCAAGGCCAGGCGTTACAATCGCGAGACCTTGGATATACGGTACAAGGGACAAAACATCCATCAGGTGCTCGAGATGACCGTGGAGCAAGCCTACGAATTCTTCGCCGCTGTTCCGGTTCTGCATAGAAAATTGAAAACCCTGATGGATGTAGGACTCTCCTACATCAAACTCGGTCAGAATGCGACGACCTTATCGGGTGGCGAAGCCCAACGCATCAAGCTCGCTCGAGAGTTGTCCAAGCGTGATACGGGCAATACGCTTTACATTCTCGATGAACCAACCACAGGTCTGCACTTCGAAGATGTTAACGCCTTACTTGGTGTATTGCGTCAGTTGCGCGATGCGGGTAACACGGTGATTATTATCGAACACAATCTTGATGTCATCAAGACCGCTGACTGGGTCATCGATATGGGCCCCGAGGGTGGAAGCGGCGGTGGAACTGTCGTCGCATCGGGCACACCTGAAAAAATCGCTAGCTGCAAGGCATCGCACACCGGACGCTATTTAAAACGACTGCTAAACTGAGTCTCAGCTTCCAGTCGGTTTCAACATGGTGTTCATGTGATCTCTGCGTAACCAGTCGGTTGCAGCAATTACATTGAGAGGTGGGCTGTAGAAATATCCCTGTGCTTCATCGCATCCCAATCGCTTGAGAAAGTTCAGCTGCCCTTCATTTTCGACACCCTCTGCAACGGTCAAAAAATCCAGACTCTTGCCAAGGGCAACAATGGCACGCACGATAGACGCATCAGCAGAATTAAAACTGTTTTCATCATTAATTTCAACGAGGAAAGAACGATCGATCTTGAGACTGGTCACCGGCAATTGTTTGAGATAGTTCATTGAAGAATATCCCGTACCAAAATCATCAATGGACAGATAAATACCGGCTTTACGCAAATCCTTGAGTTTTCGAATCGTACCGTCAATGTCCGTCATCATCGCACTCTCGGTGACTTCAAATTCAAGATACTCCGGAGATAGCCGGTGCTCAGCGATCGTACCCAGTATCTCATCGACAATAGTGGCCTCTTGCAGCCGTTTGGCTGACAGATTGATCGCCGTTCGGCATCGAAAACCCTGTTGAAACCAGATGCTCGCCTGCTCGCATACTGCTCTTAACGCGAAATTCTCAAGATCAGATATGAAACCTGTCTGTTCGGCAACCGGAATAAATTTTCCTGGTTCGACAATCTGTTTGTCGGAATTCTCGCCTTGCCAGCGCATCAAGGCTTCAAACCCTATCAAGGTATCGCCTTTGAGACAGATGCGAGGCTGATAGTGCATTTGAAACATGTCATCAGCTAGTGCGATTCGCATGTCCTGGTCAAGCTTGAGCTGCGATATGGCTTCACTGTTAAGCTCTTTTGTGTACCAGGCAACGCAGTTTTTGCCATTGGATTTTGCGTGATACATGGCGGTGTCAGCATTCCTGACCAATGTTTCCAGATCTTCGCCATGATGCGGGTAAGTCGCGATACCGATACTTGCAGATACATTGACTACCTGATTCCCCAGTGTGCACGGTTTAGACACAACTTCAAGAATTCGGTTAGCAATTATTTCACACACTCCTTCGTTCAATCGGTCGGATACGATGACGGTAAATTCATCACCACCAAGTCGACACAATTTGTCACCATGGCGCAGAGTCTGAGAAACACGATTTGCCACAATACGTAAAAGGTGATCGCCCGCACTATGCCCTAGGGTATCGTTTATACGTTTGAATCCATCAAGATCAAAAAATAGCAATCCAAACTCGGTTCCCGTCTCCTTGGCATGTTCAATACTCGAATCAAGAAATTCATGAAATTGCTTTCGATTCGGTAAATTGGTCAATGAATCAAAGCGTGCCAGAGTGGACAAGGATTCATTAATTTCGCGCAGCCCACGGGCCTTGACTTCCAGATCCGCTATTTGCCAGCAGTGACGAAATGCCTGGCTGATTCCAGCAGCAATGGCTTCAAGCTTTATCAGAATCAAGTCGCTGGGATCGATAACAAGATATCCAAGTTGTGTATCACCGACTTGCAGCGGATAGTGTACAAATAGTTTTTCCGGATACCACCCAATAAATTTTTCTGGAATCGTTATATCGCGTAATCTTTCGTCATGTATGTTCTGCCGTTCGCCAGCAACCATCGCGAAGATGACGTCCGAATTTTCCTGTGCGACAGAAACAGATTCAAAGAGACGGACCCATACGCAGGAAATATTCAGCGCTCGAAATCCACGCTCCAACACTTCGAATATGGCTGTTTCACTCGACGTTGATGCAAGGTCCAACAAAACACTGTCCAATGCCTGGCGAGCAGCTTCCTGCTTAAATTCCACTCGCATTCGAACAGACCACAAGGCGGAACTGATGTTTGCAAGAGTTTTAACATGCATTGCCAATGCATTAGCATGTACAAGATCAGCGGGAAAAATATCGGCTGCCGATGCCAACAGTCTGTAAGTAAATCGCCACCATTCCATGGTGTCACCACTTGCCGGATAATCTCTAAGCGCTTCGGCGATAACACGCGGCAAAGCATCATTACCTTCCGAGAGTGTCTCTATCGTCGCGTTTATCAAACGCAGTTCAAACGTGTTAGATTCTACAGGGACTTGTGAATAGGCAACGATCAGACGTTGATGAATCGCGGCAAGTCGCTCGCCTGGAGGGCTTTTTTCCAGATCAGTATCGGTTTGATTCACACTCTGCAAGCTGGAGCCCATCGTCGATGAACGAATGATCAAATCACAATCGACACCAGTACAAAGTACACGTTCCGAACGATCCTGGTCAGTCTCGAATGCTTTTAACTCTCGGGTGAACTCCTCTACCACTTGCTGGGAGATAATACGGTTGTCTTGTCTGACGGTGGTTAAAGGGGGATGTATCGTGACAGCTTCGGGTGATCCATCGAAACCGGATACGATGACATCTTCCGGCACTCTGAGTCCGAACTCATTCAGCGCCCGTATGGCACTGCCTGCCATGACGTCATTTGCGGCGACTACCGCATCAAAACGCATGCCGCTTTGCAATACATTGCACATCGCACTATAAGCTTTGCCCACAGCAAAATCACCATCGATTATCAAGGATTCATCCACGACGATCGACTTTTTAGCAAGGCTGCGTCGAAAGATGGATTCTCGTAACTGAGAGTCGGCATTGCACGCAAAGCCGCGCAAAAAAGCAAATCGCTTGCGCGATGGATCTTCGGTCATATGCTCCATCAAGGCGTGCATGATCGCCTCTTGTTGATGGACAACGCTGGTCACATTGGGAATTTCAACACCCATACTGATAGTTGGCAGGTGGCTTAGCTCATTGAAGAACGTTGTTCGATCTTCCTCATTCATCGCGTGCGAGACAGAGCCAGTCAGCACGATATGACCCGCTATATCGAAATCATCCAATTCACGGTGATCCCTGGCGTCAAGAAGTTGCACACCACTGACTGGTTCACCACGCATAGCCTTGCCGTACCCGGATACACAAAGGGTCCCGAACCCTGCGTCGCAAAGAAATCTTGACAAATGAGTCAGTACCGACTTGTGATATTCCGAATAGGTATCGGAGATTACTGCTACGATCTGTTTATTGGTGTCGCTCACGAAACGCCGTTTTTTCCTGAATGTGAGTAATCTGATAAACCTGTATGCAAAACCGTATCGGCCTCGCTCGCCTGGACTGATGCCATACGAAGCAGTCCGACGATCATACCCATAGATTACTGTGACTCAAGCCGCAAAAAAGAGGTCTACAACTACGACGATAGGCATTGCCTATATGGTCGCCGGCACGATGATCGTGCCAGTCATGGATGCCATCGCGAAATTTCTCGGCGACAGCCTTTCACCGGTGCTGATCACCTGGGGCCGCTTCTTCTTCCAGTTTCTTATGATGGGCGCCGCTTTACTTGTGCTGCAGGGTCCGTCGTCACTCATTCCGAAACGCGCTAGAATTCATGCTCTTCGAGGCGTGTTGCTCGCAACCGCCACCACGTTTTTCTTCTTCTCATTAGTGCATCTACCACTCGCTGACGCTATCGCCATATTTTTTGTACAACCCATGATGCTGACCTTGCTGTCGGCCCTGTTTCTTCGCGAAACTATCGGCTGGCACCGACGTATCGCTGTCGTCATAGGGTTCATTGGCGCCTTGCTGATTATCAAACCCGGCAGTGATTCATTTACCCTCGCAGCCTTGTTGCCATTCGGAGCCGCTGCCTTTTATAGCTCATACATTGTGGTAACTCGATCGGTTGCCAATATTGACCATCCCATGACCATGCAGTTTGCCTCAGGGCTGGCAGCAACCATCGTACTGAGCTGCACACTCCTTACTGCTCACTACCTGCCGCAGAATGCGTTCACGCCCACTATGCCTGACGCGACAGAATGGTTCTGGCTAGCGGTTATTGGCCTGATTGCCGCCGTTGGGCATTTGCTGGTTGTGCTGGCGATCAATCGCGCTCCAGCCTCCTTGCTCGCACCGTTTGGCTACACCGAGATAATTGCAGCCACTGCATTGGGCTGGTACATATTCGGTGACTGGCCGGATGTTGTCAGCTGGCTCGGGATAGTGACGATTGTGTTTAGCGGCCTGTATGTGTTTGTTCGTGAAGAACAGGCTGCTCGTTCCGATCATTAATGTTCAGGACCAGCATTGAGCTCACGAGCTAGCAGGGCTTCAACGGCATCTCGAGGTGCTATGCCTTCAACGACTACTCTATATATTTGTTCGATGATCGGCATGGATACATTCATGCGTTGGGCTTGTTCATAGACGGCGCGAGCTGCACCAACGCCTTCGACTACCTGACCGATTTCCTCGGCGGCCTCGTCAATCGTTTTGCCAGCGGCCAACGCCAGCCCCATACGACGATTGCGTGATTGATTGTCCGTACAGGTCAGCACCAGATCCCCCATACACGCAAGACCGACAAAGGTCTCCTGTTTGGCACCCATCGCCATGCCAAGCCTGGCCAGTTCACGCAAGCCCCGATTGATCATGGCGACACGGGCATTGGAACCAAATCCAAGTCCGTCAGACAAACCGGCGCCAATTGCCAGGGCATTTTTTACCGCTCCACCAATCTCAACACCAACAATATCCGTGGAGGTATAGGCGATAAAGTTTCGCGTGCGCAGACTCCGGGCCAGTCGATCCGAGAATTCCTCTGAATTGCCAGCAACGGTTATTGCCGTAGGCAAGCCTGCACCCACTTCACGGGCAAAGGAAGGTCCAGACACTACCGCGTAGTACATGCACTCCGGGATGACTTCTTTGACAACTTGATGGGGCAACAAACCGCTATCGAGTTCAAAGCCTTTCGTCGCCCAGGACAGTTCCAGCGTGTTCAAGCGGTCTTTCAAGGTATCGCGAATATCAAGCAACACGGCTCTGAATGCGTGACTCGGCACCGACACCAGAATACGATTACAGCTATCAAGAGCGGTACCCCAGTCGACTTCGATATTCAGACTCTCAGGAAACGGACAGTCTGGTAGATAACGCGTATTGACGCGTTCAACAGCCATCTGACTCAGTGCTCGTTGATCTCGTCCCCACAGCAACACGCTACTGCCGGTGCGGGCGATCTGGATAGCCAACGCCGTGCCCCAGGATCCCGCACCGATAACAGTGATATGGCTCATGATTACACTCCTTCGCCCAGTTGTATCGCACCGGTTTGGACTGCCCACTGTCGGGCATAGTGCCCATTGCTTGCTATCAAGGCTCGATGCTTTCCGCGTTCAACAATCCGGCCATGCTCGAGCACGATAATTTCGTCGGCGGCCACGATCGTACTCAATCGATGAGCAACCATCAAAACCGTTCGCTGTCGGGAGATAATCGCCAGTGAACGTTGGATAGCCGCTTCGGTCTCGTTATCGACGGCACTGGTCGCCTCGTCAAGTATCAGAATGGGGGGATTCTTCAAGATGGCGCGAGCAAGCGACAGACGTTGCCTCTGACCACCAGAGAGTTTGATGCCGCGCTCACCGACTAATGTATCCATGCCAAGCGGTAAATCATTGATGAATCCGATCGCCTCAGCTGAAATGGCTGCTTGCTGAATCGCTTCATCGTTGGCCTCGGGATTTCCATAAGCGATGTTTTCGCGAACACTGCCTTCGAACAAGAATACATCCTGACTGACCAGTCCTATGGTGCTTCGCAGGGATCTCAATGACAATTCGTCGATGGCGTGCCCATCAACTGTTATCTGCCCGTCATCCACCGCATAAAAACGCAACAGCAACTTGATCAAGGTGGACTTTCCCGAACCCGTGGTTCCAACCAACGCGACAGTGGTACCGCTGGCAATGTTCAAGCTGACATCCTCGACGCCAACCTCTGTTCCCGGATAGTGGAAAGAGACCTGCTTGAAGCGAACCTCGCCCTCAAGGGATTCTGATAATTCAACGGTACCGGAGTCCCTGACTTGCGTATCGGTTTCTATCAGGCCAAGTATTCTTCGTGTGCTGGCCATCGCACGTTCATACAGATCAACGGTCTGCGCCAGCCTCGTTAACGGCCATAACAAACGTTGTGTCAGAAATACCAGCATGCCATAGGCACCCACGTTCAAGGTACCGTCGAGCGCGCGAAACCCGCCGAGTACAAAGGTACACAGGAAACCAGACAGAATGGCCATACGAATAAGCGGCACAAACGCAGATGACACCTGAATAGCTTCACGATTTGCACTTACATAATCGTCGCTGGCACGACGCAAACGAGTGGCTTCTCGGGTCTCGGCGGTGAAAGATTTGATCGTTGCCATACCGCCAATATTGTTGCCAAGTCGGCTGGCGAGACTGCCGACCTTTGCACGAACATCAGCGTACAGGGGCGTGGCCCGTCGCATGAAAAAGAAAGCGCCCCAGATGATGACGGGAATCGGGGTTATGGCAAGCACCGCGATGCTTGGCGAAATATAGAAGAACACCGCGCCGACCAACGTCACGCTGACAAAGACCTGCAGGAAATCGTTTGCACCACCATCGAGGAAGCGTTCCAACTGATTGACATCGTCATTCAGGATGGCCGTGAGTTCGCCTGAACTTCGTGACTCGAAGAAACCCATGTCTTGCCTCTGAACCTGTTCGTAGGCGTCCTGGCGCAGATCAGCTTGCAGATCCTGAGCAAGGTTTCGCCACAGAACCAGGTAGAGGTACTGGAAAAGTGATTCACCTGCCCAGATCAGAAAAGTCAGTACACCCAGAACGATGATCTGAGACTTCGGTGTCGCAAAGCCAAGGCTCGCGACAAAACTTTCCTGTTGATTGACGACCACATCGATCGCCACCCCAATCAGGATCTCGGGCATGACATCGAAAAAGGTATTAAGTGCCGAACAAATGCTGGCGAGTATGATGCGCTTGCGATAACCGCGGGCATAGCGCAGAAGATTTATCAAGGCGGCAAAGCTGCTCACCTTGTTTCCGGCATGGCTTGCGTGCATGCCCGTGGGCGCGACAACTGTCGCGCCAGAGTGATTCTTAGGCGTTACCGCGGTCAACGAATTCGATAATGGCCATCGGAGCGTTGTCGCCTGGTCGCATACCAATCTTGAGAATGCGCGTGTAACCACCTGGGCGCTCTTTGAAACGTGGTCCCAGATCAGTGAACAGCTTGCCCACGGCCGCCTTGTCGCGGATGCGATCAAACGCCTGGCGGCGCTTGGCAACATTGTCCACCTTGGCGCTGGTGATCATCGGTTCGATGACGCGACGCAACTCCTTGGCTTTGGGCAAGGTTGTCTTGATGGACTCGTGCTCGACCAGCGATGCAGCCATATTGCGGAACATGGCCTTACGATGGCTTGAATTTCTATTGAGCTGACGCCCACTCTTGCGATGTCTCATTGTCTCGACTCTTTAATTCGTTATGTGGCCGGCTTACTTTGCCATTTCGCGCTGCTTCTGCAGCTCAGGCGGCGGCCAGTTCTCAAGACGCATACCCAGCGATAGCGCTTGCTGAGCCAATACGTCCTTTATCTCGGTCAGGGATTTCTTGCCAAGATTCGGTGTTTTCAACAATTCTACTTCCGTGCGTTGAATCAAGTCGCCGATGTAGTAGATGTTCTCAGCTTTCAAGCAGTTTGCAGAACGCACGGTCAGTTCAAGGTCATCAACCGGACGCAGCAGAATCGGATCAATATCGGAGGCTTGCTCTTCTTCCTGCTGCTGAGTCTCAGCTTTGAGATCGACAAACACAGACAACTGTTCCTGCAAAATGGTCGCAGCTTTGCGAATCGCTTCTTCTGGATCAATCGTGCCATTGGTTTCCAGATCAACGATCAGCTTGTCAAGGTCGGTACGCTGTTCAACACGGGCACTTTCGACGTTATAGGCAACACGATGAACCGGGCTGAACGATGAGTCGATCTGCAAGGTCCCAATCGGGCGGCTTTCACCCTCTTCAAGCGTTCGATGAGAGGCCGGCTCGTATCCACGTCCAACTCGAGCACGCAGAGTCACGTTCAGGTTCATGTCGCCGGTCAAATGACAAATGACATGGTCCGGGTTGACAATCTCAATGTCGTGATCGAGCGTGATATCTGCGGCTGTCACCACGGCAGGGCCCTGCTTGACCAGTTTCAGCGTCGCCTCTTCCTTGGCATGCATGACGACGGATACGCCTTTGAGGTTGAGCAGAATATCCAGAACATCTTCCTGCACACCTTCCATTGTCGTGTACTCGTGAAGTACGCCTTCAATTTCAGCTTCGTAAAAAGCGGCACCTGGCATGGATGACAACAGGATACGTCGCAGGGCATTACCCAACGTGTGTCCGAAGCCGCGCTCCAGAGGCTCAAGGGTTACTTTTGCGTGGTTGGCGTTGGCCGCTGTAACGTCAACAATTCGTGGCCTTAAAAATTCTGTTTGCATAGCATCCAACGTTCTTTAATTAGATCAGATGCAGAGCAGCCCCTTACTGCCCTGCCGCGAGCGCTCGAAGCGCACAGCACTTTTATAACAACAAGTGACCGGCTTACTTCGAGTACAGCTCCACTACCAGCGATTCATTGATTTCTGCAGGCAAATCACTGCGATCAGGAACTGCCTTGAATACCCCTTCGAATTTCTTCGCATCTACTTCGATCCAGCCTGGAAGTCCCCGCTGCTGGGCCAATTCAAGTGAATCAGCGATGCGTGCCTGTTTACGTGCCTTCTCACGAATGGAAACAGTCTGGTTAGGCTGCAGCTGAAAAGAAGGAACATTCACCAGCTGACCATCAACCATGACCGCCTTGTGGGAAACCAATTGACGAGCTTCGGCGCGTGTGGAACCAAAACCCATACGGTAAACAACATTGTCCAGCCGCTGCTCGAGCAAGGACAACAGGTTTTCACCGGTCGAGCCCTTCTTCGAAGCAGCAGACTTGTAGTAATTACGGAACTGCTTCTCCAGCACTCCATACATACGACGAAGCTTCTGCTTTTCGCGTAGCTGAATGGCGTAGTCAGATGGTCGACCACGCTTCGCGCCCTGCATACCTGGTGGTGTTTCCAGATTGCATTTCGACTCCAGCGGACGAATGCCAGATTTCAGGTACAGATCTGTACCTTCACGACGACTCAGCTTACAAGTTGGACCCGTATATCTAGCCACGATTCACACTCCCACTTCCATTCATATCGCTTGCTGCCGTGATGCAGCCACTGATTACCATTTTTTGCAGAGCAGCCATTAGACGCGTCGCTTTTTCGGCGGCCGGCAACCATTATGCGGAATCGGCGTAACGTCAATGATACTGGAGATCTTGAAACCTACGTTGTTTAGCGAACGTACCGCGGAATCACGGCCCGGTCCGGGACCTTTCACATGCACGTCAATATTCTTCAGACCATATTCCTTGGCAGCTTCACCGGCACGTTCTGCAGCAACCTGAGCCGCAAAAGGGGTACTTTTTCGAGAGCCACGAAAACCTGAACCACCCGCCGTTGCCCAGGACAATGCATTGCCCTGACGGTCTGTGATCATCACGATCGTATTGTTGAAAGATGCGTGAATGTGCGCAATACCATCGGTGACGGTACGGCGAACTTTCTTTTTGGTTGATGCTGCCATTGTATGTTCCGATTAGCGCTTGAGCGGACGACGTGGACCTTTACGTGTCCGTGCATTGGTTTTTGTGCGCTGTCCACGCAGCGGCAAGCCGCGACGATGACGAATACCACGGTAACAACCGAGGTCCATCAAGCGCTTTATGTTCATGGATACATCACGACGAAGATCACCTTCGACCGTAAATTTACCCACCTCCGAGCGAAGACTCTCGACTTCGACTTCAGACAGATCACGTACCTTGGTGTCAGCCTTTACATTGGCTGCCTCGCATATCTGTTGCGCGCGCGTGCGGCCTATGCCATAGATCGATGTCAATGCGATCCAGGTGTGTTTCTGAACTGGGATATTTATGCCGGCAATACGTGCCATGCTGCTCTCCGCCTAATTAACTGGTTTAACCCTGCCGCTGCTTGTGTCGGGGGTCTGTTTTACAAATGACGCGAATAACGCCCTTGCGCCTGACCACCTTGCAGTTGCGACAGATCTTCTTGACTGATGCTCGTACTTTCATGTTCTATCTCCAGGAACCGTATAACGTACCGTATTAGGTGTGACCTAACGGGCGCCGCGCGGTACTCCTTTATTGCCTTGCTTCTTCATGATCCCTTCGTACTGATGGCTCATCATGTGCGCCTGCGCCTGTCCGACAAAATCCATCACCACCACAACGATGATCAGAAGTGATGTACCACCAAAGTAAAAAGGTACGTTCCACAGAAGGATCAGGAATTCTGGTAGCAAGCACACCAATGTAATGTACAAGGCGCCATAGAGTGTCAGGCGAGTCAATACACCATCGATGTAACGTGCTGTTTGCTCACCCGGGCGAATGCCAGGTATGAACGCGCCCGAACGCTTCAGATTGTCGGCTGTTTCTTTGGCATTGAAAACCAGTGCCGTGTAGAAAAAACAGAAGAAAATGATTGCCGATGCATAAAACAGTATGTAAATGGGTTGCCCTGGACTCAAGGTCGAGACAATCGTATTCAGAAAGGAATTCGAATTGCTTGTCGCCACGTTACCCAGCGTTGCCGGGAATAGAATGATACTCGAGGCAAAGATTGGCGGTATGACACCAGCCATGTTCAGTTTAAGCGGCAAGTGGCTTGATTGCGCCGCGAACATCTTGCGACCCTGCTGACGCTTGGCATAGTTGACCGTGATTCGTCGTTGACCACGCTCGACGAATACAACAAACGCGGTAACGGCGAGAATCATCGCAAACAACAGGATGACGATGAAAGGACTCAACTCACCCGTACGTGCAAGTTCGAGCGTGCCACCAATCGCCGCAGGCAAGCCAGCCACGATGCCCGCAAAAATCAAGATCGAGATGCCGTTACCGATGCCCCGCTCAGTGATCTGCTCACCCAGCCACATCAGAAACATCGTGCCGGTTATCAGAGTGACCGCTGCAGTAAGCACAAAACCAGTGCCTGACAGGAAGACGACACTTTGGCCGTTAGCGCCCTGATTCTGTAAGGCAATCGCGATTCCTACGGCCTGGACAGTTGCCAGCAACAACGTACCGTAGCGCGTGTATTTGGTGATGATGCGACGACCACTTTCCCCTTCCTTGCGCAGTTGTTCAAGTGACGGAATGACGTGGGTCATCAACTGCATGATGATCGAGGCCGAAATGTACGGCATGACACCCAGAGCGAACAACGACATGCGTGATAACGCACCACCGCCGAACATATTCATCAGGCCAAGAATTCCATCGCTTTGCTGGGCGAAAAGTTCAGCCATCACGCGTGGGTCAACACCCGGTATCGTGATATGTGACCCGATGCGGAAAATGATGAGCGCCAAAGCCACGAACAGCAGGCGCGATCGCAGCTCGGAGGAACCCCCGATGCCAGCGGCCAGGTTGCTCTTTTCGGCAGCCATCAGCTGACGCTTCCACCTGCAGCTTCAATCGCCGCTTTTGCGCCTTTGGTCACTCGACAACCCGACACTTTGACTGCTGATTTCAACTCACCGGACAAGATAATTTTAACGGTCTGCGTTTGCAGGGGCACAATGCCCGCTTTGCTCAAGGCGTCAATCGTGATCTCGCCACCTTCGATCATGTCAAGTTCGTGTAAACGAACTTCAGCGTAACGACGCGCCATACGT
The DNA here is from genome assembly GCA_964449565.1 of uncultured Granulosicoccaceae bacterium. GTDB lineage: Bacteria > Pseudomonadota > Gammaproteobacteria > Granulosicoccales > Granulosicoccaceae > Granulosicoccus. The sequence continues at coordinate 19,843 of CAYUZB010000019.1, read as the reverse complement.
GAGGTGAAACCGAATTTAGGCAGTCGACGCTGGATAGGCATCTGGCCACCTTCAAACCCGACCTTGTGCCAGCCACCGGAACGAGACTTCTGGCCTTTGTGGCCTCGGCCGCACGTCTTGCCACTACCAGAACCGATTCCACGTCCAACGCGATTCGCTTCACGGCGACTGCCGGGCGCTGGTTTCAAGTTGTTCAAGCTCATAGTATTTACCCCTGCCTGATTTGCCTCTGGTTGACTCATGGTTTCAAGCCTGGCCGTGTGGCTCTTCAACGCGCAACATGTAGTACGCCTTGTTGATCATGCCGCGGTTTTCAGGCGTATCAATCACCTCTACCGTCTGATGCATACGGCGCAGCCCGAGTCCGCGAACACTGGCTATATGATTTTTCAATCGGCCGTTCGTGGAACGAACCAGCGTGACTTTGAGAGTTTTTGCTGCCATGAATTACTCTCCCTTGATCTCAGCCACTGACTTGCCACGTTTCGCAGCAACAGACTCAGGACTTTGCATCGTTGACAAACCGTTGATTGTTGCGCGAACGACATTGATCGGGTTGTTGGTACCGATAATCTTGGCGAGAACGTTACGTACACCCACTGCTTCGAATACCGCTCGCATGGCACCACCGGCGATGATGCCAGTACCTTCAGATGCAGGCTGCATGTAGACACGTGCAGCACCATGACGACCTTTGAGCGGATACTGCAAAGTGCCATCATCCAATGTGACTTGCTTCATGTCGCGACGCGCTTTTTCCATCGCTTTCTGAATCGCCAAAGGCACTTCACGCGCCTTGCCGTAACCAAGACCAACTCGACCGTTACCGTCACCGACGACTGTCAATGCAGTAAAGCCGAACTGACGGCCACCTTTAACCACTTTCGCTACGCGGTTGATAGTGACCAGCTTCTCGATAAAACCGTCGCTGTTCTGGTTGTAATTGTCTTGTTGTGCCATTGTGCTCGCCTGGAAACTTGTTGGATACCCTGAAGGACTCGACCTTTTCTGTCAGGGATTTAGAACTTCAGGCCGCCTTCGCGGGCGGCTTCGGCAAGCGCCTTGACGCGGCCATGGTATTTGAAACCAGCCCGGTCAAACGCAACCTCAGTGATGCCTGCAGCAGCAGCCTTCGCAGCGATAGCCTTGCCGACAGACGTCGCGGCGTCCACATTGCCACCGTTTTTGATATCACCACGGATTTCTTTGGTGACGGTCGATGACGCAGCCAACACCGTACCGCTATCTGCCGCAATGACCTGTGCGTAGATATGGCGAGGTGTACGGAAAACCGTCAAACGAGGTACACCCAGTTCGCGTATCTTCGCGCGTGTACGCTTGGCACGACGCAGACGTGAATTTTTTTTGTCCATGCTCTACTTCTTCTTCGCTTCTTTCATTGCAACATATTCACCGACATATCGAACACCTTTGCCTTTATACGGCTCGGGGGGGCGGTAGCTTCGTATATCAGCTGCAACCTGACCAACCACCTGCTTGTTGGTACCGCTAACGACAATCTCGGTCTGGCTTGGTGTCTCGATCTTGATGCCGTCAGGCACTTTGTGCACAACAGGATGTGAAAAGCCAAGCGTCAAATTAATCGAATTACCTTGAGCCTGTGCACGATAGCCAACACCACGGAGCTCAAGCTTTTTCTCGAACCCGTTCGTGACTCCAAGTACAAGATTGTTCAGCAAAGAGCGCATGGTACCGGTCATGGCTATGGCGCCCTGAGATTCACTGACCGGTGACACACCAAGCACACCATCTTCAACCTTGGCAGTGACGTCTTGATGCAGTGTTAGCGCTTCGGTACCTTTTGGTCCCTTCGCACTGACAGCTTGCCCATTGATACTGATCTCAACGCCTTTTGGCAATTCGATCGGTTGTTTTGCAACGCGTGACATGTCTAACCCTGTGCAGAGCAACGCTCTGCGACTCAATTTCAATTAATCAGCAAAAAATCGATAACGATTCTCAGCTGACAGTACAGATGACTTCGCCACCGTACCCTTGCGCTTTTGCCTGCTGTGCCGTCATCAATCCATGCGATGTAGAAATGACAGCGATACCCAGACCACCCAATACTTCCGGCATATCCCCCGCCCCAGCATATTGGCGAAGGCCCGGGCGACTGATGCGTTTGATTTTGTCGATAACCGGCTTGCCATCAAAATATTTCAACGTAACGGTCAAAGTTGGCTTACCTTCTACTTCAGAGGTTTCGAAACTCTGAATATAACCTTCGTCCTGCAATACTTTTGCAACACTGGACTTGAGCTTCGCGGCTGGCATGGCAACAGACACCTTTCGGGCTTGTTGGCCATTTCGAATGCGCGTCAGCATATCGGCGATTGGATCAGACATACTCATAACAATATTCCCCTACCAACTCGCCTTGACCAAACCAGGTACATCACCACGCATGGCAGCTTCGCGCAGTTTGATGCGGCTCAGACCGAATTTACGATAATACCCATGCGGCCGCCCGGTAATCCGACAGCGATTACGCTGACGAGCTTTACACGAGTCACGCGGAAGTTTCTGCAGCGCTGTAACCGCCACCATCTTCTCGTCGTAACTGCTCTCTTCCGAGGAAATAATCTTCTTCAGTTGTGCACGCTTGTCCTGGTGTTGGCGGACGAGCTTGGCGCGTTTCTTTTCGCGCGCAATCATTGATTTCTTGGCCATTACCTTGAGAACCTATTGGCGGAACGGAAAGTTGAACTTCTTTAATAAGGACAGCGCTTCCGCATCCGTCTTTGCTGAGGTCGTAATCGTAATATCCATACCACGTACAGCGTCGATCTTGTCGTAATCGATCTCCGGAAAGATGATTTGCTCTTTCACACCCATGCTGTAATTGCCGCGGCCATCAAACGCCTTCGGGCTGATACCCCGAAAATCACGAATACGCGGAATGGAAATCGTCACCAGACGGTCAAAGAATTCCCACATGCGCTCGCGACGCAATGTCACTTTCGCGCCAATCGGATAACCATCTCGAATCTTGAATCCTGCGATAGATTTACGTGCGACAGTCACAACAGGTTTCTGGCCAGCAATGGCCGTCATATCGCCAAGCGCGTTTTCCAGAACCTTCTTGTCTCCCACCGCTTCGCCAAGCCCCATATTCAGGGTGATCTTCTGCATGCGTGGCACTTGCATGATGCTCTGATACGCGTGCTCATCCATCATTTGCTTGACGATGACGTCGCGGTACTGTTCTCTAAGTCTGGCCATGCCCTTAATCATCCACCGCCGAGTTATCGGCCACAAAGAATCGTTCCTTCTGGCCATTGTCATTCACACGAAAACCGACTCTGCCGCCTTTCTTGGTGGCCGGGTTGAACAAGGCAACATTTGAAATATCGATTGATGCCTCCTTTTCCTGGATGCCGCCCGGATCCCCCATGGCAGGGTTACCCTTGGCGTGCTTCTTGACCAGATTGATTCCGTCAACAATGAGTCGATCGCCGGTAACGCGCTCAACCTTGCCGCGTCTACCTTTGTCTTTGCCAACGAGTACGATGACATCGTCGCCTTGTCTAATGCGTTCCATTGGTACCTAACCTCACAAAACTTCAGGGGCGAGCGACACAATCTTCATGAACTTCTCGGTACGCAGCTCACGCGTTACCGGTCCGAAGATACGCGTGCCGACTGGCTCATGCTTCGCATTCAGAATGACTGCGGCGTTCTGATCGAAACGAATTGCTGAGCCGTCATTGCGGCGAATACCCTTGCGGGTTCTCACGACAACGGCGTTGTACACTTCGCCTTTCTTGACCTTGCCGCGCGGGATCGCATCCTTGACACTCACTTTGATGACATCACCCACACGCGCATACCGACGGTGTGAACCACCGAGCACCTTGATGCACTGCACGCGGCGGGCACCACTGTTGTCGGCGACATTCAGGACGGTCTGCATTTGAATCATCGGACGCTACTCTTTACTTTGTTGCGTTGCTGTTTGGTTGCTGACAATACGTTTCGAGTGTTTGACGGCGGCTATTCAGCAGCTGCAGTCAGCACCTTGTCGAGCGTCCACGATTTTGTTTTCGACAACGGTCGACACTCACGTATCTGCACCATATCGCCAACATTCAGTTCGTTTTTCTCATCATGCACATGAAATTTCTTACTACGGCGCATGTATTTTCCGTAGATCGGGTGCTTGATTCGACGCTCAACCGATACGGTTGCTGTTTGTTCCATCTTGTTACTTGTAACGCGACCCACTGCTGTACGAGACAGCTTGTCCTGCGATGCTGAATCGGCGTTACCGCCCGTTTGCTGACTCATATCTTGATCACTCATATCAGACGCTCGCCTTTTGATCTTCGGACAGCTTTTGGGTTAATACTGTTTTGATACGCGCGATTTCGCGGCGTACTCGCTTGAAATTATGAGGCTTGATATCCTGCCCGGAACCACGCTGCATGCGCAGGTTGAATTGTTCACGAAACAGGTCACCCAGTTCCTGATTCAACTCATCCACCGTTTTGGATTTCAAATCACTGACGTGTTCGTTAGCCATTACGCTGCAGTCCTCACGACGAACGTGGTAGCCAGAGGAAGCTTCGCAGCAGCCAGAGCAAATGCTTCGCGTGCCACTTCTTCAGTAACGCCTTCCATCTCGTAGAGCATCTTGCCGGGCTGAATCTTGGCCACCCAGTACTCCACATTACCTTTACCTTTACCCATACGAACTTCGATAGGTTTTTTCGTGACCGGTGTGTCTGGAAAAATACGGATCCAGATCTTGCCGCCACGTTTGATATGTCGAGTCATGGCACGACGTGCAGATTCGATCTGACGCGCTGTAAGTCGGCCCGTTTGGGTCGCTTTCAGCCCGTATTCGCCGAAGCTCACCTTATTGCCGTTCTGCGCAAGACCACGGTTACGGCCCGTGTGCTGCTTGCGGAACTTGGTGCGTTTGGGTTGTAGCATTATCTAAACCTGTACGTGTCGTGTCGACCAGCGAGTCTTGCCGGCCTTTATTTATTCGTTGTGGCAGCCACGCTTTTCGCGCGCTTGTCTTCAAGATCAAAAACTTCACCATGGCAGATCCACACCTTGATGCCAATGACACCGTAGGTTGTGTGTGCTTCCGCAACGCCGTAGTCGATATCTGCGCGCAAGGTGTGTAGAGGAACACGACCATCGTGATACCACTCACGTCGCGCGATTTCAGCGCCATTCAAACGGCCGGAAACAGCGATCTTCACACCCTGTGCACCAATACGCATGGTATTAGTCAACACGCGCTTCATGGCTCGTCGGAACATGACGCGGCGCTCGAGCTGCTGCGCAACACCTTCAGCAACAAGCTGTGCATCGAGTTCAGGTTTTCTAATTTCAGCGATGTTGATCTTGACGTTGTTGATATTAATTCCAAGCATCGGTGCAATGGCACGACGCAATCTTTCAACATCTTCTCCCTTCTTGCCGATAACAATACCTGGGCGAGCAGAGTGAATCGTGATGACCACGGCCTTCGCCGGGCGTTGGATCTGGATACGGCTGACAGATGCGTGCGACAGTTCCTTTTTCAGGTACTTGCGTATCGCGATATCATCGTTCAGGTAATCGGCGTAGTTGTCACTATCGGCGTACCAGGTGGAGTTCCAGTCTTGAGAAATACCAAGGCGGATTCCAATGGGATGTACTTTCTGACCCATGTCTAGCTCCTGCCATCCGATACAGTCACTGTAATATGACTGGTGCGTTTGAGGATTCGGTTAGCACGTCCCTTGGCACGTGCTCGTAGACGTTTCATGGTCGGCCCTGCGTTTACCTGAACTGCTGAGATTTTCAATTCGTCGATGTCGGCACCCTCGTTGTGCTCTGCGTTTGCGATGGCGCTGTCCACCAGTTTTTTCATCAAGGCGCCAGCTTTCTTTTCGCTGAATGTCAGCACTTCAAGTGCCTTCTCAACGTTCATGCCGCGGATTTGATCCGCTACGAGGCGCGCTTTCTGAGGAGAAATTCGCGCCATCTTCAGTGTCGATTCAACTTGCATGATTACCTCGCCTTCTTGTCCGCGACGTGGCCTCTGTAAGTGCGCGTTGCTGCGAACTCACCAAGCTTGTGACCCACCATGTTCTCCGAGACCAGAACAGGAACATGCTGCCGGCCGTTGTGTACGGCGATAGTCAAGCCGACCATATCCGGCAGAATCATCGAACGACGCGACCAGGTCTTGATAGGACGCTTGCTGTTCGCCGCACGCGCTTCATCAACCTTTTTGATCAGGTGATGATCAACGAATGGACCTTTCTTCAGTGAACGTGGCACGAGTCCTACCCCTTATTTCTTGCTGCGACGACGAACAATCATATTGTCCGTACGCTTGTTTGAACGAGTCTTGTAGCCCTTGGTCGGTGTACCCCAGGGACTGACCGGATGACGACCACCTGATGTACGACCTTCACCACCGCCGTGCGGATGATCAACCGGATTCATCGCAACACCACGTACCGTAGGACGAACACCACGCCAGCGCTTGGCACCCGCCTTACCGAGCTTGCGCAGGGCGTGTTCTGCGTTGCCAACTTCACCGATCGTTGCTCGACAATCGCTCATCACTCGACGCATTTCACCGGAACGTAATCGCAAAGTTGCGTACATACCTTCACGCGCAACCAACTGGACCGCAGCACCAGCGCTTCGCGCCATCTGTGCACCACCGGCGGGCTTGAGTTCGATGCAATGTACGGTGCTACCGACCGGAATATTGGCCAGAGGTAAGCAATTGCCCGCTTTGATGGGTGCTTCGCGACCTGACATCAGCGGATCACCCGCCTTAACACCTTTCGGTGCAATGATGTATCGACGTTCGCCATCTGCGTACTTGATCAGTGCGATATTGGCGGTACGGTTCGGATCGTATTCAAGACGTTCGACAACGGCAGCGATGCCATCCTTGTCACGCTTGAAATCGATAATTCGGTAACGACGCTTGTGTCCGCCACCAACGTGACGCGTTGTTATGCGCCCTTTGTTATTTCGACCACCCGATTTCGACAAGCTTTCAACGAGAGGCTCGTAAGGGCCTTCCTTGGAAAGCTCCTTGTTTACAACCCGAACCTGGAATCGCCTACCCGGGGAGGTCGGTTTTGACTTGATCAGTGCCATGACGGAGACCTTTGCCCTTTAACTACCTATGCTCATGAAATCGAGATCCTGGCCTTCAGCCAGCTTCACGATGGCTTTCTTCCAGTCTGATCGCTTGCCTTCGGTTGCGCCAAAGCGCTTGACCTTGCCGCGAACATTGACGATCTGGACGCTCTTTACATTGACATCGAACAGCTTTTCGACCGCTTTACGCACTTCAAGCTTGGAAGCGTCCTTGGCAACCTTGAATGTATGCCGCCCTTGCATTTCAGCCGCTAACGCCGTCTTTTCAGACACATGCGGCGCTAACAACACACTGTAAATTCTCTGGTCATTCATGCCAGACGCTCCTCAAGTTGCTTGATGGCAGCCGTCGTTACCACTATGTGTGGATAACGTACGAGACTGACAGGGTCAAGTCCTTCGACATCAATCACGTCGACGTAAGGGATGTTGCGACTGGCGAGGTAAAGCGACTCTGATACTTCATCCATCAAAAACAGCACCTTTTCGACACCGAGTTCCGCCATCTTTGCGCGCATCAGCTTTGTTTTCGGCTCTGTCACGTCAACAGAATCAACAACCACCAAACGGCCCTGGCTGGCAGCATGAGACAGTATCGAGCGAATAGCGCCGCGATACATCTTCTTGTTGACCTTTTGCGAATAATCGCGCGGCTTGGCGGCGAAAGTGACACCACCACCTGCCCAAATCGGGCTGCGTGATGTACCGGCGCGGGCACGACCGGTGCCTTTCTGACGCCACGGCTTGGCACCACCGCCACGCACTTCCGAGCGTGTCTTCTGGGCAGCATTCCCTTCACGTGCACCAGCCAGATAGGCGGTCACGATCTGGTGCACCAGACCTTCGTTGTACTCGGCACCAAAAACTTCGTCGGAGACCGATACCGAGCTGCCACTATGTGTTTTCAAATCCATCGTGCTGCCTCTTTAAGCCACCTAGGCCTTTTTATTCTTCTGCTTGACAGCAGGCTTGATAATGACGTCACCACCGTCAGGACCTGGAACGGCACCACGGATAAGAATGACATCGCGCTCAGCATCAATTCTGACGACGCGAAGATTTTGCGTAGTCCGGCGAACCGCACCCATGTGCCCTGCCATCTTCTTGCCTTTGAACACCCGGCCCGGGGTCTGGTTCTGACCAATCGAACCCGGCGCACGGTGAGATATCGAGTTACCGTGTGTCGCATCCTGCATCTGAAAATTATGCCGCTTGACGCCACCGGCGAAACCTTTACCGATGCTGGTTCCGGTCACATCCACAATCTGCTCAGCCTCGAACATTTCGAGTCCAATTTCACCCCCAACTTCAAGCTCGGCACCTTCTTCGCCTTCAAGTCGAAATTCCCACAAGCCACGACCTGCACCGACACCTGCTTTGGCGAAGTGCCCAGCCTGCGCCTTAGACAGGCGGCTGGCCTTCTTGTCGCCAGTGGTAACCTGGACCGAATCGTAACCATCTGATTCGACAGATTTTTTGGCCGTGATTCGATTCTTCGCAACCTCGATGACTGTGACAGGCAGAGACTGCCCCGCGTCATCGAATACGCGCGTCATGCCGAGCTTGCGGCCAACCACACCAAGAGCCATCAGTTTTCTCCAACACTCAATTTAGGCTCACTCTCAGGCGTACAAACCATAGGACAATCTCTCGGGCAGGTATCCGACCCTCTGCCGACGGCCTGATGGCCTGGATAGCAGGGGCAGCTCGTACCGCCCGGACTGTCGCAGCCCGAAGCGAGGAATATCTTTTATTTGAAACTCAAACGCTTAAAACAACAAAACACAGCGGAACGCCCACGCCGTGTTAGGTAGCTCGCCATAATAGCATGTAAATCTTGGCTTAGCATTGCCTGTTAACGAAAAATCCAGCTTTTCTCAAGCCCCGATGGCGATAAATTCGGCAGTATATTGACGAAGATTCCGTACGAGCACGGATGCTTCGACGCTTCGGACGAAATCAACGTGCTCTGGCGCTGTGAGGCCAGTAAGCTACCGACCCAACGTTACTTACTCTGACAAACAGGTTAACCGCCCAACGTATGACAGCCACTCTCGAATCGCCTTGTCAGATACCCGACGACGATCCGCTGTTCCAGCGCTATCACGACAAGGAATGGGGCCTGCCCGTCACCTCGGACCGCGGATTATTTGAAAAAGTCTGCCTGGAAGGCTTTCAGTCGGGATTGAGCTGGCAAATCATTTTGCACAAGCGTAAAGCTTTCAGGCTCGCCTTCGACAATTTCAATATCGACAAGGTGGCAAGCTACGATGAGCAACGGATCGAAGCACTGCTGGCGAACCCGGAAATCGTTCGGAATCGGCGGAAAATCGTCTCCGCCATCAACAATGCTGAACGAGCCAGAGCGCTACAGGCAGAATTTGGCAATCTCAAGACGTTTTTCTGGCAGTTTCAGCCGGCCAGTGGTCGTCGCCCAAAAAAGGTCACTCGCGCATGGCTGAAAAAAAACCCGATCTGCGATGAGTCGATCGCTATGGCAAAAGCGCTAAAGCAGCGTGGCTGGACCTTCGTCGGGCCCACGACCCTGTATGCGCTGATGCAGGCGACGGGTATTGTCAATGATCATGTTCACAACTGCCCGGTTCGACAAGCTGTGGAGCGCAAGCGCCGTGCCGCTGGCCTGCGTTCGGAAATCTGAGCCCGACGTGGATACTGCGGAAAATTCGATCTAGCCCGCTAAATCTCGAATATCACACAGGCCAGCGGAGGCAAAGTTACACTCAAACTCGCCTGCTCATCAGTCGTGATAGCACCAAAATTGCCGACACCACTACCACCATAGATCGTCGCATCCGAATTGAAGATCTCTTTATAGGTTCCCGATCGCTGTAGCTGAAACCGGTAAGCGTCATGTACAACCGGCGTGAAATTGCACAGAGTAAGCACAGTACGGCTGCGATCCGAGGAATAACGGCAGAAGGCAACAACACTGTTGGCGTTATCATCGCAAGCTATCCACTCGAAACCATCAGCAGAACAGTCCGTTTCATACAAAGCCGCAGTGCTTGAGTAAAGACGATTAAGATCCCCTACCAGACGTGACATGCCATCATGCAACGCCTCCGACGCAAGATGCCAATGCAAGCTACCATCGTGTTGCCATTCATGATGCTGTGCAAACTCCCCACCCATGAAATTGAGTTTCTTGCCGGGATAGGTATACATGAAGGCATATAAAGCGCGCAGATTGGCAAATTTCTGCCACTCATCGCCGGGCATCTTGCCAATCATTGAACCCTTGCCGTGCACCACTTCATCGTGTGAAAAAGGCAAGGCGAAATTCTCACTAAAGGCATACATCAAGCCGAACGTCAGATTATTCTGATGATGCTGTCTATAGATTGGATCCTTGGAAAAATAATCCAGGGTATCGTGCATCCAACCCATATTCCATTTGAAGGTAAAACCCAGACCATCATCGTAAGTAGGATGACTGACCCTGGGAAAGGATGTTGACTCTTCCGCCATTGTAAATCCACCCGCCGCATGCACCCATTCGTTCATGCGCTTCAGAAATGCAATGGCTTCGAGGTTCTCGCGGCCACCAAACTCATTCGGCACCCATTCGCCCGCCTCGCGTGAATAATCGAGATACAACATCGATGCGACTGCATCCACACGCAAGCCATCGAGATGAAACTCACGGATCCAGTAAACCGCATTTGCCAACAAATAATTACACACTTCCTGCCGACCATAATTGAAAATCAGGGTCTGCCAGTCCTGATGCATTCCTTGGCGCGGATCGGCGTGTTCAAACAAATGCGTGCCGTCGAATTGACCAAGTCCATGTTCATCAGTTGGAAAATGCGCTGGCACCCAGTCCATGATCACACCGATATCCGCTGCATGACAGGCGTTTACAAAATAACGAAAATCATCCGGACTGCCAAATCGCGAGCTTGGTGCAAATAGTCCAATAGGTTGATAACCCCAGGAACCGTCAAACGGATGCTCGGTGATAGGCAACAGCTCGATATGGGTATACCCGAGCTCAAGTGCATACCTTACGAGCTCATCGGCGAGCTCGCGATAACTTAATGGTCGTCCATCTTCATGACGACGCCAGGACCCTGCATGGACCTCATAGATTGACATCGGCACTTGCCGCATATCGCGGCCACGGTTGCGTTGCAGGTAATCGTCATCTGACCAGGTAAAGCGACTCTCAAAGACGATTGAAGAATTGGCAGGTGCTTGCTCGAAGTAAACTGCGAAAGGATCATGTTTCAACGGTAACAAGTTGCCATTCGCACCGACGATTTCAAATTTGTACAATGCTCCAGCGCTAACCCCCGGAATGAAAATATCCCAGATACCGCTACCCGGGTGCGCTCGCATGATATGCACACGACCATCCCATTGATTAAAATCGGCAACTACGCTGACCCGCTTGGCATTTGGCGCCCAAACGGCGAACTGAGTTCCTTGATGGCCTTCATGCGAACATATCGATGAACCGAGCACCTTGTACAAGTCTTGATGCGATCCTTCTGCGAAAAGATGGCGATCAATCTCACCGAAACGTGACGACAAGCCATACGCATCATTAAGCGTCCGAATGGTATTAGACCGCCCGGCACCGGCACCGCCACTTTCAGATAATTCCAGACTATAGCGACCGACGTCCTTTTCGAGGACTAGCTCGAACAAGCCATGCTCGTGAATTTTTTGCATTTCATGGCGAGTATCATCCGACGCAATCAAAACCAGTGTATTGGCAGTCGGTTGAAAACTTCGCGCGACGACACACTTCCCATCCTGGTGCAAGCCGAGCACTGAAAACGGATCGGCATGCCTGCCCGTAACAATCTGTTCGATCGTGGTAGACGACAGTGTCATTGGTATAACTCGGACACGTAACGTCTTGCACTACCATCCCATTCAAAACGCTTTTCTGACGCCCTGTCAGCAATTTCCCGGAAATGCTTGGGATCGTTCTCACGCAGCTCAATAACATCCATGACCCGCTGAACAAACGCATCGGCCTGAGCGGTCGTCGATACCGCCGAGAAGCTGAATCCATCATGTTGGTCAACGATGGTATCTGCTAAGCCCCCCACGGCATGGACAACGCATGGCTGTCCAGCACACATGGCGAGCATCTGACTGATACCGCACGGTTCAAAACTGCTCGGCATTAGAAAGAGATCCCCTTGGGCATACAAATACTGAGCGAGGGTCTCCGCATAACGATTGATAAAAATGAAATTTCGGTACTCACCGGATAGACGCTGACAAGCTTTTTCAAGCAAGGGATCGCCTGACCCTATCATGATGAACAAGCCACGACCTTCGAGCTGCTGCAGAATGTTGTCCAGCGCAGTTTTTCCATTTTGGCAATGCGTGAAGAACAATGTCGCTTTTTGCGTTGTCAGACGTCCAATGCTAGTCAATAAATGTTGCGGCATCGTTTGCTGTTGAACATCCAGCAAGCGTTGGTGTGCCAGATAATCGATACCACGTAAATGAACGTCATTGGCAATGACTTGTAGATAGGCTTGATTAAAGTCGGAACAGAAGCTCGCCCAATCCTGACGATCGAGTTTGCTTGATGGGTAATCGATACCGTTGACGATGCCATGCAGATTGCCTTCATCAGCCCGCTTCTGAAGGTCCAGCTCTAGCCCTTCGCCGCCATGAAAACCACGAGCCATGTCGTTGGCTTGCATGATTTCCTGCGCATAGTTGGGCGATACCGTGCTGACCTCGTCGGCGAGACGTATACCTGCCGCCATCGGGTTCACACAATGCGGCCAACGAGGATCGCTAAGCGCTGCGGAATCATAGTCCATCTCGGGAAACCAGGCCTGGAGCGATGAAGCTTGTTCGGTCAGCGGGCGAATACCCTGCAAAGCGAGGTTGTGAATACTGAACACGCTGCGCAGCGACCTTAGAGAGGCAAAATGCGGGTGAAAGGATTTAAGCACGGCCGCCAAACCCGCATGCCAGTCATGCAGATGCAGCACATCAACTTCGTCAAGCAGGCCTTCCTGAATGGCCTGTAAAGCTGCGGCACAATACAGAGCAAACTTGCTGGCATCGGTCGCAAACGGCTGGCCATCAGCATCATCACAATAGACTGCACCAGCACCACAAACACCAAACCAGGGATGATGGACGACATACTGCGCCACGCTGGCCGTCGATAGCTCGTCAACTGCCGCTCCAGCCGCAAGCCGATACAGGGAGACAAGCTCGTGCTTACCTCTGAACGGTACGCTAAAAGTTGAGACCTGCTGCATTCCCTCCAACTGATGTAATGCATCATAAGAGGGCAGTATCACCGAAACCTCAATACCAAGCGATGCAAGCGCACCGGGCAAGTCACGTATGACATCGCCAATGCCGCCGACCTTGGCGCCCGGCAAGGCGTCATTCTCGGCAGCCAGCATACAAATTTTCATCGACTGCGATGCAAATCCTTATTGAAATGATCTGGCGTAACCAGAGTAATACCTTTGGCAGTGATACGAAACCCACGCTTTTCATCCGCTACAGGATCGATACCGACCTCAGTACCTTCGGGCAACACCGTACCGCGATCGATGATTGCACGCTTTATCCGACAATGGCGATTGACAACAACGTCCGGCATCAGCACTGATTCGGACACTTCGCTGTAGGAACGAACGCGGACATTCGAGAACAACAATGAATTCTCCACGACTCCCCCTGAGACGATACAACCGCCAGATACAATGCAGTTAAGCGCCGTGCCAACGCGATCCTCTGTATTGTGGACAAATTTCGCGGATGGCAATTGCATTTGGTAGGTATAGATAGGCCAGTTCGCGTCATAAAGATCCAACTCTGGCTCGAAGTCCACTAATTCCATATTGGCTTCCCACAATGCATCGATGGTGCCGACATCACGCCAGTACGGTTGAGTATCTCGTTCGGCTTGATCATCACCCAATCTGAAAGACTGAACATGATGTGAGCTGACAATCTTCGGCAGAATGTCGTGACCGAAATCGTGCGAGCTTTTGTCAATATCTGCATCAAGGACCAATTGATCGTAGAGAAATTCGGTATTGAACAGGTAATTACCCATCGAAGCCATAACGCGGCCGGGCTTGCCGGGTATTTCTGCAGGCACCAGAGGCTTTTCCTGAAATTCCAGTACTCGACCCGATTCATCAATCTTCATGACACCGAACGTTCCGGCCGCTTCTTCAACAGAGACTTCAACGCAGCACACTGTCATGTCGGCACCGATAGATTCATGCGCTGCGACCAGCGGACCATAGTCCATCTTGTATATATGATCACCGCCCAGCACAAGTACAAACCTGGGTTTGTGCGTACGGATGATATCCAGATTCTGATAGACCGCATCCGCTGTGCCCTTATACCAACCTTCATCGACCCGCATAGACGCCGGCAGAATTTCGACAAATTCCCCGAATTCAGCTTTGAACCCTGACCATCCACGCACAATATGACGTACCAATGAATGCGATTTATATTGAGTGGCAATACCAACGCGGCGAATACCCGAATTGATGCAATTGGATAGGACAAAATCGATAATACGGAACTTACCACCAAACGGCACAGCTGGCTTGGCACGCCAGTCTGTCAACTCATACAGACGACTTCCCTGCCCACCTGCGAGAATCAATGCCAACGTTTCACGCGTCAGTCGGGAGATACGGCGTTCATCCAGCACAGTCATGGCGTTGTTTTTTGTTGAAGCCCAGCTCAGCTTATCTCGCTTCGACGCGTTTGGCAAAGCACCTGTGATATCTCGGAACATCGAATACGCCCGCATGAATATCAAGTCACAAAAATATATTCTTGATGCCTGCACCTTGGCCATTGAAAACGCTATAACTAGCGCATGAATGAGAATCTACCATCCGAAACTTCCGCCGATACACAAACTGAACGACTCAATATCGTTCAGTCTGCTATCGATCTTATCGCTGGCAGCACAGAGTGGGCCGAGCCCGACAATCTACCGATTGATGATATTGCTGCGCTGAAGAAATCAATCGTGCATCACTTCTCGCACACACTGGGGCGAGATGTTGACAAAGCGGCCGCACACTATCTGTACCAGTCAGTGGCATTGGCGGTGCGCGAACGATTGATGAGTGCCTGGCATAAAACCGCCGCACAGGAATCCAGCAAGGAAAGCCGTCGCACTTTTTACCTGTCACTGGAATACCTGATGGGCCGAACTCTCGGCAATGCCCTGCATAATCTTGAAATGACCGATGTAGTCCATGATGCCTTGCGTGAACTCGGTATTGCACTGGAAGATATCGAACAACTTGAACAAGATGCAGGACTCGGCAATGGCGGACTCGGCCGTCTGGCTGCTTGCTTTCTCGACAGCGCCGCCAGCCTTGCCTTGCCGGTCCGTGGTTACGGGCTGCGCTACCGCTATGGCATGTTCCGCCAGCTTATCGACAATGGCTGGCAAGTCGAACAACCCGATGACTGGCTCGCCAATGATGCCGTGTGGGAACTTGAACGGCCCCATCTGACACGTCGCGTTCGCTTCGGCGGCCATGTCAGGGTAGAAACACTCGACGACGGACAGCATCGCCATCATTGGGAAGGCACTCACGATGTGTTCGCCCGGGCCTACGACGTTCCAGTGCCGGGCTATCGAAACGGTATCGTCAATACCCTGCGTTTATGGTCTTCAACAGCCACCAACGAATTTCATCTTAACCAATTCAATGCAGGTGGCTACGCGGAAGCGGTAGCAGAACGCAATGAAGCTGAAAACATTACCATGGTGTTGTACCCGAACGACAGCAATGAAAATGGCAAAGTGTTGCGTTTGCGTCAGCAGTATTTTTTGGTATCAGCAAGTTTGCAAGATGCCATCGCTGACTGGCTGACGAAAGGCGACAGTTTCGACGATTTTCATAAGTATCACTGCTTTCAACTTAACGACACTCACCCCGCTCTCGCCATTGCCGAATTGATGCGGCTGTTACTCGACGAACACGGCCAACAATGGCAGGAGGCATGGGCAATTACGACAAAAGTCATGGCCTACACCAACCACACGCTGCTTCCCGAGGCGCTGGAGTGTTGGTCGCTGGAGATGATGCAAAACTTGCTGCCGCGGCCAACGGAAATCATTCAGGAAATCAATCGCCGGTTTGTGCTTGAGGTCAAAACGCGCTGGCCTGGCGAACGTGATCGTCATGCCGCGATGTCGATCGTGACCTTCGACGCGGTACCGGTCATTCGCATGGCACATCTTGCTATCGTTGGCAGCTTTTCCGTCAACGGTGTTGCGGCCCTGCACTCGCGCTTGTTGACCGAGGGCTTGTTCAAGGATTTCAATGAACTATGGCCAGACAGATTCAACAACAAAACCAATGGTGTTACCCAACGTCGTTGGCTGTCTGCCTGCAATCCTGATTTACGCAAGCTTCTGGATACTCGTTGTGGCAATGACTGGATTAAGGATCCAAAAAAACTCGAGAGACTGACGTCAAACCTTGAGGATGCAAAACTGCTTGATGACTGGCAGACGATCAAACAAAACAACAAACTACGCCTGGCAAACTTCATCCAGGCAAGAGTATCCATTGCGGTAGATTCATCGATGCTGTTTGATGTACAAGTCAAGCGTATGCACGAGTACAAGCGACAGCTATTGTGCACTTTACACGCTGTACACTGCTGGTTGGAACACAAAGCCGGACGTGGTAGCTCGCAGGCACCGCGCATGATACTGATTGCGGGTAAGGCTGCACCCGGTTACGCAGTTGCCAAGGACATTATCAAACTGATCAACAATGTGTCCAAGGTGATCAACAATGACGAACAATCCAGTGATCAGTTAAAGCTTGTTTTCTTGCCTGATTACAATGTGTCAGCCATGGAGCTGATCTGCCCGGCTACCGATCTGTCCGAGCAGATTTCTACTGCAGGGAAAGAGGCATCAGGCACCGGAAACATGAAATTCATGATGAACGGGGCACTGACTATCGGTACCCGCGACGGCGCCAATGTCGAAATACTGGAGGCGGTCGGCGAAGACAATTTTTTCGCTTTTGGTCTGAACGATGTAGAGGTCGAGGAACAACGCATGGACTACCAGCCGCAAGCATTCGTGGCGAAGGACCCGCGTATAAAAGCTATTCTCGATGCATTCGAAACTGGAACCTTTGACGACGATAACGGCGAAGTCATCCGCAATCTGATGAACGCCATACAAAGCCCAACCGATCCGTGGATGACCATTGCCGATCTGTCTGCCTATCTTGATGCACAGGCGGATGTGTCAAAGCTATGGAATGATCAGGAAAACTGGACGAAAAAAAGCATCATCAATACGGCAATGAGCGGGCGCTTCTCATCAGACCGAACAATTGCTGATTATAATCGCGATATCTGGCAGCTGGATGCGCTTGCGGTAAACACGTGAGCTCTGGACTCAAACCCGGAAAACCGTCACCGCTTGGGGCGACTGTTTGCAAGCAGGGGGTGAACTTCGCACTCTTTTCCGAACATGCTGATCGGGTTGAACTTTGCTTGTATGGCCATGATGGCAAGCAAGCAGAACAACGCTTTGATCTTGTCCGAAGAAGCGATGATATCTGGCATGGCCTGCTACCGGGTGGCAGAGCGGGTCTGCATTACGGCTACCGCGTACACGGGCCGTTCGATCCGGAAAACGGTCATCGTTTCAATCCACATAAACTGCTGATCGATCCCTACGCACGCAGACTGGACAGCGAGCTACAAATCACGGACGTCCACTATGGATACGTCCGCGACTCGACAGAAGCCGATCTTTCGTTCGATAAACGTGACAGCGCAGCATTTGTCCCCAAATGCGTTGTACCACCTTTACCTCAAACGACCACCGAATCGGCAAAACCCGAATGGCCATGGTCAGACGCGGTGATTTACGAGGCCCATGTCAAAGGCTTGAGCCGTAATTACACCGGGCTTACTGCGGATTGTCGTGGACGTTATGCCGCCCTCGGCCACCCGGAGATGATCAACTACTTCAAGAAGGTCGGGATAAACGCGCTGGAACTCTTGCCGGTTCACTATTTCGCCGATGATGATTTTTTGCTAGCGCGTAAGCTTAGTAATTATTGGGGCTATCAAAGCCTGGGATTCTTTTGCGCTGCAAACCGATACGCGCAGCAAGGCGCAGATGCCTGTGCAGAGTTGGCCTCTGCCGTTGCATCATTGCATGACGCTGATATCAAAGTGATTCTTGACGTGGTGTACAACCACACGGGTGAGAGCAACGAACTTGGCCCAACGGTCAGCTTTCGTGGCATCGACAATCTGGCTTACTACCACTTGCAGGATAACCGACGTTACTACCTTAACTATAGCGGCACAGGCAATACACTCAGGGTCGATCATCCGCGTGTCCTGCAAATGATCATGGATAGCTTGCGTTACTGGCACAGTGAAATCGGTGTGGACGGGTTTCGATTCGATCTTGCCAGTATATTAGGTCGAGATTCTCGTGGTTTCGACTCAGGCGCAGGCTTCTTCCGCGCCATCGCACAGGACCCGATATTACAAACGGCCCAGATGATCGCTGAGCCTTGGGATCTGGGTCCTGATGGATATCAGCTGGGACAGTACCCGCGTCGCTGGTCAGAATGGAATGATCGATATCGGGACACGGTACGCCGTTTCTGGCTGACCGACGACGCTGTCCGAACCGAGTTTGCCAGACGCTTGCTTGGCAGCAGTGATCTCTTCGAGCATCCCGCTTCTGTTGCAGCCACTGCCAATAGCCTGTCCCGCCAGCCTACATCGAGTATCAACTTCGTTACCGCACATGATGGTTACTGTCTTGCCGATGTGGTGAGCTTCGAACAAAAACACAACGAGAACAACGGCGAAAACAATGCGGATGGCCACAATGGCGAGGTTTCAAACAACCACGGTTTCGAAGGATCCAGCGATAACGCCAAAATAAACAAACTACGGGAAAAACAACAACGCAATCTTCTCGCGACACTGATGGTCTCCCAAGGGATCCCGATGCTGCTCGCCGGCGATGAGCGTCATCGAACACAAGCAGGTAATAACAACGCCTACTGTCAGGATAACGAAATCAACTGGATTGACTGGGAAGAAAATGAAGCTGCAAATCAACTGACAACGTTCACCAACGAGCTCATTTCGCTGCGCAAGCGATTTCCGGTGCTACGCCAACCGTGGTATCTGCATGCGCAACATGTTTCTCCCTCCGGGCATGCCGACGTTGTCTGGTTTCGACAAGACGGCAAGACCATGTCAGATCAAGACTGGCACAATGCAGATGACCGTTTTCTCGGTGTACAACTCACCGGAGACGCTGTTCCAGACACACCTGGCTACCCGGACATCAAAGCGTCACCAAGTCTGTTGCTGCTATTCAACGCCAGTAATCAAGCCGTTGAGTTTCCACTCGACGGTTCCGAATTGGCAAGCCAACATTGGCATCCGGAACTCGATACAAACCTTCCATCTGCAAAAGACTCGGGCGACCATCAACGCCAAGCGATAGACCCGAAGCGAGTAGTCTGCGAGGCGAAATCGCTGCGGGTCATGAGTAGTGCGCTGCCTGATGAGGCACTTTAATTATCAACCCCAAGAATTATCGGCCACAAAAAAGCCCGCTTGTACATATGTACAAGCGGGCTATTATTTAGTACTGACAGATAGTACTGACAGA
>CAYUZB010000018.1:42491-44906 GCA_964449565.1 uncultured Granulosicoccaceae bacterium | reverse complement strand
TCAAAAGTCAGGCTTGGAAAATTTCCCTGCAGTCGACTTTCAAGCTTGAGCTCGTGTATGCTACGACGATAGTCCTCAAGATCTTCACGAAGTAGGGCCACCTGCTTGTCCAGTTTTACTGCATCTTCGGATACTTGGTGCAACTCCGATCCTAGCTGTGTCAGAAACGTTTTGGAAATTTCCAGCGCTGTAGCATCGGAATCCAATTTATCGACGTTGACTGTAGCGGGTGGCGCAAAACCAGCGTTTTCCCAAACGGCAATAAGCTTGTCCAGATTCTGTGTGCTTGAAGAAGGTGTCTTGACGCAGACAATTGCGCCATTGGCGGGGCCGAATAAAGTGTGTACTTTGCCGTTTATATCAACGGCGGTAATATCGCCATTGGCTCCCTCATTCTTGATCAGATAATGCTCGAAGAGGGCTTTGTCAGAAAAAGCGTTTTGCGCTGCGACAAAATCCCCATCGGAAAAGCAAAGGAGTTTATTGTTGCAATTAAACATGGAGTAAGGTGCGTTGCTCATCAATATCACTTTGTTTTCTGATGGTTAGTACGCGATTTTGCGGATATAGCTACAAATTGGAGACTCGCGTACTTTGGATAATATAGCCTCCTTGTCTCGGTATCAGGCTGTCCGTTGCATCTGAGCGGTTCTTCGACGGCGATGAACCGCTCAGGAATGAATTACCGTTCGTTTAAGCGACCAGTCGCAGATGTGAGTCGTCATCATCTTTCTGATTCCACAAAGAAACGCATGGAATCTTTGAAAGATCGCAACGATCAGCGTATTTCTTGGCAATTTCAGTTACTTCGGTTGCCAGGCCCATTTCAAGAGTCATTGGGTCCAGACCCAAGCTGATGAACTGATCATTTGCAACGTGTAACTCGTTCTCGGCAGCTTCGTTACGTGGGTTGGCCACTAGGTTGACTTCTGCACCGGTAACTTTTGCAATCATATTGGCAAGATCAATAACTCGATGAGTCTCTGTCATTTGGTTGAGAATACTAACGCGTTCGCCGCGCTCTGGCGCATTGGCAACTGCTAGTTCCACGCACTTGCAAGTGTCTTTGATATGGATGAAAGCGCGTGTTTGACCACCTGTTCCATGAACAGTAAGAGGATGACCAACAGCTGACTGCATCAGGAAGCGGTTAAGAACAGTGCCGTAGTCGCCATCGTAGTCGAATCGGTTGATCAACCGCTCGTCACGCTCGGTCTGTTCAGTCTGTGTACCCCAGACAATACCTTGATGCAAATCAGTGATGCGTAGCTTGTCATTTTTCGCGTAGAACTGGAAGAACAAAGCATCCTGTGTTTTGGTTAGGTGATAGATCGAGCCCGGGTTTGCAGGATAAAGAATTTCCGTATCCGTTTCCTGATCTCCCTGCTTGACGGTTACATTAAGATAACCTTCTGGAATTTGCATGCCAGCGGTACCATAGCCGTAGACTCCCATCGTTCCGAGGTGGACCAAGTGGATATCGAGGCCGGATTCGACGACGGCAGCCAGTACGTCATGAGTAGCATTGAGGTTGTTGTCAACGGTATAACGCTTGTGTCGAGCTGACTTCATTGAATAAGGCGCTGCGCGTTGCTCAGCGAAGTGTACTATCGTGTCCGGTTGTTCCTGAAGGATAAGATTGAGCAAGCGTTCATAGTCGACGCCAACACTCAGGTTATGGAAGTTTATCGTATTGCCACTCACTTCTTTCCATGCTTTCAGCCGAGTACCCATTGGTTGAATGGGAGTGAGCGAACCTGCTTCGAGTTCGAGGTCAATCGCGCGACGCGACAGGTTGTCGATGATAGTGACGTCGTGTCCCAGACTGGAGAGATGCAAACTCGTTGGCCAACCGCAGAATCCATCGCCGCCTAGTACAAAGATCTTTGCCATTTTTAGTGCCTTTTTTGGTAACCGTACGCTTTGGGGTAACGGGTTAGATTGGAATTCAAAGCTGGTTATGAGTGAGCAAGGCGTATGCCAAAGGCACTCCGCTGGCAGTGATGTATAGAAAGGAGGGTACAGTGAGTATTTCTCACAGGTTTGGCTCAATATCCAGCCTGTGGGTCAATAAATTGGCAACGCATGCAAGTGCCAACTGGCACTTGCATGGTGTTTGACGCAAATGATGACTTTAAGTCGTTACGACTTTTCAGTCGGAGCTGCTGAAGAGGCACTGTTGTCAGAATTGACATCAACGACTTGACGTGATGCGAATGACGAAGACGCTTTAGCTGGTGCGCCATTGCCGGCGACGCTTGATTCATCACGATTAGCCAGTGATCGAACGGAGCTTTTCAGTTCACTTGGCTGACGTGCCGATACACGTGAACCGCTGTCTTCCGAAGCATCATGGTGGACGCCGCCAGAACTACTGTCGTTGGAACTATCACCCTCAGCAGCTGCCGCGCGCTT
>CAYUZB010000018.1:21484-42391 GCA_964449565.1 uncultured Granulosicoccaceae bacterium | reverse complement strand
TTTATGTTGTCACTGGCGCTGTCATTGACGCTGTTTTTCTCGACAGGTTTAGAACTTTTTGCGTCATTCGCCGCGCCATCTTGATTCACTGGCATTGATGAAGCTGGTTTCGCATCAACGGTTGCTTTAGTCTGCGCGGTGGCTGGCTGAGCTGTACTTGCAACCGCCGTTGCACTTGTAGTTACCGCTGCACCTGTAGTTACTGCGGCACCGGCGCTGAATTTGGCGCCAGCTGTTGTTGACGCTGCCGGTGTTGATGATTCAGCCGTTGATGCAGCCTCTGCGTTCGCGTCAACTGCGTTTTCACTACCACTTTTAACATTGTTTTGCGTCTGATTGCGACCACGGCCACGGCCTCCACGTCGCCGACCACCTCGGCGTCCGCGACTCCGACTTGTTGTGCTGCCTGCCGCATTCTCAGTGCTGCTTGCATCCCCATTTGTACTATCGACGGCACCACTGGCATTCACCGCGACGGGTTGCTTGTTTCTGTTGTCAGCGCCTGCGTCTACTTTGGCTGGTGCATTTGAATTGGTACCAGCCTCGGATGCAGTGTCCTTGCCTTCAGTACGTTTGCCTCGCCCACGAACACGACTATTGCGGGTTGAAGAGTCTGTAGTTTGTGTTGCTTCGTTATTGCCAGAGGCGGAGGCGTTGCCCCCACGTCCTCGTCCACGCCCACGTCCGCGCCCATTGCCGCGTCCAGCATGACGAGATTCGCCCGCTTGGGCCTCGTCATTTGTGTTCTCATTTGTATCGCCAGCGGCATTCGCGTTGCGATTGCGACCACGTCCTCCGCGGTTGCCAGAACGCTTGCCTCGTCGTTTGTTGCCCTCCTCAGAAGCAGTGCGATTACCGTTGGCATTGCGACCTCGCCGTGAATCGCCATTACCGCCACTTTCGGTTTCAGTTGCGCTCTTGGCCATAGCTTTCGCTGCGGCGCCAGCGCCGAACACAGATGCAACAGCGCCGAACAGGCGTTTGATGCCCGTGGTCTGTTCCGCTTCTGTAACCGCTGACCTCTGTTTCTTGGCAGCAGGCTTTGGGGCCGGTATCTGTGGGGTAACCGCTCTAACAGCGGCTTGCTCGACAGGGCGGGCTGCATCAGCCTCAGCTTGTGAGTAGGCTTCAGTGGTATCGGTTGCCAGCTCATAACTCTTTTTGTTAAGCGTTTCATGATCGGCTTCAGTCATGCGTACGCGTTCTATTGTGTAATTCGGTGTCTGAATGGTCGGGTTGGCGACAATCAGTAGATCAACCGTATTGCGTGATTCGATCTCGCTAATGTTGGTCCGCTTTTCGTTAAGCAGGTAGGTAGCCACTTCGACAGGAACATCAGCCAGTACGCGATTGGTGTTGTCTTTCATCGCTTCTTCTTCAAGCAGTCGAAGAATGGAAAGTGCGGTCGATTCGATACCGCGAATAGTGCCGTGACCGAGACAGCGAGGGCAAACGTTTTCCGATGACTCTCCGAGAGAGGGGCGCAGGCGCTGTCGAGACATTTCCAACAGGCCGAATTTCGAGATGCGACCGACTTGAACACGTGCGCGATCCTGCTTCAGTGCTTCGCGTAAACGGTTTTCAACGGCTCTCTGATGTTTTGAAGCCATCATGTCGATGTAGTCGATAACCACCAGGCCACCTAGATCGCGCAAGCGTAGTTGCCTGGCTATTTCGTCAGCCGCTTCCAAGTTGGTATTGGTTGCCGTTTCTTCAATATCCCCACCCTTGGTGGCACGGGCGGAGTTGATATCGATGGAAATCAGTGCTTCAGTGTGGTCGATGACCAAGGCGCCGCCGGATGGCAGTCGCACTTCACGCTGGAAGGCTGACTCGATCTGGGATTCGATCTGGTAGCGATTGAATAGTGGAACATCATCCTCATAGAGCTTTAGTTTGCGCTCGTTTTGCGGCATATACATTCGGATGAACTCAGCCGCCTGATCAAATGTGTCTTGCTCATCAGCAATGATTTCACCGATGTCGCCGCGGAAATAGTCGCGCAGTCCGCGAACAATGATGTTGCTTTCCTGATAGATCAGGAAAGGCGCTTTGCGGTCTTTTGCCGCGTCGGCAATAGCAGTCCAGATGGCGGCCTGATAGTCGAGGTCCCATTGCAGTTCTTCTGCCGAACGACCAATTCCGGCTGTACGAACAATGGTGCCCATGCCGTCCGGCACGGTCACATCCTGCATGGCGGCTTTGAGCTCGGCTCGATCTTCACCTTCGATGCGACGCGAAACGCCACCCGCACGCGGGTTGTTAGGCATCAGGACGAGGAATCGCCCGGCCAGGCTGATATAGGTTGTCAGGGCAGCACCTTTGTTGCTGCGCTCTTCCTTTTCGATCTGAACAACGATCTCTTGACCTTCTTTGATACCGTCGCGGACATTTGGCCGGCCACCGTCGCCTTTGCCATTATTTCCCTTCAGGTATTCACGGGCAATTTCCTTGAAGGGAAGAAAGCCATGTCGTTCCGCACCATAATCAACAAACGCCGCTTCGAGGCTTGGCTCGACGCGGGTGATTTTGGCTTTGTAAATATTTGATTTCTGTTGTTTACGTGATTTGTGTTCTATATCCAGATCGACCAGACGTTGGCCATCAACGATGGCTACTCGCAACTCTTCTTCGTGAGTTGCGTTTATGAGCATTCTTTTCATTATTTTTGAGATCCACGGTGGATTCCCTCACGGCCAAACTCCTTTGAGACGCCCACGCACACGAATGCCGCGAAATCTGTTGTTCGCGTTGCTGGTGTGTGCAGGTTTGGATTGTGTGCTCAACATTGAGTTGGACGGGTTTGTTTAGAATCCGAAATTGTTTTAGGTTGGCCGCAAAAGCTGCCCGGAGATGGTGGGCAAAGTCCTTGCGTCCGCGTTCGTGATCCAGTCTTTTTCCAGTTTCCTGGATCACGATCTGACTGTTTTGCTGACGGGTGTCGCCATCATCTGAATTTCGCCTCTCGAGTGGTCCTCGATCAAGAGAGCTGTTAGTAGCAACCCGAATTCATCGTTCGGAATACCAACTCAGGGGCGTGTGCAGAGCGACACTTAATCAGGCGGGCAGGCTGGAAAAAATCCGTTATCCGACCGACTCTTTAATATAGCAGTGACAGGGAGATTCGGCAATCGAAGGATAGTTCCACCTTCGTTTTGTCGATTGCGTAATAATCCTGTCTGAATCGTACAGCTTTGTATCAAGCAACTTCCATGCAAGAGAGCGACAAAAAAGCGTCAGAACCCGGGCCGGCGGATGCTGCGGTACAGCATACCCGTGTTCGACATGTGGAGGTGACTACAAATGAACTCAATCAACGAATCGACAATTTTTTGTTGCGCCGCTGCCCAGGAGTGCCTCGTACACACATTTACAAGACCATTCGCAAGGGCGAGGTACGCGTTGATGGCAAGCGGGTAAAACCGACAAGAAAGCTCGCTGTAGGGGAGAAGGTTCGGATACCACCCATGCGATTTAAATCCAGCCAGCGCGTCCGAGTGCCCGATGATGCGGTCCGGGCGGTTCTCGACAGTATTATTTTTGATCACGCTGATTTTCTTGTATTGAACAAACCCCCGGGGCTCGCCGTGCATGCCGGGAGCGGGGTGCCGTATGGCCTTATCGACGCCTTGCAGCAAGGGCTTGATGCACCGACGCTCGAACTGACCCACCGGCTTGACAAGGACACCAGCGGTGCCTTGCTGGTCGCTCGCAATGCAGGTACGAACAGGCAGTTACAGGATCTTTTTCGGGATCGCCGGGTCGACAAGCGATATCAGGCACTGGTGGACGGACAGTGGCCCGAAGCGCTCTCCGAGCTGAATGCCCCGTTATTGAAAAATACCGAGCGGGCAGGAGAGCGCAAGGTTGTTGTGGATCCAGCGGGTCAGTCAGCCCTGACCCATGTGGCGGTGGTCCAGAGGTTTCGCGATTCGACTTTGCTCGATGTGGTGCTGGAGACCGGGCGGACACACCAGATTCGGGTCCATGTCAGTCATGCCGGGCACGCGGTTGTCGGTGACACAAGGTATGGCAACAATGCACGCAATGCGCGGTTCCGACGCCACGGCCTGAAACGGATGTTCCTGCATGCTGCGTCATTAGGTTTTGCCTGGCAGGGCAATCGAATCGATGTTGATTGCTCGCCCGGCTCAGGCTGGGCTCAGGCGATGGATCGTCTTGATATTTTCTGAAACCGACAGAGATGCCTGTTCTGTTTGAAGTAGCGGAAAAATGGTGGCACCATTCGCCAAGTGGCTGCGTAGTTCAACTTGAAGAGGGCGTCCCTTGGTTACGATGAGCGATGTTTCTATCGCGGCAGGCGTCTCGACCGCGACCGTTTCCCGGGTTATCAATCATCCGGAAATTGTCGATACCCGCACCCGAGACAAGGTTCAGGCCGCGATCACGGCACTTAATTATCGACGCAATGAAGTAGCACGTGGTCTGGCGAGTCAGTCCTCGCGCACGATTGGTGTCGTGGTGAATACGTTTGCCTCAACCTATTTTGGACGGATGATGGAAGGCGTGTCGGTTGCCTTGCGTGAGCAAGGCTTCCATACCATCGTCGAGTCTAGCAATCTGAATGTGGATGGTGAACGTCGATCCATCGATTCATTGGTCAGTCGTCAGGTTGATGCATTGATTATTTATAGCTTTCGTTTATCTGACAAAGAAGTCGGCGAACTGATGAGTAGCTTACCAACGATGGTGTTGATTGATCGCCAGGTGTCTGGCTTCGAAGAACGTTGTGTTACGTTGGATAATGAGCAAGGTGGCGCCACGGTTGCACGGTATCTACTTGACCGGGGGCACGAAAAAATCGCGATGATTGAAGGGCATGATTTCATCGATGGTACGGCGCTACGGTCCAAAGGGTTTACGGATATACTCAAAGAAGCAGGGCATCCGGTTGCAGCAGACTGCATACTTAAAGGTGATTTCAGTTTTAACGGTGGTTATCAGGCGATGCAGGCCTTGATCAAGTCGGAACAAAAATTTACGGCCGTCTTTGCGCACAATGATCAGATGGCAGCCGGCGCCATTGATGCTTGTCGCGAAGCGCGCATTAGCGTACCCGATGACGTGTCGATTATTGGATTTGATGATCTGGATGTGGCTTACTACACATCGCCGAAACTGACCACCGTCTGCTTCCCACTGGAAATGATGGGCCGCTCCGCTGCAGTGCTTGCCCACAGCCTGGCTACAGACAAGGCGGCATCAATGTCCACACATCAGCGAGTCTTTGTCCCGGAAATAGTTGAACGGGAGAGTGTGCGTAAATTGTAAGCACTACGCGCATGGCATCATCCAAGCAAAATTTCTTGTCGATCTCACTCGAAGACGAAGCGGCGATGGTGTCTCTCGGGCAACGTCTGGTCAGCGTGTTGCCAACGCGCTTGTTGATCAGCTTGACCGGGGAGCTGGGTGCCGGCAAGAGTGTGCTTGCGCGTTCGATGATCCAGGCGCTTGGTGTCACAGGCCGTATCAAGAGCCCTACATATACCTTGCTGGAAACTTATTACGTGCCGAATCGGCGTATCGCGCATCTGGATCTGTATCGATTGGAGGATCCGGACGAACTGCACTATCTGGGTTTTGATGATGTGCTGGCAGAACATGAACTGATTTTGATCGAATGGCCCCAAAAGGCGGGAAGACAGCTGGCCCAGGTAGGATCCAGCATGCCTCACTGGGAGATCGGGATTCACTATTCGGAGAATGGGCGTGTCGTTGACGTAGCGGGTCTTGAAGCGTTGCCGAATTAGACAATTCACGTTTCTTTTCGCTGAAACCTTCCTATGCTTATGGCAAGCGAAGCTTTGTCCAGCACATCGGGGGGTGTAGAGGATATGTCAGCGATTTCGCGTCGTGTTGTAGCGCTTTTTTCACGTATTGCTCTGATGGCGGGGGTTTTGTTCCTGTTATTGTGGCCAGCTCTGTCATCCGCAGGGACGCTGTCAGCGTTTCGCATCGTGTCACAGGACACATTGAGGCTGCATCTCGATCTCGATTCTGCTGTCCCGAATGCGAATCTTTTCACGCTGGACAGTCCTGATCGTCTGGTTATTGATCTGCCAGGGACGTCACTTGCAGCGAGTTTGTCGGCGCAGACCTTCGCCGATGGTCTGGTGCAGGCTGTTCGTTATGGTCAGCATGGCAGTAAGGATTTGCGCGTGGTTGTCGATCTGCGGGAGGCGGTATCACCGACGTTTCGTTTCCTGGGACGTCAGAATGGGCAACGTCTGCTTATTGATCTCGGAGTTTCCGGTAATGCCGATAACAAACCCGTTGCTTCACGTGCGGCCGTTAGCGGTGAGTTACGTGACGTCATTGTGGCGATTGATGCGGGGCACGGAGGCAAGGATCCGGGCGCGATCGGGCAACGAAAAACCCGCGAAAAAGATATCACGCTGGCAATCTCCAAGCAGCTGTACGCCTTCCTGAATGCTCAGCCTGGTATTCAAGCGGTGCTGACCCGCGAAGATGATACCTATGTTGGTCTGCGTACCCGAATCGAACGAGCAAGCGAGGCTTCAGCCGATTTGTTTGTTTCGATTCACGCCGACGCGGTTTTGCGTCGTAGTGCAGCCGGGAGTTCAGTCTATGCCTTGTCGCTGGATGGTGCCAGCTCGGAGCTGGCGGCGAGACTGGCACAAAGCGAGAACGAAACGGCTGCCTTGTTTGGCGATGTGGCGCTGGGTGGGCTTGAAAAGCATCTTCGCCAAACGCTTCTGGACCTTGCCCAAAGCTCGACTATGGAATCCAGTCTGGAGGCGGGTAACGACGTGCTGGCCGAATTGAAAAAGCTGGGTCCGGTACACAAGCCGAATGTCGAACAAGCCGCGTTTGTCGTCCTGAAATCGCCTGATATTCCGTCATTGCTCATTGAAACTGCGTTCATCTCCAATCTTGAGGAGGAGAAAAAACTACGCAGCAAGAGTCATCAGCAAAAACTCAGTCGAGCAATTGGCAAGGGGATCACGCGCTATCTGACAAAGCGAGCGCCACATGGGACGCGAATTGCCGCCGCCAGAGGTTCTGTCGGCACCGAATAAGGCGCATAATAGGCGGGTGGCAACGAGCACCAGCAACGAGACGAGGATCCATCAGCTCCCGGACCATCTGATCAATCAGATAGCGGCTGGAGAAGTTGTTGAACGTCCTGCTTCCATCATCAAGGAATTGCTCGAAAACAGTCTCGATGCGGGCGCTAGCGATATTCGTATCGATCTTGAGCAAGGTGGTCTTGATCGCGTTCGTGTACGGGATAATGGTCGGGGTATGGTCGCCGATGATCTACCACTGGCCTTGAATCGCCACGCAACCAGCAAGATCAAATCGCTTGAAGAATTACAACAAGTGACGACGCTTGGTTTCCGCGGTGAAGCCTTACCCAGTATCGCCTCAGTATCGCGGTTGACGATAACCAGCCGCACGGCAGTCGATGAGGACGGTAATCGCATTGTTTATCGCCCGGACGCAACGCCGAGTCAGATGCCAGCGCCACATCCGCCAGGCACCACTGTCGATGTACAAAATCTTTTTTATAATGTTCCGGCCCGACGCAAATTCATGCGAACACCGCGCACCGAATATTCGCGTGCAGAAGCCATCGTCAAGACGCTTGCCATGGCACACCCTACTGTGTCGTTTCAAATCAATCACAATGGCAAGGAAACGTTTGCATGTTCTGCAGCGACAACAGACGCGGAACAGGATCAACGTATCGCCAAGATCCTGGGCAAGGACTTCGCGTCCGCCGCAAGGCGAGTCATGTTGGACGGGCCAGGTGTATCTCTGCATGGCTGGATTGCTGATCCGAGCTTTTCACGCAGCAGCGGTGACATGCAATACTTTTTTGTCAATCATCGGATGGTTCGTGACAAGGTCATCACACATGCCGTAAAGCAAGCGTACAGTGACTTGATTTATCATCAACGCTTTCCCGCGTTTGTGCTTTTTCTGAATATCGATCCCACAGCGGTTGATGTGAATGTCCACCCGGGCAAACACGAAGTCCGGTTTCGTGACAGTCAATTGGTGCATGGCTTTGTCCGGCGCTCCTTAAAGGACTACCTCGCTCGAGTCCGACCGGAGGGGGGTGATGGTGTGGCCGAGGATAACGGCGCACTGGCTGGCATTGACCGTGTTGTCGATGTACGAAGCAGCCAAGCCACTGATGGCGGACGAGGCGCGCCAGCGCCCATCAGCCCGTATGCATCAGCGGCTGTACAGCGACCAATGCCACTTGAAGTGCGTGAACAGTTGCAGTCAATGGCAAAGTTGGGCGGAGCCAGTCGGCAAAGCTCGGCTCCGAGTGCTGCCGAACTCTCAGCTCAACGCTCAGGCGAAACCTTGGCAAGTGAAGGCGGAAGTAATCCGGCAATGCCGCCGTTGGGTTTTGCGCGCGCTCATTTGCACGGTGTGTATATTCTCGCTGAAAATACGGAGGGTATGATCATCGTCGATGCGCATGCCGCCCATGAACGCATCACCTATGAACGACTGAAGGCGTCCTATGAGGACAACGATGTACGTTCACAAGCTTTGCTGGTGCCAATAACCGTCAATGTCAGTGAAGCAGAGGCGCAACGTGCACAGGATGAACAAGATTGGTTGCAGCAGTTCGGTTTGACGGTTGATCGTCAAGGGCCTGAAACCCTTTGTATTCGTTCGGTACCCGCCATACTGGGGCAAGCTGACGCTGGCGGACTGTTATCAGATGTCTTGTCAGAACTGATGAGTCATGATAACAGCGAACGCCTCGCCGCTGCTGTCAATGAGGTGTTGTCATCAATGGCTTGTCATGGTTCGGTGCGTGCGAATCGAACCTTGAGTTTGAGCGAAATGAATGCTTTGCTGCGTCAGATCGAATCAACGCCCAATAGCGGTCAGTGCAATCACGGGCGCCCGACCTGGACAAGCCTTTCGATGGCTGATCTTGACAAGCTGTTTCTGCGTGGTCGCTGACTGAGTTTGCACCGGCGGTGATACTTTTTTTGTTAGGACCGACGGCGACCGGCAAAACTGGCTTGTCTATAAAGTTGGCCAAGGCCTTGTCGGCAGAAATCATCAGTGTTGATTCGGCTCTGGTTTACCGTGGGCTGAATATAGGCACCGCCAAACCCGATATCCAAGAGCGCGACGGCGTTGTGCATCACTTGATTGATATTCGTAACCCCTGGGAGAGTTACTCTGCTGCGGAATTTGCTGCCGATGCCAGTCGTCTGATAACCGAGATTCAATCACGTGGATCTACACCCTTGCTGGTCGGAGGGACGATGCTGTACTTCAACGCGCTGGAGCACGGTATTGCTGAATTACCGGCGGCAGATGCAGCGATCCGTGAAGAGATAGCGGCCGAGGCGGACCGTCTTGGTTGGGCTGCCTTGCATCAGGAACTGAGCGGTATTGATCCCGTTTCTGCCAAACGTATTCATCCCAATGACCCACAACGTTTGCAGCGAGCGTTGGAGGTCTATCGGATTACCGGTAAGCCCTTGTCGGAATTACATGCGCAGACGAGATCATCGTTGCTGGAATCTCCAATCAAAATCGCACTGCTACCGGAATCAAGGGCTTGGCTGCATGAACGAATCGAGCGACGTCTGGTCATGATGCAACAGGCGGGTTTTCTTGAAGAGGTAAGAATGTTGTCGCGGGATAATCGTATACATGCGGGGCTGCCCTCGATGCGCAGCGTCGGTTACCGCCAGGCATTAGCTTATCTGGAAGGTGATACATCGGATGATGACTGGATGCCAAAAGCTGTGGCTGCAACGCGACAATTGGCGAAACGTCAGTTCACCTGGATTCGCAGCATGGAGTCGCTAACCCGGCTTGCATGCGATAGTCTGAACTTAACACAGCAGCTCGATACTGCGCTGGCACGAGTAAAACAGGGTTAAAGGGTTCGTCTTTATGGCAACAACACAAACATTAATGCCAACGCTGGTCGAGCAAATTGGCAACACCCGTCTGGTGCCGTTTCAGCGTATTACTCAAAACCGAAACGGTAATCAGATTCTGGGCAAACTCGAGGGAGATAATCCCGCAGGGTCGGTCAAGGATAGACCAGCATGCAATATGATTGTTCAGGCGCAGGCGCGCGGTGACATCAAGCCGGGTGATGTACTGATAGAAGCCACCAGTGGCAATACCGGTATTGCCCTTGCGATGGTCGCCGCGAGCATGGGATATCGCATGCGTCTGATCATGCCGGATAACATGACTGATGAGCGTAAAGCGTCGATGCGAGCTTATGGCGCGGAATTGGTTCTTGTCACCGAAGACCAAGGTATGGAGTACGCGCGGGATCTTGCTGCGGAAATGGCTGAAAAAGGAGAAGGTCTGGTGCTCGATCAGTTTGCCAATCCGGATAACTTCGATGCTCACGTCATATCAACCGGACCTGAAATCTGGCGAGATACTCAAGGCAAGATCACGCATTTTGTTAGTTCCATGGGAACGACCGGCACTATCATGGGAGTATCACGATATCTGAAGGGTAAGAATCCGGATATACAAATCATCGGTGTGCAGCCTGAAGATGGTTCAAGTATTCCAGGAATCAGGCGTTGGCCTGAAGCGTATCTACCAAAAATTTATGAACCGCAGCGTGTGGACCGGATTATTGATGTCAACGCGTCCGATTCAGAAGAGATGGCTCGTCGCATGGCTCGTGAGGAAGGCATATTGGCAGGCGTATCTTCGGGCGGTGCCTTGTGCGCGGCGTTGGAATTAGCTGCAGAGTTGCAAGACGCTGTTATCGTCACGATCGTTTGTGATCGTGGTGACCGTTATCTGAGTAGCGGTCTGTTTCCGCCCGTGTGAAATTCCATTTTTCACGCAGACGGGCTTTACCGAACCTTGTACTCAAGAGAGCATGAATTCGACGTCAATTCCCGCGACGTTCAATTCATCACCACTATGTAACAGCACAGGCTCGTCACCGATTGCATCGCGGTTCAAGGTCGGGCGATCAACGCTGTCATCACTTTCGATGTGCATCAAAAAATAACCATCTGGCTTGCGCATGATGGCAGCGATTTGAATGCCCGGTCGGCCAAGCGTCGTCACGGGTTTGTCGATCGGCAGGATTTGACCAGACTTGGCTCCGTTCTTTATCTCGATCACGGCCCCGCGAGAAGGGGTAGCCGGTGAATCGAGTTCATGCATTGGCTGTTGGATATCTGTGTTACTGATACCGTCCAGAGGGTGCGTATTGGTTTTAGCTGGTCTCGGTTTTACCGCCGGAACTTCTTTTTGTAGAACCGGTGCTTCTGCTACTGCGGTATCGGAATTGATTTCTGCGGGGATATCCGCGGCACTCGCTTCAGCGTTCACCGCATGTAAGGTTGGTCTCTCGACAGGCTGACGACCTAGTGCAACGCGCGCCTTGTCGGAAAGGCTCATCGCTTTTTCACTGACTTCCTCACCATCGTTTTCAGTGGGGGCAGGTTCATGCATGCCGGATTCATCGGTTGGTCGTTCGGCTTTTGCAACCGCTCGCTCAACGCCGACATTTGCATCGGTTCTGGCGTGCGCAACACTATTCACAACGCTACTTGTTTTAACTGCCCCCGTAGAAACAGCACTTGCGGTTTCTGAACTGCCAGAGGTTGTGCTGGCGGCTGCGTCATTTACGAACTTCAAGTGTATCTTGCCCATGATTATTTCGTCTCCCTGCTGCAGGATCTGACGGGCAATCAGGCGGCCATTGATATACGTGCCGTTGGTACTATTGAGATCTTCTATTCTCGCTTTGCCATCTTCGATAGAGATGCGTGCATGCTTACCGCTGACTGACAGGTTCGGTACACAGACATCGTTGCTTGATCGACGACCGATGGTGATGATGTCGCGGTCAGCAGGAAAATCGAATTCGTCGACTTCATGGTCCTCGTGCGTCACGATGATCGTGCTCATGGGTAGATCCTTTTGGCCATAGCCGGTTGACGTAAAAAAACAACAAATATTATTGGCGTTTCGCCACGGCGAGTCAACAACTCTGTTTTTTGAGGACGTTTGTTTGACGTCAACTGCGCATAAATAGTCACGGATTCTACTTGACTAGCTGTCTTTAGCTACCCGTTGATATGGAAAGACGCTCGCCAGGATGAATAATATCGGAATCCAGCGCTTTTCCATTCTGATCGGTGATATCTCGCACGCGTACCGAGAATTTTGATGCAATATCGGACAAGGTGTCGCCGATACTCACGACATACTCCAGCGTCTCGCCGGTCAGTGCCGGCTTGCCTGCGCCAGGCTTGTCGAGCACGGCCAGTTTCTGGCCAATCCAGATATGCGATCCTTCAATGCTATTCATGTTCCTCAGTCGGCGCTGCGAAATACCGTATTCCAGCGCAATACTACTGATTGAATCACCTGCGACGACGGTATGAGTCAGTGGCAGTGAGTAAAGTGCCTGATCGCTCGCTTGCTGGATCTTTTCGACGAAGGTTTCCGCTTCGCTATGAGGAACGTACAAGACATGTGGTCCATTGGGTGGTGTGACACCATGAACCAGTCCGGCATTCAATCGCATCAGTTCAGATTCCGATAACGACGAGAACGCCGCAACCTTGTCAATACTGACTCGAACACCGACATCAACCAACGTCAAGGCAGTGCCTGAGTTTACCTCTGGCACCGTCAAGGCACTGTTGTCAGCGTCACGCAAGGCGTCTATCAAGGCGAGAAATTTTGGTACGTAATTTATCGTTTCATCGGGTAGTTCGAGTGACCAGTAATCGGTGGGTTTGTCTTTCTTGCGATTTTTCCGAATCGCACTTCTGACGCGTCCAGGACCGGCATTGTAGGCAGCCAAAGTATGCATCCAGTCGCCGTTGAACTCCGCATTAAGATAACTCAGATAGTCGATAGCGGCGGTTGTAGAGCGGGTAATATCTCGACGACCGTCGTACCACTGATTGCGCTCGATTCCAATTTCCTTTGCCGTTATCGGCACTATTTGCCAAATGCCGGCAGCATTACCCTCGCTGACAACGTCCGGCAGATAGCCGCTTTCGATAGCAGGTAGCAGTGCCAGCTCAATTGGCAAGAATCGCGAATCCAGTTGTTCGACAACGTGACCGATATACGGGGATGCTCGGGACAAAATCTTGCTGACCCACAGGGCTTCCCTTTCGTATTGTTCCCGATAGCCCTTGATGGCTTGATTGTCAGGAATTTCAATTCGAGTTGCAGACTGGATTGTGGTCCATACGTTAGACGATGCAGGGGCTGAGGCATCTGGCGGGTCAGTCACGATTAGACCCGTGGTTTTCTGTTCGATATGCTTATCTTCAGCGGGTGTCAGCTCGAGTTCATGGACGTGTTCATCGGGTACTTCGCGTAGCATCTGGCGATCGGCCGCTTCCGTATTGCCCAGGCTTGGCAGTGCGATGCCCTGCGC
This sequence comes from uncultured Granulosicoccaceae bacterium, assembly GCA_964449565.1. Classification (GTDB taxonomy): domain Bacteria; phylum Pseudomonadota; class Gammaproteobacteria; order Granulosicoccales; family Granulosicoccaceae; genus Granulosicoccus. The sequence continues at coordinate 28,965 of CAYUZB010000018.1, read as the reverse complement.
GTTGGCACTAGTCGAGGCCAAGAAGGTCACAATGACTACGATCGACTGGATCACGAAAGCTATACTGGTTGAAGGTGACACGAGTTTCAGTGAAAACAGTGAGCGATGACGGCGTAAAAGGTTGACAGCGATGCGATTTTCTAAAAAGTCCCGGCGAATTCCCATCTGGCTGGAGTCACAAGCGCCGTTGCGGCAATGGTACGCATCCGGCCTCGGTCAGTCTATCGCCGAGCGGTTACAGTCCGCCCTTAATTCACGTCTTGGTGATGTATTCGGCTATCAGGGCCTACAAATCGGTAATTTGATCGATACCAGTGACCTGTTAGAAGGTGCAGGTCTACAGCGCCGGCTGATTCTGGATGCGCCCGGCAATCGCGCCGATATCCATGCGGATGTTCTATCTTTGCCGATTGCGACCGGGTCGATGAAGGCCGTTTTGTTCTTCCATACGCTGGATTTTTGTGAGGCACCGCATCAGGCCTTGCGCGAGGCCGATCGTGTCCTGACCGATGATGGTCAACTGATCATTGTCGGTTTCAACCCCTTCAGCGCCTTTGGTGTGCGCCATATGCTGACAGCTTGGCGGCATCGTGAACCTTGGAATGGACATTTCTATTCGCGGCGTCGAGTGGGCGAATGGTTGTCTGTACTCGACTACCGTGTGCTAGATAGTGCAGCTTTGTTCATCCGACCACCGATCAACAGTGCGCCGGTGTTGCGTCGACTGAATCGCCTGGAGCGCCTTCAGCCGTGGATGGGTGGGATTGGCGGTTTGTATATCTTACGAGCACGTAAGCAGACAATACCAATGACCATGTCGCGAGCGCAATGGTTGAAAAAGGGGCGTGGTCTGGCCGTTGGCGGTTATGCTCGATCGGGCGACTCCGTACCACAACAGCAAGGTGCTAGTGTTGCGCGCATTGATTCACACCGGTCTGACAAACGTTCCGAATGATAGAAATATTTACCGATGGTGCCTGTCGGGGTAATCCTGGCCCGGGCGGTTGGGGCGTGTTGTTGCGTGCGGGTAAGCATGAGAAGGAATTGTGGGGCGGAGAAGCCCATACCACCAACAACCGTATGGAAATGACAGCGGTCATTGAAGCCTTGAAAGCGCTGAAAAAACCAAGCGACGTAGTGCTGACTACCGACTCACAGTATGTGCGAAAAGGCATCACCGAATGGATTGAAGGTTGGAAGCGCAAAAACTGGAAAACCGCAGCAAAGAAGCCAGTCAAGAACGTCGAGCTGTGGCAGGAAATCGATGCATTGGCCGCGAACCATCAGATCGATTGGCGTTGGGTCAAAGGGCATAGTGGGCACAGTGAAAACGAACGTGTCGATGATCTGGCCAATCGGGGTATTGATGAACTGCTTGAGGGTGGGGTTGAGATCCCTCCAACTAGTTAACGCTTGTTTGAACCCATAAACCGTCTACCGTTGACCAAAATGTGATTACCCTCGTCACTGGCATACCCGAATGCGGCGGTGATGGTGTGTCCGTCGTCATAGGTAAACTTTGCAACGTAGTCGTCAATACGATAGCTACCCCTGGCCTTGTCACTGACCCCCATGCTGAGGTCGCTGGAACTGCCGAATGTTGCGCTGGAATTGGTAAAACGACCATCCGGCCAAAAACACCACGTGCGTGCTACACCGACAATAGTGCTACCCGTATAATCGCCACCACTACTTGAGTTCAATCGACCGAAACACCCAGACAAGCGGTGGTCTTCACCGCTGGGTTCGATTCGCCAGGAACCCATTGTTTCCTCAAACTCGTTATCTTTATGCCCGCGCAGTTCGATCGTCTCGTTACGAGCACGCCAATGCCCCCATCTTTTTGGTTTCTTGCGCTTCGAAACATCGATACCTTCGATAAACGTATTAGCCAAGTCGCTGGTGTAGCTACCGTCGTCAAAAAGAGCAATGAAGTCGTCGCCTACGCCAAATGTTCCATCTGCCTGGATGCCCATGGCAATGATGCCACGCAGCTCAACCAGGCCCTCGGGTGCATTGTCTTTAACTGTGTCAGCTCGAGCTACCATACAAACTGCGTTAGCGAGTACTCCAAACACAATTAATTTCGAAAGCATTGGTTTATACACTTTAAATTCACGGCATCCATAATTCGGTTTGTGGATAAAACTGAGACCATGCAAACCAGAATGCCTGATGGCTTCCCGGGTCAGAGCCAGAAATATCCACGGCCTTTATACCGCCGGAGTCGATTTCCAGCCTGATGTTTTCAAACTCGACTTTATCACCACGATTTAGCACCACAAAGGCAGCGACTCTTGGAAACGCCACCGGTTTACCGGATGCTGTGATTACTCCGATCACATCTTCTTGTACTGGCAATCGCGGATCTACGTCACCAACTGGAAATATTGGACCATTGGCATCTCTACCGTTACGGAAGTCCGGGTTGCGTCCCAGTGCATAGCGTTCCAACAGAACCGTGGTGTTTGGATGTTCGCGCTTCCAGCTGCCCCAATCGCTGGTAACAACAGACACTTGTTCCAGTGCAAGTTTCTTTTCCGCTAGTGGACCCGTCACGGCACGACCCAGAAATGTATCAAAGATGGAATGAGTTTTAAGGTCGTACATAACTTTGTTGGATCGACTTAACAATCCTGATGTGCGTAGTACAGGTCGTTCAATGTCTGAGGGCAGTTCGTCAGTGTAGAAGGCTTGCGCGGCACCACACAAGGTACAATAGGGAATGCCCAGATTGCGGCCACCCAATGTGTCGTTGACCATTTCGCGAACTTCCATGATCTGCCTAGGATAGGCACGCGCTTCACCATTTATTTCGATGCCAAAAACGATGTCGCTATCTTTCAACCAGGCGGCATCTTCTGCGCTGCTAACTGCCGGGTTGTCGGCAGCAGGAATGCAATTGCAACCGTCATCGGTTTTGTCATAGGCGCGATTGTCTATCAGTACACCGCCCCAGGATACCAGTCTCCAGTCAATATCTCCTTCGACAAACAGCTCATCCCAACCCGGCACGTTCAATGTGAAAATGGCACGCTTGTAGTTCAGGTAATCAGGTGGTGCGGGGATGTTCCAGGCAAGCAGATGATTGGTTATATCGCGCCATGCATTGTTTACATCAAACGTTTTACCCAGCAAGCCTGACGCGGCGAGGGTGAGTGCCTGCTGTGGTTGTTGGCCGGCGGCAAAACGCAACATGTCACTGATGATCCAGGCGAGCCGTGGGTCACCCGAGCGACCGATAGCTGCGACTGCCAGCTCCTGATTTTTGTCCCAGACTGACAGTGCGGTGCTGTCAACAAATGCCACACGAGCGGCAAACTGTATTGCAGGTGAAAGCGGTTCGTCCGGTACTGGAGGAGCTACGCCAAATTGCTCCACAACGTAGTCGGGCAGTGGACTTGAATCTTGGGCAAACAGCATAGACGGTAGCATGCTAAAAAATGCTATCGCTGCGATCAGCAGCCTGAAATAGATGCGGGAATCCATTATTGCCAAACGCCCTTGTCAATGCTGAAGTGAGCAGTAGAGAGACTGAACCTTCTTTGATACGAGCCTATTATTGATACGAAGTTCAAAAATGAATGTAACTACAGACGAATATCAGTAATCGATTTTGGCGCATCTTAGGCTTTCGATCCTAGTGATTTGAACCGACTTATGTCAGAACGATCTTACCGGTAGTACGGCAATTGCGCTCAGATCCTTGTGTCCGATTGAGGCAGAACCATCTGGTAGAAGGAACCACGCAATCTCGTTGGTGTGTTCGGTTGACGACCAGAGACTAGGGGTAATTAGCTCGTTAAATTCGTTCGACACTAGGGGGACCTCGAATTTAAGCCTGGCGATTTGTAACAGCTCTTCGATAGACGGTAGATACCAATCAGTGAACTCCTTTGCATCAGCAGCCTCATCTCCACGAGGTGTAGTGGTGTAACTCATTGCCGCTTGCGCCGCAGGGCTGCTACATGCTTGCTGAGCATCTTTAGCTAAAGCCTTGCTGTTAAGACTGCCAGATTGAACTTCTTCATTTGGCTTCAGTTGAACAACAGGATCGAAGAAGCCCGTTAAATTGGGTATGTCATCCAGATCAACTTTACTGCAACCCCAGGCAATATGATCACCAGACAGAACCTCTGGCGCAAACTCCAAACCATTAGCACCGTTATTGCTTACCGCAAATACGACGCCACCGCCGGGGCCTGTTTCGCCGATATTGAAAGTAGACTCTACAAGCACATCTCCGTTATTATTTTTAGAGACAGTCTCTGTAGCTTGTACAGTTTTACTATTGCATGAGGCGATCAGCATAATCGCTACTGCTGACGCGACTGACTGCCAAAATCGGTTTGTCCGGGAATATCGGTTCATCGCTCTACTTTAGTATGGCTTAAACTCTTTGGTTGCAAAAAACAAAGTTGTATCTAAAGGCTGAACAAACTGTTTTGTCCGTGCCACGACGGGCCGCGTGCCTATGTTACGTTAAGGTTTGTCGTCTCCAATAGTGCTTGAGCTTGGGACACTTAACGATACACTTTTGACGCTGATAAGTATCTGTCAATAAATTGTTGTTGCGAAGATTATGCCAAAACGTGATTTGCCGCAGTTTCGAGGGATACGAAAGTATGGCGCAGTAAGCAATAGACCTGATGTTTACGTGATCGTCTGCCATGACCGCTGAAAGCTCAGCTTAACAACCAACACTAGCTGACCAGTCATGGTTGTTTATTTCATTAATGAGTAAGCCAAGTCCCGGTGTTGTTTCAGGCTGTGCTACATAGGCAAATTCGATACGGCGTCGCATGTTTGGGTCACTGATCGGTCGGTAATCAAGGGTTGGGTGTAAGAGCGAGAATTTTGGAATCACGCTGACACCAAGACCATCTCGGATAAGGCTTTGAATCCAGTCTTCTCGCTGGCTACGAAAAGCAACCGCCAGATCCAGTTTGCTGTCCTCGCAGTAGTTAAGGAAATCACTACGGAATTCGCAGTGCAAGCGATCGACGTAACGTTCCGCTGCAATAGCCTCCAAGGGTACCTCGTCCATTTTTGAAAATGCATGATCATTCGCGAAAGCTACGACAATAGGTTCATCGAACAAGTCAAGGTACTTAATATTCTCGTGAGCTGCGCCGCGTCGCGAACAAAATGCGCAGTCGATTGCACCGGATAGCAACAAGTCCGTGATGCTTGTTGGCGCGACATCGTGTAGCACCAGTGACATCATTGGGTGCGCTGTCTGGAATTGTTTAAGGAGCCCGCCAAGGGCAACCGGACCTATCGTGCACATCACGCCAATATTCAGCTCATCCAGTTCACCGCTAGTAACGGCCTTGGCGGTTGTTCCAACCAGTTTTCTGGTTTGATCTATCTGTTGAAAATGTGTACGCAGCGTTTTGCCGAGCACGGTAAGTTCTGTATTGCGTCCATCGCGATGAATCAGCTGACCACCTAACTCAGATTCGAGTCGCTTTATGGATTGCGTGAGCGCGGGCTGCGTAACATGGCATATTTCTGCTGCTCGGGTAAAGTTCAGCGTATCCGATACAGCAAGAAAAAAACGAACCTGATTGAAGTCCATAACAATTTGCCTTGAATTAATTGATGAGCCAACTTATGACCGTGATACAGGTGCAGCGCGCACTTGATACCACATCGGGCATATTTGCTGTTAACTATATTAGTAGGAGAGGTTGTGTGTATCGCAGTTCGTCGTCGTCCGTTGCCTGCATCGAGCTTATATTCGGATAGGTACTGTTAACGATAAACGGAACCAGTATATGAATCGGCTCTTGGTGCATAAGCAGTCGTTATCGTTGCCCCTTGAATAGTTATTTCAACCCCAATCGGTAGTTGGATAAACTTCGTTTTCACGTGGTTTCTCAATCAATTCCTATCAAAGGCAATTATCCATGAAGAAAAAATTGGTTTGCATCTGTGGTATCGCAGTGACTTTCCTAGTTTTTGGCTTGCAATTATCGATTGTCAAGGCTGCGGACAAATTCTCTCCCTATGTTGATGAAAAAGGCAATATTTCTATGCCTGATGATTTTCGACTGAATATGGTACATCTCGGGTCATGGTTTGTTGCCGATGGCGGTGCCAGCGGTTTCCATGATGTCTATACGGAGGCAGCTAGCGCTGAATCTTATCGAAAAACCGGAGAGTTTCCGGATGGTGCTACGCTGGTAAAAGAGCTACGGGCACATCAGACCGGGAAATACACGACAGGCGAGCAGGTTAGTTTTGCAACTGATGGTTTGAAGCAGTGGTTCGTGATGGTGAAGGATGGTGAAGGCAGGTTTCCTGACAATCCAGTGTGGGGAGATGGCTGGGGCTGGGCTTTGTTCAAGACAACAGATCGCAGTGTAAACGCAGCAGCCGACTATAAAGCAGATTGCTTGGGCTGCCATGTTCCCGCCAAGGAAACGGATTGGATTTACGTTGAGGGTTATCCGACGCTGACAGCGCCCGAGTAAGCGTTGCTAAGTATACGTCTGTAATTAAATGGTATACGCTTGAATTAGGATGCCGTTATGGTCCTTGCCCATCCACTAGGTGATGGGCAAGGCTTATCAAGCGATACGCGATATATCTTGTATTGATCAAGTTACGGTGGTCGTTCTTTCGAAGATCGATGTAACTGTCTCGGGAAATATTGGTAACTAGAAGTCAATACTGATTACTTCATTAGCACTTGTTGCGAAGGTAATTACCGCAGCATTGCCTTGAATAACTACATTCACGCCGGAACGTCCCGCCGCCACACTAATTGCCTCGAAATCCGAGCCTAGTTCTGCCTGGATATCAGCGGGAAAGGTAAAACTGCCATCATCTATCAAGGTACAAGTCACAGTGGTAAACGAGTTGTTGACAGGCGAAAAATTGCCCGAAATTGATAAAAAGACGAATGTTGTTACGGATCCTGAAGGTGGCACCCAAGAGAACTCATCTGAAACCGAGATCGGTAAAGAACTCGGAGAAAAATTGGCTAAATCGGATGCAGCCGGTACTGCGACGCCAGTGAAAGCTGGAAACACATCGCCTGGAATATTCACTACCGTACCTGTCGGTACAGGGCCAGGTAGGGAGGCGCCATCGGCCAATTCGTAGTCAATGTCATCACCAGATTGGAATCTAATTAATTCGGCAAATGTACCTGCGGGCGATATGACAGTAAGGACTTCACCTGCGGAAACCGATATGGATTCCGGTTCGGGTGTGTCAGTATCGTCGGGGTCAGGGTCAGGATCATCAGGGCCGAAGAACGTGTCAGGATCGAATGTCGTAACTTCGCAGGTATCCAAGTCCGGAAATAAATCAGTAGCTGTAGTCACTGTCGGAACAGGAATTGGAGTCGGGAGCGAAATGAATGTTCCAAACACATCATCGTCGTTGAATCCAATGGTACCGACTAATGACACATTGCCATCGTTGTCACCACCGACTGTTGGTGTGTCTGGTGTGTCTGGTGTGTCTGG
>CAYUZB010000018.1:17722-21384 GCA_964449565.1 uncultured Granulosicoccaceae bacterium | reverse complement strand
TCTGGTGTTTCTGGTTGTTCCGGCGCGCTCGCGATCTCATCGTCGCTCCCGGAGGACCCGCCTCCACAGGCTGACAGCGACGCGGTTATCAAGGCTGCGAGGCAGGTTTTGTACAGTGGCGCGATTGATGTTTTAGTTGGCCGTTTCAGTGGCTGATACATCTAGAAGCACTCCAGTTCCATTCAAGACGAGAGTGACCATTATGTGATTGTCTTGACGGTAATTGCAACGTGGCTATTAGAGTGCTGCAGGTTTTACCGACGATTTTTCAGGAGGCTGCATCAATTAAGTGAAGGGGTCGAGGTTTTTTTAAAAAATGGTTTATCATCGGCAATTGTCTATATTTGCAGGTAACGGTCAAGTTCCCCACTTCGCTTTGCCTTGGCCAGGTCATCGGACCCGCCGATATGTTGGCCATTAATAAAAATTTGCGGCACTGTTTGCCTTTTACTCCGGTTGTGCATCTCTGATAATTTTTCCGAGTCATACGTCACATCGATTTCTTGATAGGTCACGCCCATGCGTTTAAACAAGAACTTGGCACGCAAACAATAGATACATAATTTTTTCGAGTAGATTTCAACTTGGTTCATTGGTTTAGTGCTTGTTGGAAAAGATGCTTCTGTTTGCGGGAGACGTCTAGTGAAAGTCTAAGGGTAGTAATTCGAATACCATCGGGCAAATTCATGGTTTAACAATTTTGGTCATCTCTTGCCGTATTAATCCATTGCGCCGAGTTTTTTGTTCGTAGGCAACGGCTGTACCTACCTCTGGTGACAACCACCAGGTACGCGTACCCCAACGCTCTTTACAAATAACTTTGAACGTATCATAGGTTCCAGATACGATTTTAACCTTGACCGCCCCGACGACTTCGCAGCTGCGTTTGGAACTCCAGGCTCGTGCGATCAAGGAACTGTTACCTTTCATCTGGTACGTGATTTTATTTCCAATGTCCAAGGGCCACAGTGAATCGCTGGTGACCGTCACAGTTGATTTTCCACTGCTCGGACAGTTTGACCAGACTGTGGCTGGGGCGAATCCACGGCTAGTACGTGTCCATGAGCAACCATCAGATCGCTCATAGCTCTCAATGGCATCATCACCGGCCACTTTTCTCATAAAGCCAGGTTTGCCCTTGATATCAACATAGTGCCATTCCCAACCAATACGACGGGGATCAGGGCCGGGCAGCGGGGAAAGGTTCTCCACGGGCTCAAGTTCCTCCAGCCCCAGTGCGATGTGGGGTAGAAGAATCATTGCAACGAGTATTAGCAGGCGGGCCATGGTTTGCGATTTCGTTCCAAAGTGTCTCGGTGAATAGACAAGGTGTTGCGGTCTCGGTTCTGTCGCCTGTGCACTGAATGACTAAATCTGTAAGAATAAAACTGAAAAATGTTGCGTGAGTAGAGGTCTGGTGTTGTGGAGCAGGGGTGTCGAATCCCTTCTAAGTAATCACACCATCTCGATACAAAGCAGCCACATTCGCCTTATCCAGACCCAATTCAAGCAGTATCTCTTCACTATGCTGACCTAAGCCAGGAGGTTGCCTTTGTAGTGCAGGTCGAGTTTGATGTTCGCCAAACTCCAACGGCAAGCTTGGCAGCATTGCATGACTGGTAACGGCATTTTTGGCTGTGTCCATCGCAAGGTTCAACAAGCCTCCGGGAGCTTGCAGTTGCTCATTGCTGATCAAGTCTTCCGGCCTTCCAACCTGTGCCCAGGATATGTCTGCCTCTTCGCATCCCGCTACCATATCGTCAAGGCTGCGGGTATGGAAGTAATCGACCAGCTCCGGCAGAAGCCAGTCTCTTGCCAGCGTTCTTTGAGCGTTTGTTTTCAAGCGCGCGTCGTCAAATAATTGCGCAAGCTGAAAAACCTTGCAGAACCTTTCCCATTGAGTGTCGCTGGTCACACCGACGAACAAGGGTTGTTCATCACGGCTGTGGAACACATCGTATATGCCCCAGGCGCCCTTGCGTTCTGTCATCGGGGGTACAGCCTCACCAGTCGCAGCACCACCTGCCATATGCGAGGCCATCATGAAGGCTGCTGACTCGAACAGTGAGCTGCCGACGCGTTGACCCTTTCCGTTTGCATCCCGTTCACGCAAGGCAGCCAGTACACCGGTCACACCGAATACAGCGCCAAGAATATCGACAATGGAGGCACCTGCTCGCAGTGGTTGGCCGGGCGGTCCGGTCATGTAGGCGAGACCACTCTGAAACTGTACTACTTCGTCCAACGCCGGTCGATCCTGCCAGGGTCCTTTCAGAAAACCTTTTAACGATAGATATATCAGGCCTGGGTTATGCACGCGCAAATCGCCCCACCCACAGCCCAGACGTTCCATGGTACCGGGGCCATAGTTGTCCAGCACGATGTCCGTGCCAGTAACCAGCGAATGAATCACTGATTGCCCAGAGGCGGTTTTCAAATCAATGGCAAGGCTACGTTTGTTGCGATTGAAGGTGGCGAAGAAACCCGATGCAAATCCGGGCAGTTGACGCGTCTTGTCACCATCGGGCGCTGGTTCGATCTTGATGACATCGGCCCCTAGATCAGCTAGCAGCAATCCGGCGCAGGGGCCCATTATCGTATGACTGAATTCAAGCACGCGTAGTCCGCATAGCGGCGCTGTCGTGTCATTGTTGTTAATACTTGTCATTGAAACTTAGTTTCAGTTTCCCCGTTTGCGATAAATGGACAGACTAGCACTGCCGTAGGCGTCTTAATAAACACGTTTGACAAGGTGCAGCACGGGGTTCACCAATGCACGTTTTCGCAAACGCTATTGTTGTGCGTACAATCCAGCCTCCCGGATGTACATTAGTTGGGGTGGGTGGAAAATCCACCAAATTAGATTGGCACCACTCTGAACGACGGTAAAATTGAACTTTTGGTTCGGTATCATGTCCTATCGGTCGGGCTGGGAACTCTCGTTAGCAGTGTCGCCAGTGGTGTAATTATCTTGCTACTCTTCTTTGCGAGAGTATCAATCCTTTAAAAATTTAGAGATATTTTTCATGAAGAGATTACTTTCCTTGCGAGCTAAGGTTGTAGGGCTTGCTGTTTCATCGCTTTTATCTGCAGCCGCATTCGCTGATACGACCTTTGTGACCGATCAAGGGCACACGGAAGTCATGTTTGGGTGGAACCATGCGGGCGTTACGCGACAACACGGTGAATTTACTGTCGCCACTGGCACTCTTACCTTGGCGGATAATATAGAAGACTCCAGCATAAGCGTAGAGATTGACGCCACAAGTGTTTCTAGCGGATTTGGGCCGCTGGATGATCATTTAAAGAGTGAGGATTTTCTTGAAGTTGCCAAGTACCCAACGTTGACCTTCGAAAGTACTTCGGTGAAGAGCACCGGTGAGAAAACAATGGACGTGACAGGTGATATGACTATCCATGGGGTCACCTTGCCGGTAACATTTAAGGCTGAGATGTCGATAAACGGCGAGCATCCACTAGGCAAGTCGTTCGATTACTACAAGGGCGAATGGGTGGGCATTACCGCTACCACAGAAATTGACCACGTTGCATTTGGTGTTGGTGGGTTTTCTACGGGCCCCATAGCTATCACGATCAACAGTGAGATGAAAGCCCCAGAGTAGGGTTGGTATCGTTTTACGAGTTTGGTTTTACGAGTTTGG
>CAYUZB010000018.1:16228-17622 GCA_964449565.1 uncultured Granulosicoccaceae bacterium | reverse complement strand
GTTTTACGAGTTTGGTTTTACGAGTTTGGCGAGATCCGGTCGATCTCGCCAAATTGAGTTTTGTTTGGCCGAGAGGACATTCCCTCGGCCGAGTGTACAAGTGTAATCAGATCACCATTTGGTAGCTGACGGGTACATAACGATAACCACCTTCGCTGCGTGCTTCGGAATATCCCATACCTGGAAATGGCATGTGGTAACCGACGAAAGGAATCTTGTCGGCGGTAAACATATCAAACATCTTTTTCCGTGTGGCTGCAGCCTTTGCCTTGTCCATATCAAATTTGACTTCCCATTCCGGATATCCCAACGACCAGACGTAGTGGTTGGCCATGTCGGCCATCAAGGCAAGCTGTTTGCCGCCCGACTCGAGCATGTAGATCATGTGTCCGGGAGTGTGCCCAAAGGCGGCTATACCTGTAATGCCTGATGTAACAGCGCCTCCGTCGCCAATAAATTCCATTTTTTCCGCCAACGGCTGTACCTTGGCTTTGAAATTATCGTTGTCAGCTTTGGCCCAGGTGTCGAATTCGACTTGCCCGGTGACATAACGTGCATTAGGGAACGTCGGCGTACCATCCTCACCCGACAAGCCGCCGATATGATCGCCATGCATATGGGTGATAACGACAACGGTAACGTCTTCGGGCAGAATACCCGCGCTGGCCAACGGTGCGCTTATGCCTGCAGGGTTAAGACCTGTGTCAAACAAAACAACGTCGTTGCCCGTTTTGACGACGGTCGGCGTGAAATAGAATTGAGCCGCCGTCGTCGGAATGAAATTAGCCTCACTGACAGCGGCGAACTCTTCTGGCGATACATTCAATCCGAAAATGGACTGGGGGTTTTCTACCTTGCGCGAACCGGCCAGCAAAGTGGACACTTCAAAGTCACCCATGTTGAATGTGTTTTTGATGGCGTTGGGTTGAGCTTCAATGCTATGACCATCGGCTCGTGCGCTACCGATGCTATTTGCAATTACCGTTGCTGCAGGTAGTGCCACTGATGCCGCGACCAGATTGCGACGTGTCATGGAAGGTTTGTCAGAATGATCTTTCAAGGTTTTCTCCTGTGGACTTAAAAGTATTTGAAAAATAATGTATCGGAATTTAACGTAAGCAGATGGTTTTTGCGATGTTTGATGAGCTGGGATCTCGCGGGCACATCATGCCGGTTTGGCGTATCGCCAATCCCTGTGTCTATCATGCCAGTTCGCTGGCGGCAGCACTGATTACTATTTATATACGAACTGTTGGAAGGGTAATTGAGCGCTGCTACTTAGTATAAGCACTCGTTTGGAAAGTTCATTCGAGCTTCTGAAAAATCTCAAGCGACTTACAGCCAGGGGCGATCAGCAAGACTTGTTTTGTTGTGGATCAGCGTATCCTTGCCGG
>CAYUZB010000018.1:12788-16128 GCA_964449565.1 uncultured Granulosicoccaceae bacterium | reverse complement strand
TTCTTTCTCTGACTTTCTCTTATATGATTGATAGTATTAAATAATCTGTGGGATTAAAGCGTGCATGAATAAAGCAAACACAGCAAACCGCCAGATCGTACTCGATACAGAGACGACGGGTCTGGACCCCAAAGGCGGGCATCGCATTATCGAGATTGGCTGCGTCGAATTGATTGACCGGCGCCTGACGGGAAATAATTTACATCTTTACCTGCAACCTGACCGGGAAATCGATCCTGGCGCAGAGGCAGTACACGGGATCAGTAATGCGTTCCTGGCTGATAAACCACGTTTTGCCAACATCATTGAAGAGTTGAAAAGCTATCTTGTGGGTGCTGAGCTGATCATTCACAACGCCCCCTTCGATGTGGGCTTTATTGAGCATGAGTTCAACTTGTGCAATGAACCCTTGCAATTGTCGTCGGTTTGCACTGTCACCGATACGCTGGTCATGGCGCGTAAACAGTTTCCGGGTCAACGCAACAGTCTCGATGCGCTGTGCAAGCGTCTTGGCGTCAACAATGCACACCGTACCTTGCACGGCGCTCTGCTGGATTCTGAAATACTGGCCGATGTCTACTTGACCATGACCGGCGGACAGACCACTCTGGTGCTGGATCAGGACGCCAAGAGTGCGGGTGAAACCATCAATATCGCAGCCTCCATCGATGTCAGTGCCTTGGTCAAGGTAAGCGCAACCGACGCTGAATTAAGTGAACACGATGTGTGGCTGGCGCGTCTGGCGGAGAAAGGTGCCAATGGCTGCATCTGGCAACAACAGGAGGACACACATGGCCAAGCTTGACGAACAATCTTTGACAGCGTTGAAAATAGCGTACTGTTACATGCCTCAGGCGATTGAGGTCAATGAATTTGATTTCGCCGGGCGGGTCGAAAAGACATTGGCTGATATCGAAGCGGTTCGCGAAGTGTTGCTGCTCAATGATGTTGACCCGGATGAAGTTCAGGATGAAATCAATCCGGATGACGCGAGCAATTCTTCATACTGATCGGGTCTCTAAGCCAGACTAAGCCGGGCACTGTCGTGCCAACGCGGGATTGCCTAGTGCGTGCGAACCATGCGTGCCTTGTCACGTTGCCAGTCGCGTTCCTTGATAGTCGCACGTTTGTCGAATTCCTTTTTGCCCTTGCCAATACCTATCTCGAGCTTGACCTTGCGATTTTTCCAATACATCGAAATCGCGACAATTGTGTAGCCCTTTCGTTCGACCGCGCCAATCAGACGGGCGAGTTCGCGGCGATGCAACAGCAGCTTGCGCCGGCGTCGATTCTCGGCGACGTAGTGGGTTGAGGCTGAATTGAGTGGATTGATATTGCAGCCGTAGAGCCATGCTTCGCCGTTGACGACTTGCACATAGCCGTCAACCAGCTGTACCCGACCTTCACGTAAGCTCTTGACTTCCCAGCCCTGAAGCGCGATTCCTGCCTCGAACTTCTCATCAATGCGATAATCGTAAGTCGCGCGCTTGTTGCGAGCGATATGCGCATCTCCGGATGCTTTCGGCTTTTTGTTCTTCTTTGCCATGCGGGCATTATACGGGCCTGCCGACCAGAGACTTCAGTTTTCGTATGCCAACCATAACCCGATCCGCGCTGGTGGAACATGCCGCAAGCGATATGTACCAGCTGGTCACGGATGTTGACCGTTATCCGGAATTTTTGCCCTGGTGTAAAGCCGCGCGAGTACTGGAGCAATCCGAGGATTGTCAGACGGCCACCGTCACGATCGATGAACGCATGAAGAGCGCATCTTTCACGACCCGTAATCAGTTAGTGCCAAATGAGGCCATACACATGACACTGATCGATGGGCCTTTTCGTCAACTCTCAGGTACCTGGCGCTTCAAGTCGCTTGCAGAGAAGGCTTGTCGGGTTGAACTTGATATTGACTTCGAATTCAAGACCAAGGTGTTTGCCATCATGATGGGGCCCGCTTTCAGCAAAATCTGCGACACCATGGTGGATGCCTTTGTACGGCGGGCCAATCAGCTTGGCGCCGCCGAATGAGCATCCGCATTCAGGTTGTTCTTGCCTTCAGCACTCACTGCGAACGGCGGGAGCTCGACATCACACATGGCACGTCCGCAAGAACCGCGGTGCAGCTAGCCGTTGACGCTGGCTTGCCACTTGGCGACGCCAGTCTTGATCCGATCCATGCGCCGATTGGTGTTTTTGGGGAGCAGGTTGAAGATGACTATGCGCTCGCGGATGGCGACAGGGTTGAAATCTATCGTCCGCTACAGCAGGACCCAAAAGAATTGAGGCGGCACCGGGCGAAGCAGGAAGCTGCTGCAAAGAAACCTTGATCCGCGAGAGCGAATTTGTGCGAGTGGGATGCTTTGAGCGAATCGATCTAGTTGGACTGAGACGATGATGAGAATCGTTCCCACCAATACCGTCTTGCCGGTTTTTCACCGGACTCGAGATCCTGATTACTATCGATATCGCTGACCTGATCACCCTGGAACAAAATACTGACGCGTTTTGCTCGAATTTCCGAACCAGCGGGCCCTTGAGTGTAGATATAGTCCCAGCGGTCAGCTTGAAAGGGCAAGTTGGCGACCGGGGTACCGATCAGGCTTCTTACCTCGTCGCGGTTCATGCCGACGGTCACTCGCTCGAGCTGGGTCTGACTGATCAGATTGCCTTGTTGGATGGTGATTTTGTGCGCGCGCGGTAACCAGAACGGATCACCCCCACAGGCGCTCGTCAGTACGGAGGCCAGAAAGCACAGTGCCAGAGCTCGGAAGGTACTCATTGAAAAAATGCTCATGAAGAAAAATGCCCATGAATAATTCAAGGTGATTGTCGTATACTTTAGCAACGCTAGCGATAAGCGTGTCTGAAATGTCAGTTTAATGGCCGAAAACCAAGCAATCAGTCGTGATTTACGTAATGCGGGCCTCAAAGTCACGCTACCTCGGTTACGTATTCTCGAAATTCTCGAGCAGGCCGGGGAGCATGAGCACTTCAGCGCCGAGGACGTGTACAAGATCCTGCTGAAACAGAGTAGTGATGTGGGTCTGGCCACCGTCTACCGTGTTCTGACTCAATTTGAAGCAGCTGGGCTGGTTACCCGACACCACTTCGATGGCGGTCAGGCGCGATTCGAACTCGACACCGGTGATAATCACGATCATATCGTGTGTGTAAAGACTGGCAGGGTCGCCGAGTTCAAGGATGACGAAATAGAAAAACGCCTCAGGGACATTGCCAAGGAGCTCGGTTATTCCTTAACAGAACACCGCATAATTCTCTACGGTGTGCACGGTGAAGCGGAATAGGCGCAGCTCATTTGCCCAAGGTTCTTACCCAAAAG
>CAYUZB010000018.1:0-12688 GCA_964449565.1 uncultured Granulosicoccaceae bacterium | reverse complement strand
ATCTTAGTTCGCCGCGGCGAGCATCTCTTCGGCATGTTGCCGACTCTTGGCGGTTATTTTAGCGCCGCCGAGCATGCGGGCGATTTCATCGCGTGTTTCCTTCTTGTTTAATGACTTGACTCGGGTTTGAGTCTTGCCGTCCTTTACGGATTTCTGAACCTGCTTGTGATGGTGCGCCTGGGCGGCGACCTGTGGCAGGTGAGTAACAGTCAAAACTTGTGCATGTTCACCAACACTTCTTAACAGACGGCCTACATTTTCCGCAACCGCGCCACCGATACCGGCATCCACTTCGTCGAATATCAGTGTGGGTACCTGGTGCGAATCGATCGTCGCAAGTTGAAGGCAAAGACTGATGCGCGACAGCTCACCACCAGACGCAACTCGTCCGAGCTCAGCTGGTTTGGTTCCAGGGTTCGGACTGACAAGAAATGTGATGTGATCAATGCCGTGCGACTGACCTTTTTGTTTGTCGCTGACTACCTTGATCTCGAATACACCGCCAGTCATGTTCAACGTTTGCATCGCATCGGTGACAGTCGCTGAAAGTTTTTTTGCAAATTTTTTTCTTACTCTGGATAGCTTTCCTGCCTCACTCAGATACACCTCAAAACAGGCATCGCGTTCCTTTTCTAGTGCGTCTATACCTGTTGTGGGTTCGGTCAGATCATCGAACTCTTTGCGCAGTTCGTTTTCGATGTCATTTAATGATGACAAGTTGCACTGATGTTTTTTGGCAAGTCGATGAAGGGCGGCTAGCTTGTCTTCCAGCCACTGCAGGCGGCTGCCATCCTGGTCGAGTGCGCTTAACGATGCCCTGACCAGGCTACTGGCCTCGTTCATCTGAATTGACGCGGACTCGAGCAAGTCAAGTGCTTCACGCAGTTTTTCATCGAGCGACACGAGTTCAGACAGTGGTTTTATCGCTTGCGTTGTAGAAGGGCTAGCGGAATCATCCAGTAGATCGACAATTGTGTTGCCAAGGCTCGCAATGCGACTGGCGTTGGCCAACCAGCGGTGCTCCGATTCGAGTGACTCGACGGAGTTGACGCCGATATCAAGTTCGTCGAATTCCTGTAGTTGAAATTGCAACAAGTCAACGCGGTGTGAACGTGCTAATGCGTCCTCACTGTGTTGTACGTAACGTTGGCTGGCTGTCTGCCAGGCATCGAAGGAAGCTACCACTCGTTCCAGTTGTTTGGTACCGGCATAGCGATCAAGCAAGCGTCTTTGCTCGCCACGATGCGATAGCGTCTGGTGCGCATGCTGACCGTGAATGCCAACTAGTTTCTCGCCCAGGTTTTTGAGCATCTGTACTGACACCGGTGTGC
Source organism: uncultured Granulosicoccaceae bacterium (assembly GCA_964449565.1). Taxonomy (GTDB): domain Bacteria; phylum Pseudomonadota; class Gammaproteobacteria; order Granulosicoccales; family Granulosicoccaceae; genus Granulosicoccus. Next base: position 11,357 of record CAYUZB010000018.1, on the reverse strand, counting down.
CATTGATGGTAGCGCGTGATTTACCGTTGCTATTGATGGTGCGACGAATAAGACATTCTTTTTCATCATCCAGTTCTTCGCCTTCCAGCCATGTTGTGACGTTATTGAGCTTGTCGATCTGAAACGATGCGGAGATTTCGGCACGGGATTCACCCTCGCGAATTGAATCTGCACTGGCTCGGGCACCTAGAACAAGTCCTAGCGCATCGAGCAGGATGGATTTTCCTGCGCCGGTTTCACCAGTCAATGCAGTCATTCCCGAAGCGAGTTCTATTTCACTGTTATCGATGATTGCAAAGTTTTTTATATGCAGAGTATTCAGCATGGAATCATGAGTGATTTCGATCAACCCCAGTTGAGCTTTTCGCGCAGTATTCGGTGATAGTCATAGGTTTCCGGGTGCAGTAAGCGTACGGGTTCGTCCTTGCGACGGATCTCGATCATATCGCCAAGCATCGCATCCATATAAATTTGCCCGTCGCAGATGACTTGCGCTTTACGAATTTCATCGTCCCACAAATGTATGCGAATGGAGCTGGCCGCATCGACCATCAAGGGGCGACTTGTCAGCGTATGTGCGCAAATTGGTTGCACGACCAATGCATCGATAGTGGGGCCGACGATAGGACCGCCATTGGATAACGAATACGCAGTGCTGCCCGATGGAGTTGCGATGATGATGCCATCAGCTCTTTGGTGAGTTACCAGTACATCATCGATGATGACATCAAAATCCATAATCTGGAGAAGATCACGGACCCGGATGACGCAATCATTGAAAGCGTAGGATTCACCAACCGTTTCACCCTCGCGGAGAATGCGAGTTGTTAGCAGGGAGCGGTGCTCTTCCAGGTATTGACCTTCCAGAATTTCGGATAACTCGCAGAGTTTGTTGTCTGGTGGCACATCAACCAGGAATCCGAGCCTGCCTCGATTCACGCCGACGATCGGCACGTTGTGATCGACCAGAGAACGAGCGGCACTCAACAAGGTGCCATCGCCACCGATGACGATGGCAAGGTCGCAGGATGACGCCAGCTCGGAAGTGGCAACTGTAGTATGACCGTCAATCAGACCTCGGGTGCTGTTGTCAAGCACCGGTTCAATACCGTGGGCAGATAGACATTTAATGACATCGTTGAGCGTATTGGCCACACTTTCGTCGTTGAATTTGACGATCAGACCTGCTCGAGAAAAATTGCTCATAGCGCTAAAATATCATGTGGCCGCAAATGCTGTCAGGAGACAGTGTTCCAAAGCCTGTAAAACCGTCTAGTAGTGTGTAACTTGTCGAAAAAACGGCACTATATGCTAGTACTTTGACTCTTGACGCCTGAGCGTATCGAGTGCATACAGATGTTCGAGCGCCTGGCGGGGCGTTGTGGCATCCAGCTCGATTTTTTCGAGATAGTGTTGCAAGGCATCGTTGGTGCTGAAAAGATCAAGTTGTGGGACAGGAGGGTTAGTGGCGGTGGTTAACATTGGATCAGAGGCATTGCCAGCAAATAGCTCTTTTTTATCTGTCGGTTCAGTTTCCACTGCCAGCTTGTTTGACTCCAGTGTGGCCAGGCGTTCTCTTGCATAGTCCAAGGCTATAGCCGGCAAGCCAGCTAATTCTGCAACTTGCAAGCCATAGCTGCGATTAGTTGCACCAGATTTGATGCGATGCATGAATACAATGTTGCCATTGTGTTCGACTGCATCAAGGTGCACGTTTTCAACGCCATCGAACTGATCTGCCATCGCTGTCAATTCGAAATAGTGCGTGGCGAAAAGGCATAAACAATTATTATGTTTTGACAGATGTTCTGCGCAAGCCCAAGCTAGGCTCAAACCATCGTAGGTACTGGTGCCACGTCCGACTTCGTCCATCAGTACCAGACTTTTATCTGTCGCATGACGAAGAATATGTGCCGATTCGGTCATCTCGACCATGAATGTCGATTGCCCTCGCGCCAGATCATCGGACGCGCCGATCCGGGTAAAGATACGGTCAATCGGTCCGATCGATGCGCGCATTGCCGGTACATGAGAGCCGGTATGTGCCAGCAGCGCGATCAGTGCATTCTGGCGCATGAAGGTGGATTTACCGCCCATGTTCGGGCCGGTGATCATCAACATGCGACGATCTTGATCAAGTGCCAGTGGGTTAGCGACGAAAGGGTCATCGATCAGGGATTCGATGACGGGGTGACGACCTTCTTCGATATCGATGCCCGGCGTATCGGTCAACTCCGGTTGACACCAATCAGCACGTGAGGCGATATTGGCAAAGCTTGCAAACACATCGAGATCGGCCAGCGCGTGGGCGATCAGTCGCAAAGCGGGTAATTCTGGCTCGATGATCAGCAAAAGCGCGTTGTAGAGTTCTTTCTCGCGGGCAAGAGATTTCTCGCGCGCACCGAGCACCTTATCCTCATGTTCCTTCAACTCGGGCGTAATGTAACGTTCGCTGCTTTTCAGCGTTTGTCGACGTATATAGTGGGCGGGTGCTGTTTGCGCTCTGGATGTTTCGATGTAAAAACCGTGGACCCGGTTATAACCAACTTTTAGTGAGCTGATACCCGTTGCTTCTCGTTCGCGCTCTTCGAGTGCTTTGAGAAAATCGTCGGCATTGGTGCTCAAGGATTGCAGCTCATCGAGTGTGTCATCATAACCTTTCGCAATGATGCCACCGTCACGTAACAACACTGGTGGATTCTCGATAAGGGCTCTGTCCAGTATCTCTGGAGTTTCGAGTTGCTTGGCGAACGCGTTGATGATCGACGGCAAAGAATTGCCTTTTGCGATTTCCAACGACTGCAGAATCGAAACGATATCCGGTAATGTCTGCAAGCTTACCTTGAGGCGTTCAAGTTCACGTGGTTGTACGCTTCCCAGTTGGACACGGGTCAATATTCGTTCCAAGTCGGATACCTGCTTCAGACATTCACGAATATCCTCATGGCGATTGTCATGCGCAAGAGATTTTATTGATTGTTGCCGTTCACGAATCGTTGTGTGGTGTCGCAAAGGTTGGGTCAACCAGCGTTTTAGTCTGCGACTACCCATGGCGGTTGTCGTTCGGTTGATGACGTTGAAGAGGGTATGTTCATGCAAACCGTTGGCGCTTTCGATCAATTCAAGATGACGGCGGGTTCCCGGGTCGAGCACTATCGTGTCGTCCGGCAATTCCATGCGCAGTGATACCACTTGCTGCATGGCATTGACTTGCGTTTCACGCGCGTAACCGAGAGCTACCGCTGCGGCAACGCAGGCGAGCGAATGATCTTCTACGCCAAAAGCCTCGAGATTCTGCACGCGAAAATGCTCGCTCAGCATTTGACGTGCAGCAGGCTCATCATAGAGCCAGGGCGCGCGCGTTTGTATGGTGATTGAATCGAGTTCCTTGATCAGCGAACTGCCTTCTGCCAATAATAATTCGGCAGGCTCAAGACGCGCGATTTCGGCGAGCAGTTCGGTTTTGTTGGCTAGCTCCATGACAGCGAAGTCGCCGCTCGCCACATCGAGCCAGGCCAGTCCATAGTGGCCCTCACTATCACTGACAGCAACCAGCAATGCCGTGTCATCGGCTGCGAGCAGGTTTTCTTCGGTTAGTGTGCCCGGCGTGACCACCCTGACCACTTCCCGCGTAACCGGACCTTTGCCGCTCGGCGTGCCAGTCTGTTCGCAGATGGCAATGGATAGTCCCTGACGAACCAGTCGGCCGAGATAGTTGTCGGCTGCGTGGTAGGGGATACCTGCCATCGGAATTGGGTCGCCAGCGCTTTTACCGCGAGCCGTTAGCGTAATATCCAGTAGTTCGGCGGCACGCTTGGCGTCATCATAGAAAAGCTCATAGAAGTCCCCCATCCGATAGAACAGCAGGGTGTCGGGATAGTTTGCCTTGATGCCCAGGTACTGCTGCATCATGGGTGTGTGCGATTGAGCGACCATGGCTGCCTAGTTTACGCAAGTCCGAATTGACTGACTGACTGAAATGAAAATGCTGAACAATGACTACGCCCGATAATACCGAGACAAGTGCCAGGCAAATCAACGTGCTTTCCATGCAGCTCGGTGAATTGTTGTCGCGTCATGGCTTGCGTGTCAGTGCTGCAGAATCTTGCACGGGCGGATTGATCGCCGCCGCAATTACTGAGGTGCCAGGCAGTTCTGGCTGGTTTGAACAGAGTTGGGTCACCTATAGCAATACTGCCAAGCAACTGGCTCTCGGCGTGTCGCTTGATGTTTTGCAAGCGTCAGGCGCGGTCAGCGAGGACACGGTTCTGGCAATGGCTGTTGGTGCCTTGCAAAAGAGTGGTGCGGACATTGCCGTCGCAGTCAGCGGTATTGCTGGCCCAGATGGCGGAAGTGCTGAAAAACCCGTCGGTACCGTTTGCCTAGGCTGGGCCGTCAAAGGTAAGGAAAGCACGGCCCAGCGTTTTCGTTACACAGGTAACCGGCAAGCCATCCGCATGGCCGCAGTTGCTGATGCGCTGCGAGGTACTATAAGAAGGGTAGAACAATCCTTGATACCCTAGAGAAGGTGGAATAATCCTTCAGGTGACTTTTATGCCCTATCAATCCCGTACCCAACATCATCGCTTTCTTCGCGCTTCGTTGTTCTTGCCATTGTTCTTCGCCCTGTCGCTTGTGCCGAGTCTCTCTGCGGCTCAGCAGACAATGTCCATTGAAGAACTCGAGGCGTTTATCGAGGAGCAAAAGGCGGCACTTGCTCAAGTTGAGGCGAATCGCGCGGAAACGGCTGAAAAGGCTGCGGAAGTCAACGCGGAATTAAAGAAGCAGGAGGCCCGGCAGGCGGAGATAGAAGCTGAATTCAAGGCCTTGTGCGAGGAGCAGGACAAGCTCAATCCCGGTAGCCTGGATGCTTGTCTGGCCGAACTCGCAAAATAAGCCGAGCAGCATGGACTGAAAATATTTACAGTCTTTTAACAGTCATGGCCGTTCACAAGCCTGAATAGTGTGAAATAATCCTCTGCACAGCAATTGCGATGGATACGCGATTGCCGCCATTCATCATGACGGAGGATTACGTGGACGATAATCGAAAGAAAGCACTGACCGCTGCGCTCGGCCAGATCGAAAAGCAGTTTGGTAAAGGCGCCATCATGCGCATGGGTGATTCAACCGTGCCGCGCGATATCGAAGTCATTTCAACCGGTTCGCTCGGGCTGGACTTGGCGCTCGGTATAGGTGGCCTGCCACGTGGGCGCGTCTGTGAGATCTACGGCCCGGAATCATCGGGCAAGACCACCATGACCTTGCAAGTCGTTGCAGAATGTCAAAAGGCTGGTGGTACAGCGGCGTTCGTTGACGCAGAACATGCACTGGACCCCGTCTATGCGCGAAAACTAGGCGTTGACGTCGACGATCTACTTATCTCGCAACCAGACACCGGTGACCAAGCGCTTGAAATCGTTGATATGCTGGTACGTTCCAGTGCGGTGGATATCATCGTCGTGGATTCGGTTGCAGCGCTGACGCCAAAGGCGGAAATCGAAGGCGACATGGGTGATTCCCATGTGGGCTTGCAAGCGCGCCTGATGTCACAAGCATTGCGTAAACTTACCGGTAACATCAAACGCACCAATACCCTCGTAATCTTCATCAACCAGATCCGCATGAAGATCGGTGTCATGTTTGGCAGCCCTGAAACCACGACAGGTGGTAACGCGCTGAAATTTTATTCATCCGTAAGAATGGATATACGTCGAATTGGCGCAATCAAGCGGCAGGATGAAATCATCGGTAACGAAACCAGAGTCAAGGTTGTCAAAAACAAGATGGCGCCGCCGTTCCGGCAAACCGAGTTCGAAATTCTCTATGGTGAAGGCACTTCACGTGAAGGTGAGTTGATCGATCTGGGCGTTGCCCATGGTCTTGTCGACAAAGCAGGTGCCTGGTACAGCTACAACGGTGATCGAATTGGTCAGGGCAAGGAAAAAGTCCGCGAATATCTCAAGGAACACCCCGAGACGGCGAACGAAATCGACGACAAGCTCAGAGCGATGCTGTTGAGCCCACCCGTCGAGCAGCCTGAAGATGACGTAGAAGAGCTGGAAGCCGAAGCCCCAGCCTGATCTTGACGCCCCGACAGAGATCGAAACAGTGGAAGTCGATGCCGCGGAGATAGAGCCTGAGGAGTTACGTCGTCAGGCCTATCATGCAGCAGTTCGATTACTGTCGCGGCGCGATCATTCGAGTGCCGAGCTCAAGAAAAAGCTCAGTTCTCGTCAGTATCGCGGTTTGTCATTTGATGAGGCCGCGATTGATGAAGCTATTGCACAACTCACGACCGAAGGCTATCTCGACGACCGTCGTGTTGCGGCTCATATGGCGGAACGGCGTTATGCCGCTGGCTACGGTCCTCGTGCCATTCGGGCAAAACTGATGGAACGCGGATTCAATAGTGGCGATGTCGGCGATGCGCTCACGTTGCTGGAAGGTGAAGTGGGGCTGAATTGGGTAGCCCATGCGCAAAATACGCTAAGCAAGCGTTTTTCGGCAGCAGATATAGCGAGCTGTGAGCCGAGAATGGAAGGGCGTATGGCGCGATTTCTTCAATCTCGAGGTTTCTCAAGCAGCGATGCCTTGAGGGCATTGCAAGCGGCGCGGAGTCATTCGGTTAGCTGAGTCACGTGATCGGGTCCTGGCGGTAGCGGTAAAGGTGGCTGTGCGGCTACACTAACGGGTTGACACCTTATCGCTTCTGAATGCTTGCTCATGTCTGTTCCTGGGAATATTTCCACATCGGATGTCCGTGATCAGTTTCTCCAGTTTTTCAAGGAAAACGGACACGAGATCGTTGCCTCCAGTTCGCTGGTGCCGGGCAATGACAAGACCTTGCTTTTCACCAATGCGGGAATGGTGCAGTTCAAGGATGTATTTACTGGTGATGATGTGCGCGACTACAAGCGCGCAACGACCTCACAGCGTTGTGTACGGGCGGGCGGCAAACACAATGATCTCGACAACGTTGGCTACACCGCGAGGCATCACACGTTTTTCGAGATGCTGGGCAATTTTAGCTTTGGCGACTATTTCAAATCCGATGCCATTGACTATGCCTGGCGTTTTCTGACAGAAGTTCTCGCTCTGCCCAAGGACAAGCTCTGGGTTACGGTCTTTGAAGAAGATGATGAGGCTGAGAAAATCTGGATCGAACAGATCGGTGTACCCGCTGAGCGGGTCATTCGAATTGGCGCCAAGGACAATTTCTGGATGATGGGGGACACGGGTCCCTGCGGACCGTGTTCCGAAATTTTCTATGATCACGGACCTGACGTCTGGGGCGGACCGCCGGGCAGTCCTGAAGAGGATGGCGATCGTTATATCGAGATATGGAACCTGGTCTTCATGCAGTTTGATCGTGCCGCTGACGGCACGATGACGCCATTACCCAAACCTTGTGTTGACACCGGTATGGGACTGGAGCGAATTGCGGCCGTTTTGCAACATGTTCACAGTAACTACGAAATCGATTTGTTCGATCGTCTGATCAAGGCAACGGCTGCCGAACTCGGTGTCTCCGATTTGTCATCTCCCTCATTGAAGGTGGTTGCTGATCACTTGCGCTCTTGTGCTTTTTTGATTGTTGATGGCGTGCTGCCCAGTAATGAAGGGCGTGGTTATGTTTTGCGTCGCATCATTCGCCGTGCCATTCGTCACGGACACAAGCTGGGTGCCAGTGAGCCGTTCTTTCACAAGCTGGTGAAATCATTGGTCAAGGAAATGGGTAGTGCTTACCCGGAGCTTAAAGTGGCAGCGGAAACCGTCAGTGAACAGTTGCTCCTTGAAGAGCAACGTTTTGCCAAAACTCTGAGCGCGGGTCTTGCCATTCTTGATGATGAAGTTCGTCAGCTTGATGACAAAACGATACCCGGGGACGTGGTTTTTCGGTTGTATGACACCTATGGTTTTCCCGCTGATCTGACAGCAGACATTGCGCGCGAACGTGAATTGATTGTCGACATGGATGGCTTCGAGTCGAATATGGAGCAGCAACGGCAACGGGCGCGAGCAGCCAGCAACTTCGCAAAAGTCGGTATCAACCTGCAGACTGATGTCGAGACCGAGTTTCTTGGCTACGACAATGCAGTCAGTGATGCGCGTGTTGTCGAACTGTATGTTGATGCAAAATCGGTGCAGTCGATAGATGATGGCCAAGAAGCGTTAGTTGTGCTTGACAAAACTCCGTTCTATGGCGAATCCGGTGGTCAGGTTGGAGACACCGGTGAACTACTTGTTGGCAAGGTAAAGAACAAAGAAGAGCACCAAGCTTGTTTTACTGTTGTTGATACGCAAAAACAACGAAAGGCATTTGCGCATGCCGGCGCCATGCGCGGCGCTCGGCTTGCCGTCGGCGACACGGTCCATGCGGTAATCGACCAAGATCGTCGTCAACGCATTCGTCAGAATCATTCAGCGACACATCTTCTTCACGGTGCACTGCGCGCTGTGCTCGGTACGCATGTTGAGCAGAAAGGCTCCTTGGTTAACGATGAGCAGTTGCGTTTTGATTTCTCGCACACAGGTCCAATCAACGATGATGATCTACGTGCGGTTGAACGATGGATGGATGAAGAAGTGCGTGCCAATCATCCTTGCGTCACGCAAGAGATGTCAATGGACGAGGCGGTCGCGGCGGGCGCCATGGCACTCTTTGGCGAGAAATATGGTGAGCGTGTGCGGGTTGTAAAGCTTGGTGAAAAGTCTGTCGAGCTATGCGGTGGTACGCATGTGCAGGCAACGGGTGAGCTTGGCGGAATAAAGGTTGTGACCGAAGGCGGAGTTGCGGCCGGTGTCAGACGTATAGAAGCACTGAGTGGCTCAGGAGCGCTCGAGCATATTCAGGATAGTGAAAAGCAGCTTGATGCCTTGGCAGCGCTGCTCAAAGCACCACGCCAGGAGTTGGAATCAAAAGTTCAACAGTTGATAAAACGCAACCGAGATTTGAGTCGAGAATTGGAGCAGGCTCAAGCGAAAATGTCATCAAGCGCGGGCAAGGATCTCGCAGCCGAGGCGGAGATGGTCGGTGACATCAAGGTGCTGTTCAAGCAAGTCGCTGATACTGATGCGAAGGCACTGCGAACATTGATGGATCAATTGCGAGAGCAACTCGGGACCAGCGCTATCGTGTTGGCGAGTGAGAAGGGCGGCAAGGTCTCTTTGATGGCAACTGTGCACAAGAGTCTCAATGACACGCTCAAGGCTAACGATCTACTTGGGCAAGTCGCAGGTGTACTCGGTGGTCGCGGTGGTGGAAGAGCTGATATGGCACAAGGTGGTGCGGATTCACTCGACAAGATCGATGCAGCCTTTGCTACTGGTCGACAGTGGCTGAACGAACAGTGCAGTAACTGACGATCAAAAATCTGAATAACCTGAAATTAAAGACTTCCAAGTAGCATGGCATTTTTGGTCAAGAAATTTGGCGGTACATCCGTCGGTACCGTTGAGCGCATCCAACGCATTGCAACAGATTTGAAGGCGGCACGTGATGCCGGCGATGATATCGTTGTCGTTGTTTCCGCCATGTCAGGTGAAACGAATCGCCTTGTTGGTATGGCACGTGAAGTCATGCCAGCGGTTGTCGATGTACGTGAGCTCGATGTGTTGTTATCCACGGGCGAGCAGGTAACGATCGCACTATTGTCCATGGCATTGAAAGAACTTGGATGTGATGCGCGTTCCTATACTGGTGCACAGGTCAAGATTGAAACGGATAGCAGTCACTCGAAAGCAAGAATTGCTCATATCGATACTGACAAGATGATGTCCGATATCAAGCAAGGCCGCATTGTCGTGGTTGCGGGGTTTCAGGGTGTCGATTCGGAGGGAAACATTACTACCTTGGGACGAGGGGGGTCTGATACCAGTGCCGTAGCACTGGCGGCAGCGCTTAAATGCGATGAATGCCAGATATACACGGATGTTGACGGTGTCTATACCACTGATCCCAGAGTCGAAAGTCGAGCACGTCGCCTGTCACGAATTACGTTTGAGGAAATGCTTGAAATGGCAAGTCTTGGTTCCAAGGTCTTGCAGATTCGAGCGGTAGAATTTGCTGGTAAGTACAACGTACCTTTGCGTGTACTTTCAACATTCGAGCCTGGCGAAGGCACGTTGATTACTTATGATGATGAGCAGGAGAACAAGATGGAGCAGGCGCTGGTATCCGGCATTGCGTTCAATCGTGGTGAAGCACAAATCACGGTCACTGGTGTGTCTGATCAGCCCGGTACGGCCTACGCCATTCTTGGGCCAATCTCCGATCTGAATGTCGAGGTGGACATGATCATTCAAAACATCGGCGCGGATGAGACAACTGATTTCACCTTTACGGTGAATAGAGATGAATATCAGCGTGTCATGGAATTTCTCGAGACACGCAAGGATGAACTCGGTGCAAAGACAATCAGTGGCAATGACCGAATCGCCAAATTGTCGATCATTGGGGTTGGTATGCGTTCACATGCAGGGATTGCTAGTCGAATGTTTAAAAGTCTGTCTGATATAGGTATCAATATCAGGCTTATCTCGACATCGGAAATCAAGATATCGGTTGTGATAGATGAAAATTATCTTGAGCTAGGTGTGCGTGCACTACACGAAGAGTTCGAACTCGCTGAGGCTGAAACAAGCTAATCCGTGATAGTACGGATGGGAACTTGCTCGCTCGCACTGTATCTTAATGTTTATCTGACGACAATGTCATGACGTTGAGACGTTGGCTTGCATGATCTTACAGTTATATTCCGTGTGTTTTTCGCTTATTCTGCGCAGATGTGTCGTGACTGTGAATTCTTCTGTTACAGTCTCTACAAAGCTCTCAGTTCGCTGATATGTTTGCCATAATTCCCATCCGTTGACTATGGCGTAAAAGGCCTTGGTCAAATCATCCACTTTTTTGTCAGTTTCATGGGGAGATCCTCCATGGAGCTTCATACGCGTGCTTTAAAGAACACGCAGATCGAAGGTTTATCAAGGAGATTTATCAATGTTGATTTTGACGCGGCGAGTCGGTGAAACTCTTATGATTGGTGACGAGGTCACTGTCACTGTGCTGGGAGTCAAGGGAAATCAGGTCCGGATTGGCGTTAACGCTCCGAAGGAGGTTTCGGTTCACCGGGAAGAAATCTACGAACGCATCAAGAATGAGCAATCTGAATCTTCAGACGAACAAACCCCGGACAGTTCGGGCGTTGAGACACGTCAGGAAAATTTTGCTTCGACTTAATAAGGTTTGGGCTTGACCTATCACGACCTTACGACCATAATTCGCTGGTTGCAAAACGCCGCGCCCGTAGCTCAGCTGGATAGAGTACCTGGCTACGAACCAGGCGGTCGGAGGT
>CAYUZB010000017.1:21888-44953 GCA_964449565.1 uncultured Granulosicoccaceae bacterium | reverse complement strand
GGTGCGTGCACCGCCAGTGGCAGACTTTTTTCGCTGATTCGTAGATTCCATTCCACAGGTGGACCCCATTCATTCTGACATGCTGTCCTGGCGCGGCAGGCTAGCGGTTTGCCTATCGAATGCCTTGGTGAGCCAATGCACTACGCTGATGACACACGACGCTGCCTGCAGGCACAAATCAGATGAGGATTCGGGGTCCTGCTACGCCAAATTGGGTGCATGCCACCCGCTTGACTGTCTCCGCACCACCCGCACGCGTAATTGTTTGACGAAATTTCACTATCTTTTTTAGTAGATGGTCACACTAATCCGGCTACTTTCTCAGTACCATGACTTTTTTTGATTTCTGCCTTTTGACGTTAAAGGCCATAAGACACTGCCGGCAACTAATACCCATGCAAACAATACCTTGCGTTCGTATCCTGTTCAGGACGTTACTATTAGTGTTTACAGGATTGCTGTCGATGCAACCTGCAGCAGCAGACTTGGTTCCGTTGGGTGCAAATTGGAAGTATCTGGACGATGGTACGACGCCGCAAAGCGGATGGCAGTCTCGTGGTTTCAATGACAATGCATGGCCCGGTGGGTTCGGAGAACTGGGTTACGGTGATGGCGATGAAGTTACGGTACTCGTAAATGGCGCAGTAGCTGTAAGCAAACCCATCACTACCTATTTTCGACATCAGTTCGATGTGTCGACATTACCTTCTGAGCCTCTGACCCTGCGCGTTCGCCGCGATGCCGGCGTGGTTGTTTACCTGAATGGTGAGGAAGTTTTCCGGGACAATATGCCCGCTGGTGCTGTCAATGCCAATACACGCGCATCTGCTGCCGTACTTGGCCCGGATGAATCCCGTTTGCTGACAACTACCATAAGCCCTCAATCATTGGAACTCGGGACTAATATTCTGGCGGCCGAAGTTCATCTGACCAACCGCAGCGCTTTGGATTTAAGTTTCGATTTGCAGCTAACGGACAGCCCGGTTGTTCGTGGACCTTATCTACAACAATCATCTGCAACCGGCATTGTGGTTCGCTGGCGCACTGACAGCAACAGGGATTCCGTTATTCGCTATGGCACGAATCCAGACAACCTCGATCGAATCGCCAATAATTCAATAACATCTACTGAGCACAGCATAAGGCTCACTGGTTTAACGCCTGATACCCGTTACTATTACAGCATTGGTGATAGCGGTGGTAATTACACAACTGGCGATAATCCGTATTTCGATACGCATCCGGCAACCGGTAGCCCTGCTGCCACCCGGATCTGGGTACTCGGTGACAGTGGGACGGCAGATGCAAACGCGGCCGCGGTGCGTAATGCATTTACCCGGTTCAACGGCGGAACTCACGCCGATGTGCTGTTGATGCTGGGCGACAATGCCTATGACTTTGGTACAGACGACGAATACCAGGCAGCCGTGTTCGATATGTATCCTGACATATTGCGCAATTCAGTAATATGGCCGACTCTGGGTAACCACGATGCGCATTCGGCTGACTCCGAAAGTCAGTCCGGTGACTACTACGATATATTCACTCTGCCGAGTAATGCAGAATCAGGCGGCGTCGCCTCGGGAACTGAAGCCTACTACTCGTTTGACTACGCGAATATTCACTTCGTATCTCTCGATTCACACGATACTAACAGGTCGGTCAACGGGGCTATGGCAACGTGGCTGGAGAACGATCTTGCAGCCAATACACAGGAGTGGCTCATAGCGTTCTGGCACCACCCGCCATACAGTAAAGGTTCACACGATTCTGATGCTGAATGGCGGCTTCAACAAATGCGTGAAAACTTCCTGCCGATTCTTGAATCACACGGCGTCGATCTGGTACTTGCAGGGCACAGCCATTCCTATGAACGATCAATGCTGATTAACGGTCACTACGGCACCAGCGACACGTTCAGTGATACGTTTGTGCTGGATGCAGGGGACGGTGATTCTGACGGAGACGGTGCATACACCAAGCAGTCCAGCGCAAACACCGGTTCAGTTTACTCGGTGACCGGCAGTTCCGGACAAATATCAAATGCGCCGTTGGATCATCCGGTGATGGTTTCGAATCTGATTGAACTTGGATCCATGGTCGTCGATGTAAACGGCAACACGCTTGATGCAATCTTCATGAACGATGAAGGCAGTGTGCTTGACAGCTTTCGTATTGTGCACCCGTCAGACTCTGGAAATTCTGTCGTAATAGGCACGGTAGCACTGGATCACGACAGAGTGACCGGTAGTCGCTGGACTCGTATAAATTTCAATCCAATAACGACTGGCACACATACAATCAACCTGAGCTGGAGCGGTAACGCAGATATTCGATACACACTGTTCCGTGACCGGCCAGGAACAAGCGCCGAGCGTATTGAAACGATCAATAGTAATTCACCTGCTGCATGGACCGGTGTACTCGATAACTCGGAACAATATTATTTGGGCGTCTGGTCTGCATCCGGATCAGCAAATGTAACTGCCACGCTCGAAACCGATGCCACCAACCCTGAACCCTTTCGCCCTGCGGACATATTGATTGGCCAGGGGACACTCGACGCGACCCGCAATCAAGCACCTCGGTGGGTGCGATTGGATTTCGAGTCGGTACAGGCCGGCGATCATACTATTTCGGTATTGTCGACAAACGACAATGCAGATGTTCGATTTCGGGTTAATCGCGCAGATGGAACGAATGTAAGTTCGACCATCCGGGGTACAAACCCCGGTGTCTGGGAAGGCACATTGGAAGCGAACACCAGCTATTTCATCGGCGTGTGGAATACCGACGGTATCACTGACTATACCGCTACGATCAGGGCAAGATAGTGATTGTTAACTTTCCACAGGCATTGCGTTTTTCCATTAGCTTGATCGCTCTGGCGCTCTGCATAAACGCCAATGCACACGAATCCCATCAATCCAGAATACAACATCTGGAGCATAAGCTCGATCAGTCAGTGCATAGTGAGTCTGCAGAGTTGCTGCTGTTGCGCGCTGATCTGCATCGTCGACAGAAAAATTGGGATGCAGCGCTACACGACTACCAGGTAGTAGCTGACAAAGAACCGGAAAATTCAGAAATGATGCTCGGAAGAGCACAACTGCACCTCGATCAACATCAGTTTTTTATGGCGATTAAGTGGTCAACACGCCTGCTGGATCTGCAGCCGGATAACGCACGTGCGAGCCTTCACTTCGCACGTGCTTTGGCAGGAATCGGACAGATTGAACCAGCCATTGTAGTTTTTGAGCGCGCGATACATCAGCTCAGTAAACCGAGACCGGAACACTACATTGAGTTGGCACAAATAGTTAACGCAGATGGCAGTAGCAAACTGAACATCGAAAGAGCAGTTGCTATTCTTGACAAAGGCGCTGTTGCGCTTGGAAATCCTGTCAGTCTACACAACATTGCCTACCAGCTTGAACTTGAATCGGGTTATCACGATGCGGCACTACAACGGGCAGAAAAAGTACTCGCCCGCAATAGCTCGTTGTTGAACTGGCGTTTACAACGCGGTGAGTTGCTGTTGGAAACCGGTCGTTACGGCGAGTCTCGAAGTGAGCTGTCCTGTCTGATCCATCGAATTCGACAGCTACCAACACAACGTCGTAACAGTCGCGCTTTTGCACTGATGCTGCAGCGTGGTGAAGATTTGCTTGCTAGATTAAACGCGGTACACGCAACTGCCACTCAACCCGTTGCTGCGAGGCATGCTGAGTTTACGATTGCATGCTGATACTCAGGGAGAACTATCTGTCAGCACAGCATCAGAGCTCAACGACGCACTGATTGAAGTCAGCAAACCGGTTGAACAACCGGACTTGACTGCAACACTGAAGGCTGACGAAACGGGCCTGCAGGCCACATATATTGTTGTGAGTGGACCGGGCCAGATTTAGAACAGGATTACATTGCGGTTGCAAGGCAGGGAGAATCTGAGCCCATCACGTTAACCAGAACCTCCCCCCAGGGAAGCCCACTCAACTTACACATGCCCGCTGAGATTGGCGACTATGAGATTCGTTATGTTCTTCATGACGGCTACAAAACCATCGCAACGCGACTGATCTCCGTTGTTGAAAGAGATTTGAGTATCGACAGTGTTGAATCCGTCGACTCGCCCGCTTACGCTGAAATGATCGGGTAACGGAGCAGCCAGCAAGACTCCCAGCTCAATAATACTCTGATTCGAATGTACTACGATGGGAGCTTATGCTTTGCCCTAGAAAGGCATAGGGTGCGTGCGTGCTGCCACAGACAGGTCATCGATAGCCTCTCGTGTTAATACAGTGTCACGACTCGCGACAACATTAAATGACGAAGTAATGGGTTTTTTTACCATTTTTAAAAATTGCTAACTAGGTACGCAAGGACAGTGACTAGCCCTGGTATACAATGAACTCTTCGTTTCAAATGGTAGCAAGGAGCAGTAGCAATGAGATTCAATCGCTGGGTGGTAATTATCGCAGCGGCAGTGGCTCAAATTGGTTGTGGAGCAGGCGGGGAATCGTTAGGTACTGAAACATCAACTTCACAACCGATACAAAATTCTACCAATGAAACCATAGTAGTACCCGTCGATGAAACACCAGTTGATGAAACATCAGTTGATGTGACACCAACTACTGAAACTCCGAGTGCCGGTGAACTAGATTTAGACATCGATCTAATCGGCAATCCTGATCCCGTTGAATTAGGTGATGTTGGAGAGGGTTTAACGTTTCGCAGCGAACCTGCCCTTACGTTACCGGCGCGATGCACGGGAGCTGTCGACAATGAGAATACGATATATTGTGTTAACCCGGAAACACGTGAATTATCGGCGACTTTGGCTGACGGCAGTTTGTGGTGGAGCTTTGTCTTGCCGGGCTCCAATGATACTAATGAAATTGAATCGGTAATGGTAACTGACGATTGGCTTGTTTTGGTCGCTGATCGTTTTCCGCTTGCTACCAGTATGACGTTCGAACAAAGATTGAATCAGTACGAGGCATCTGTATTTCAGAAAGGTGGCCAGTTTGTTCGTACGATAAGTTTACCAAATTCCTTATTGACAAGTGATGTGGAAAATGCAAGAGAGGTGGCACAAAATCCAGTACCGGTTGCTGTGCATCAGTCTGAAAGCGCAAGCCCTCTCATAACGCTAGGTTTCATGCCGTGGGCTAGGTCCTTGGCAGGCGAAGGCTCGGCGTTAGCAACATTTGATTTATCAAGTGGTGAACTGCTGGCGACTCATGATTATGTTGCTCAAAGTATTTACCAACTCGCCGTGGATGCCGATGGAAGCGGAGTGCTTCAGGTTGTTGCTGATCTAGGCGGAAACGCAACGGTCAATTGGCACGAGGTTGCAACCTTGAATCAATTGTCCACTGATACAGTCTCCGCTATTTTTTCGAATTCTTTGCTTAACCAATCAGATGAAAATACACCGCTACTGAATGCAGGCAACTATCTTGATGTTATTGACCAGATTCTACCTTGGATAAATGCTGATCAGCCCTCGGAGCTTCTGTTTGGGGATGCAGACTTTGTCCCTACTCGAGAGTCACCACTGCCTTTCAACGAATTTAGTTTTTTGGAAGAAATCGAAGGGGGTGCGTCGCTCTTTGGTTGTTCTAATCAAGGCTTAATCACTCAAGAATTCAATGCAAGTTCGTTAAGTACTGTATATCAGCTGGATCAGTGCAGTAGTTTAAATGGTTTTTACAGTGGCACGTTTCGAGAAAGATTAGGTTCAAGAGGCGCTTTTACCTACTCGGCAGCGCCGTTATCAAATGTCAGTTTTGCACAGGACCGTTCGCTGCAAGGTAGTGTAACTTTCAACGGTAGCGATTCCAACGAAATTTCAACTCCATCATTCGTAGCAAGCTACCAGGGCTTCGCGCCGTTGTTTTCGATTGATACCGATAATCGACTCGATAACGCCATTGTCGATAGCTACTTCTCATCAGTTCGTTTCCAATATGGACCTGACATTGGAAACCAAGATGTTGCTTGTGTCACTACCTTTGAAGAGGAAACAACAAACGTCATTGGCCGTTTTTTTTGTGATTTGATGTTCGTGGATGGAGTTATGGAGTCTAGCTTTAACATCAATGCCGAATGGTCTGGCTATAGCCCGGTGAAAGTTAATGCGAATTTAAGGTTTGGCAATGACTATTGGGTCGACATCGAGTGGTTCGGACCTCCTGAACAAGAGCCGGAACTGCCTGATTTCATCATTACATCACCTGCTTCAGAATTTTATTTTCACACAGGTTTTATCGATATTTCTGCTGCTGATGGTTCTCGTCTTTTATTAGCGCCGGTGGAGAATCAGTTTCCGCTGATGAGCGCTACACTATTTGATAGCAGTGGATTCGAAACAGGGAATTTGCCGTTAGTCTCTGTAATTATCAAGTGCGAGGAACGATTGGGTGAATCATGCATTGTGCCGCAGTAGCATTCTGAATCCGAACACAATCCCGGATCTTGGCCGTAACATTTCAGATAAACTGAGACCGTACTCAGAGGATTGGAGCAGACATGGCCACTACTGCATCAAACATCAGCAACTTCACTTCAGAAGAACAAGCCCTGCGAGTCGATCTGGCAGCCGCTTTTCGACTGGCTGTACATTTCGACTGGCATGAGTCTGTAGCCAATCATTTCAGCGCAGCTATTTCCGACGATGGTAAAACATTTCTGCTAAACCCGAAGTGGAAACATTTCTCGACTATCAAAGCGAGTGAGCTACTTAAGCTACATACTGACGATAAAGAGGCAATGAACAAGCCCGACGCACCCGACCCGTCAGCCTGGTGTATTCACGGCGCTATTCATGCAGCCGCACCCCACGCTCGCGTACTGCTACATTGTCACCCCCCTTACGCCACCGCACTTTCAGGACTCAAAGACCCATCAATCAAACCCATAGATCAAAACACAGCTCGCTTCTTTAATCGCATTGCCATTGACCTCGAGTTTGGCGGTATCGCCGATGATGAAAACGAAGGCAAGCGGATAGCTTCCGCGCTTGGCAATCACTCGATCATGATGATGGGTAACCACGGAGTCTCGGTGGTCGGTCAAACCGTTGCAGAGGCCTTTGAACATCTTTACTTCCTGGAACGTTCAGCAAAAACAATGATACTCGCTTACTCCACTGGTCAACCATTAAGTATTTTGTCAGATGAAATAGCTGAAAAAACTGCACTTGGCTGGGAGCAATATTCTGACACCGCTTATGCATACTTTGAGCAACTTAAAGCTATGCTGGATAAAACTGATAGTTCGTATCGGGATTAACCGGGCTTTCATACAGGTAGTGCTTAGGGTTAACCCGGTGGTTTTTTCGCATTAGAAATTTAGATATTAAAGGTACGAAGCACAAGCGATAGCGAAGTAAGCAGTTCGCAGCCCATCAATCTGTGAACCATACCCAAGACGAGTACGACAATCGCTTGGCTATCACACCAGTACCAATCGAAGGCTACTGGTCAGTGTTCAAGCGTGGCGGAGATTGTTATTGTAGACATTAGGAATTCCTGAAAGGTACGGAAAGAGATTTTAAAACGTGCAAAAGACCAGTGGCGCCGGTCGCTACGATTTCTGCTCCGGCCTCCAGTAGAATTTGCTCGCGATTCGGGCGTGGGTCGTTCGGATCGACGAAGCCAATCGGCGTTACACCAACCGCAAGTGCTGCAATCAAGCCGCTGGCATTGTCATCGATCATAATGCTCGTTTCCGGACGTGCGTTGCAACTGGAAAGACAATGTTGTACTAAATCCGGAGCAGGCTTTGGGCGCTCTACATCTTCGGCGCTGTAGACGCGCGAGCTTGTGTTTGCAAACTATGTAGGTAGTTTCACGCGTCAATGGTGTCGTAGTAGCGAATGGATGGAGGTTGTGCCAGGAACGTGCCCAGGGTGTCTATTGCACCGGATTCGACGCGCCAGGCGAAATACTTTTCATAGTGCGCGCGCGATTGCCATTTTTCGAGCAGCACCAGATTCGCAGTGTCGTCCTGATTTTCTGTTACCTCCACGCTGATGCAGCCGTCGTAAGCCCGGGTATCGACAAGGATTTCCTTAAACACCTGTTTTAATTCAGCAGCCTTTTCCGGTTGCGCCTGAACTTCTAACATCACAGTTATAGCCATGCTCTTTATCTCCGATGGTCGAGCCGATAGTCTAACCCTTTTTGTTTGTACCGTGCTGCGCAGTGACTTTGCCACCATAGACTTTCGTCGCGTCAGAGATTGTTATTGTAGACATTAGGAATTCCTGAATGGTACGGAAAGAGATTTTAAAGCGCGCAAAAGACCTTCTGAGCCGGTCGCTACAATTTCTGCTCCGGCCTCGCGTAGAATTTGCTCGCGATTCGGGCGTGGATCATTCGGATCGACAAAGCCAATCGGCGTTGCACCAACTGCAAGTGCTGCAATCAAGCCGCTGGCATTGTCATCGATCATAATGCTCGTTTCCGGACGTGCGTTGCAACTGGAAAGACAGTGTTGTATTAAATCTGGAGCAGGCTTTGGGTGTTCTACATCCTCGGCGCTGTAGACGCGCGAGCTAAAGTGCGGCCAAATTGAGGTGGTACCCAAGCTACGCTCCAGTCTTTCATGAGAACTGTTGGAAGCGACGCACATAGGTGCTTCAAGCTGTTCTATCAGTGCCTCGATACCTTGAATAGTCTTCAGGTCTGTGGCAAACGCTGCGTACAGATTTTCGCGCCAGGAAGCTACGTAATTATCATAGTCCTCAAGACCGCGTGTTCGCAGGTCTAGCCGAACATCGTTCTCGCTCTTGCCTACGAAGGCATCCAGTGCTTCTGATTGTGACATCGAAATGCCGAAATCAGCCAGCGTCTCAGAGATAGCGCCGCAGGCGATCGATTCGCTGTCGATCAAAACGCCATCGCAATCAAAGATCACAAGGCCATCGCGAATAGTCATAGTGGATTACTCCTTACTTATTCCGGTACGTCGGCGATAACGTGAGCCCCGTTTTCCCGGAGCCTGAGACCGACTGTAGAGCCGAACCCGTACCAACTGTCATTGGGCGAGGAATATAAACCGCCTGAGGATAAGCCAGATGTTAGGCCAAAACAAAAAAATCACCTATGAGCGCGGTGTGGGCCCTAAGGTTCGTCCCGAGGTCTGTGTAACCGAGAGCGGTTTACGCTTTGATGATTCTGTGCCGGTAAAAAACATCCGATTGCCGCTGCTGGGCATGGAGGGGCACACAGAAGACGACTACGACATCATCGATATCAAGAAAACGTAACGCCTGGCGCAGCGCCCGGCAAGCTACGTAGTGCTGTGTTATGAGCAGCCGGTGGTCAAGATCCAAAAAAGTAAACAGATTCGTACAGCCATCATGGTGATGAACGTGCTGGATCGCAGCGTTTCTGACGTCACTACAAGTTCACAAATCAAAGCGTGTTGTGGGTAACGCTATCAGGAATGTTCTTCGAAAGCTAACTTGCTGCATACAGCAGTACAATAGCTGCGGTGGCGAAGCAAAGACTGAGTTTGGTTGCAACGACGGGTCGTTCACCAAAAAAGACAATCGCTGTGAGCGTCGACACCATCACAATGCCGAAGTTATTCAGTGGGAACACGATAGAACTCTCCCAGCCCGGTTGCGCTAGTGCTTTTAACACAAAATACACTGTGCCTAAATTGGCTAAGCCTAGTGCGGCACCGCTGACTACACTCGCTCGATTGATCATCCTGTCAGGTTGCAGAACGTGATGAACGCCAGCTGCTACAAACGCAAACCCAAATATAGTAACCACGAAGCCTGGAAACTGCGCATCTGTCAGTCCCCATACTTGAAAGAGTTTAAAGCTGGCATCGATCAAACCAGTACACACGAAAACCAGCAATGGCAGAAACCATGTTGCTACTTTGACGCGCGTCCCGGACGCTAGAAAAACGGACACAATGCCGAGGATCAGTCCACCAATTTTGAGTGTGTTGGCAGACTCTCCCAATGCGACTATTCCAATGAGTGTGGGTATAACGACACTCATTTTGGTTGCGATGCTTGCAACTGTAATTCCTGCTTGTTGGGTTGTTAGTGCCATCATCCGAAAAACGATATAGAAGCCTATACCCTCAAGAGCAGCTGGCCAGAACCATCCCTGAGTACTGAGACTCCAGTCAACATCAAACAGAAAGACCCCAGCGGTAGCTGATGTCAAGTAGCTGACCACGATTGAATGACGAGTAACCGCGTTTGAATGCTGCATCCATCGAAACAGCACGAGAATCATCGTCGAGGCTAATATGCTGGCGAGTATGTAGCCCATCAGAATTCAATAAGTTGACGGTTATATTCTGTTGATAGGCATGTCTGTAAAACAAACATCTGTCGAGTGTCCAGTGCGTGTGTGAGCACTATACTGCTAATCTTGATCTGTAGTTTTATCTGAATCAGGGCAATGTGTCAGTGCCGGTGTTTGATACTACTCTCATACATTGCTTAACAGCGTTGGACAGGATGTGGTCATCAGTGGCGTGCCATTTGATCAGGCCACAAGTGGGCGTTCTGGATCGCGTTTTGGTCCGATGGGTAACCGTAAAGCTTTTGCCAATGTGATGTAGTTTCGATGGGCATTTCGCGTTATACCCACCTCAGTGATTAAAGCCAACCTACAAATTAGTCTTTACGTACTAAAGTAGGATGGGTAAAACCAGTACAAGAGCATTCCCTATGTCCAATTATGAAGCTTGGATGATATTCGAGAACAAGAAAAGTTATGTTTCAGATAATGGACCGCATTTGATTATTGGTGAAACATTCGATGACTATCAAATCGAATTCTGTTTTCGAGCCTCACGAGATGGAATCTGGGCCGTGGCAGGAAATGTCACTCACATCAGCCGCCCACAGGGCAACAACAACATCTTCCCCGCCAGGGGAGAAGTCTCGCAAAGCTAAACCCTATACCTTCACCCACGCATTTTTCTTTGCAGATTTATAAATTGCATCAATCACACGTTGATTCGCATGAGAATCTTCCAGCGTGAAAATATCCTGTTTTTTACCAGCGCATGCCCGTGCAAACGCTTCAACCTGTAACTGATACTGATTCACGCCTGTATAGCTGAACGCACGGTATTCGGAGTGATCCCGATTGTGCAATCGGACCTCATCGCCTTCATATAGATTCGAGTTAAACGGCGCAGTAAGCTCAATAAACCCCTTATCACCATGAAAAACAATACTCTGCCGCAAGGCCATTTGCGTAGAGATATAAAAACTCATATCAAAATCTTTAAATTTCGCGTTAACAGTCGCGTAGCAATCAGTCTTAAATTTTGAATCAAACTCAACCGTTGATTGTAATTTTTTAGGCTCTACGCCAGTCGCAAAGCGAGTTGCCACTACGGGATAGACGGCAATATCGGGTATCACTCCACCACCAAGATCAACACGGTTGCGCATATTGTCCGCATCTTTATTGAAGTAGGTGAATGAAGCCTGCACGTGCTTTAACTGACCTATCGAGCCTTTTCGAATCAGCTCCTTCACCTTAAACCACTGCGGGTGATAAGTAACCATGAACGCTTCGGAGACGACAACACCATTGCGCTCCCGTGCTTTTATCAAGGTTTTAATATCTGCTGCATCCAGCGATATTGGCTTCTCACACAATACATGCTTACCTGCATCAGCCGCCTTGATCGTCCATTCAACATGCTGCGAAGTAGGCAGAGGGATGTACACAGCATCTATTTCATCAGATGCCAAAAGATCTTCGTAGGAACCGAATGTTAACGGAACATCTATCTGTTTGGCTAACTTGCGGGCTTTTTTTATATCGCGCGAGGCGACAGCTGAAACCACACAATTGGAGGCATTTTGGATAGCAGGGATAAGCTGAGTTATCCCGATGTTTGCAGTAGATAATATGCCGATGCGTAACACGGTAGCTTACTCTCTCAGTCAGGAATTTTATCGCAAGCCTCACGCTTGCGGCCTAGCTCTATTGTTTCATATTTCTACTTCTCGAACATGTCGAATATTGAGAGAACTCTGCGACCGTTCAGTATTCAAAAGATAGCACGGTGGTGCAATAGATTAACTGAATCAGGAAACGATGCTCGCTCTGTTTTCAAGAGTTCGCGAAATTAAAAATTGCCGGTCAATACTTTAGTGTCAACCAACATCAGCAACCAGGCCAACAGCCTCGATACCTACGACAGCGCATTGTTCATCGTTATCCGAGATATCACCAGTAACACCTACGGCGCCGAGTAGTTCGCCATCGGTAGAACGAATCAGTACGCCCCCGGGTACAGGTACCAAAGCACCATCGCATAAGGAATTCATTGCCTGGATGAAAAAAGGTTCGACCTTGGCTCGTTCAAACAGGGCGCGTGATCCCAAGCCGACTGCGTAGGCACCATACGCCTTGCCGTGTGCAACCTTGGGCCGGACAAGGCTGGTGCCATCCTGGCTTTCACTGGCTTTAATAGAGCCACCGGCGCCCAGTACAACAACGGCCAGGGGTTTGAAGCCTTGTTTTTCTTGTTCGGCTAATGCGTGCTTGATGATGTCTTTTGCTTGGGCGAGTGTCAATTGCATGGTTTGTTAGTCAGTTGAGATTAATTGAGTTAAGAGTGTCATGAGATTAAAGGGGTCTCATTAGATTAAAAGCTATCAAGAGTTTTTGTTGGTACTTGAGCCGTTATTTTCCTGATCTAGCAGCCACTGTCGGACGGTCGCGAATTTATTTGCCAGATGGCGTTTTAGAATGGCGCCGAGTAGTTGGCCATCACGTGCATCCAATGCCGTGATGATTTCTTCATGTTCATCGACCGCTTGTTGCCAGCGTTCGCTACTCATGTTCGCAAGATAACGTGCGCGACGTACTCTGACGGCAAGCGACTGGTACATTGAGTTTAAGGTCGCATTACCCGCGGCTTCCATGATGATCTCGTGAATTCGTTGGTTGTGCCGGAAGTAGCCTGACATGTCGCTCGCATGAAAACGTTCGATCATCAACTCATGAGTTTTTTGCAGTTCGGACATTTGCCTATCGCTGATATTGGCACAGGCAAGCTCTCCTGCGAGTGCTTCAAGTGCGCCCATCAACGGAAAGACTTCTTCGAGATCGTCAAGCGTAATCGCGCGTACCCGTGCGCCACGGTTGGGCTCGAGAGTAAGAAGACCATCGGCGGCCAGCACCTTCAGCGCCTCACGCATGGGTGTGCGGGAAACGCCGAGTTTTTCGCACAAGGCTCGCTCCGGGACTTTTTCACCGGCGGCGAGCACGCCTTCAACAATCATGGTCCTCAACCGATCAGTCAACTCCTCATGCAAGGACGGTCGTTTGATGGATGTGACTCGATCAAGTGCACTCATGTTGCATCTCCAACTGCAGGTTGGCCTGTAACTCGGCTTTTACTAGTAACTGTGTGATGTTCGTCAAGCGGGTCGACGATTTCATTCCTTGAGCCATTTTCCAACGCCATGAGCAGCACTTCGGCGACGTGGATGGCTTGGCGTGTTGTGCCATCGGCAATCTGGTGACGACACGAGGTGCCATCAGCGACGATCAACGTCTCTTTATCAGCATTGCGTACGGCAGGTAATAAATCAAGCTCCGCCATCTGCATGGATACCTCTGCTGTATCCCGAACGTAACCAAAAGCGCCGGCCATGCCACAGCAACTTGATTCAATCAGCTTCACATTCATGTCAGGGATCAATTCAAGACACTGTTGAACAGCAGAAAATGCTCCTAGCGCTTTTTGGTGGCAATGTCCGTGCACCAGTGCCGTAGCGGCTGGTGCCTTGAGTATCCAATTGAGTCGCCCCTGATGGTGATCGTCGACAATCAACTCTTCGAGCAGCATGGCTTTTTCTGCAACCGTATCGGTATTTATGCCCGGTATAAGAACCTTGTATTCATCTCGCAAGGTCAACAGGCAGCTTGGTTCAAGACCGACAACAGGAACACCCTTGTCAGCCCACGGTAACAGTGCGTCGACCATACGTTTTGCTTCACGCTTGGCATGTTTCAACATGCCGGTCGCGAGGTAGGTACGCCCGCAGCACAACTTACGTTCCCCGGGTAGCTGAGCGAGATTTACCCGATAACCAGCCGCTTCAAGAACTCGGCGCGCCGCGCGAAGTTTCTCCGGTTCAAACCAGGTGTTGAAGGTATCGGCCAACAACACCACATCCCGTTTCCCATCTTGATGAGTCGTGTCATCCCGATAGGGAGTGGACGACCATTTAGGCAATGCGCGATGGGCAGAAAAATTAGTGATGGGCTCAAGTAATTTTGCCAAGAGTGGTGATGAGTTACGCAGGTTCATCAGGGTGCTCAATTTTGCTGCCACTGGTGCATAGCGTGGCAGGTGTGCGACAAGATGATCATGCAAGCTGTAACCATGGGAACGAGCGCGCGCGGCGAGTACTTCGATTTTCATCTTTGCCATGTCGACGCCGGTTGGGCATTCACGCTTGCATGCTTTACAAGATACGCATAGTTTCATCGTGTCCTGCATTGCATCTGAGCTTAAAGCACCGACGCCCAGCTGGCCTGACAAGGCAAGGCGTAGTGTGTTGGCGCGCCCACGGGTGACATCCTTTTCATTCTGGGTAACCCGATATGATGGGCACATGACACCGCCTTTCATCTTGCGACAGGCGCCGTTGTTGTTGCACATCTCGATGGCGCCTTGCAAGCCACCACTGGCGCCACTCCACTCAGACCAATCAAGCGCTTGTTTAATCGACACCATCTTGTAGTTCGGCGGATATCGAAACAAGGTCCGGTCATTCATGCGCGGCGCATTGACGATCTTGCCGGGGTTGAACAAGTTGTCCGGATCAAATTGTCGTTTGACATCGGCAAAGATCGTGACCATGTCTGCGCCAAACATCTTGGTATGGAATTCGGAACGTGAAATGCCGTCTCCATGTTCCCCGGAATGCGAGCCCTTGTACTTCAGAACGAGATCGAAGGCCTCTTCGGCGATTTCTCGCATGGTGTTGGCATCTTTTTCAAGTTTCATGTTCAGCACAGGTCTGACATGCAGGCAACCGACCGATGCATGTGCATACCAGGTGCCGGGTGTTCCGTGCGCGTCGAATACCTCGGTCAAGCCGGCGGTGAATTCTGCCAGGTCGGGTAAGTCGACCGCGCAATCCTCAACAAACGATACCGGTTTGCCTTCGGACTTCATTGACATCATGATATTCAGGCCAGCTTTTCTAACCTCACCGATACGCGCTTGCATATCGCTGTCTATTGCATCGACAACGCCACCCCATTGCTTGTCCTTGCCGTCCCAGCTGAAACCTAGATCACCCATTTGTTCGTGCAATCGTGTTAACTGTTTGAGGTTTTCATCATGAGTTTCAAAGGCGAATTCGACGAGTAATACAGCGGCGGGGTTACCGTTTACAAATTCATCAACTGATGGCTTGTAAATGTCAATATCGCGAGCAAGCTGAATCATCGTGCTATCAACAAGCTCTACCGCATGTGGGCCAAGCTTCACCAGGTGCTGGGTTGCATCCATTGCCTGATAAAACGTGGGGAAATGACAAACACCCAGTACCCGATCCTGCGGCAATGGCGAGAGTTTCAATTCTATGGTGGTTGAGTAGGCCAGTGTGCCTTCAGAGCCCACCAGCAAGTGCGATAGGTTGATGTCATTGTGGGATACGTCATTGTTGGATGCCAGAAGCGCATCGATGTTATAACCGCCGACGCGACGTAGTACCGATGGAAAGCGTTCGTTGATGGTCTCTGCATTCTGCCTGGCTAGATCGAGAAGATCTTTGGCCAAGTCATGTTTGGCACCGCTCATGCCGGTTAGTGATGGATTGATGGTGTCAAAACGCATGCTTGTACCCGATGGCAGGATCGCATCGATTGCCTGTACGTTATGACGCATCGTGCCGTAGTGAATCGAACGCTGGCCACAGGAGTTGTTCGCGGTCATACCGCCAATCGTTGCACGTGATGCGGTTGAAACATCGACAGGAAACCAGAGTCCATGGGGTTTTAGTAAACGGTTTAGCTCGTCGAGTACAATGCCCGGTTGTACCAGACAACGACGGTTCGCTACATCAAGTTCAATCAACTGATTAAGGTAGCGGGAATTGTCGATGATCAATCCTGAGTTGACCGTCTGACCACATTGCGAGGTTCCACCACCACGTGCGGTGATTGGCATCTCGAATTCGCGGGCAAGGTTTAGCGTTGCCTGAATATCTTCAATACTGCGGGGCAGAACAACGCCGGCGGGCATCATTTGATAGATCGAGGCGTCGGTGGCATAGCGGCCACGAGTGAACAGATCTCCGTGAACCTCACCGGCCAACTCCTTACTCAGGCGGCGTCGTAATTCGGAGTGCGTGTCGATAGTCATTGCTTTTTGCTGCTCAGTTACTTAATAATGAATTCAAAATTCATATTAATCAACCTCGTCCGGGCAACCGCGGAGCTACCGATATGCGACAAGCTGGCCGTCATTTTCTACAGATACCGGGCCCCAGCCCGGTGCCGGATCGAATACTTCGCGCGATTGATATGCCGGTCATCGATCACCGAGGTCCTGGTTTTGCCGATCTAGGGAACCGCGTCCTTTCGGGGATCAAGCGCATCTTCAAGACCACTCAGCCGGTCATTATTTACCCTTCCTCGGGGACTGGCGCCTGGGAGGCAGCACTGGTCAATACGATGAGTCCCGGCGACAAGCTTCTGATGGTAGAGACCGGTCACTTCGCCTCGTTATGGCAAGCGCTGGCCTTGAAGCTTGGTTTGCAACCGACGTTGATCGAGACTGACTGGCGACGTGGCGCCGACCCGGAGCTTGTTGAAAAGTCCTTGCTAGCCGATGCCAGTCACAGCATCAAAGCCGTCTGCGTTGTGCATAACGAAACGTCGACGGGATGTACATCAAGAATCGCCGATATCAGAAAGGCGATGGATGCGACCGGGCATCCTGCCTTGCTGTTGGTTGACACCATTTCAGGTCTGGCATCTGCTGACTTTCGATTCGATGAGTGGGGTGTTGATGTCGCGGTTTCTGGTTCGCAGAAGGGGCTGATGCTGCCACCTGGATTATCGTTCAATGCGGTCAGTGAGAAGGCTGTGCAAGCCAGCGCCAATGCAACACTGCCCAACGCCTATTGGGGTTGGACAGAGATGATCGAAGCCAATGCACGTGGTTACTTTCCGTATACACCGTCGACCAATCTGTTGTTCGGTCTGGCCGAGGCAATCGATATGCTCGAAGAAGAAGGTCTTGAAAAAGTCTTTGCCCGGCATATTCGCCATGCTGCGGCGACGCGTCTGGCCGTTGAAGCTTGGGGCCTTGAAGTTCAGTGCCAGAACGATGCTGAACATTCGCCCGTACTAACCGCTGTTCGAGTGCCCGAAGGCAGTGATGCTGATCAGTTGCGTGCGGTAATTCTCGCTGAGTGCGATACCTCGTTTGGTAACGGTCTGTCCAAAGTCGCTGGCAAGGTTTTTCGTATCGGACACCTTGGCGACATCAATGATGTGACTCTCGCCGGCACCTTGTCAGCCGTTGAAATGGGTTTGCATCTCGCTGGCGTACCCCATCGCGCTGGAGGTGTTCAGAGCGCACTTGATTACTTGAAGTCCACCCGTGAGGCACAGACAAAAGCGGCGTAAGTTCGCTCGTCATCCAGGTGTCTGCATGGGCCATTGAAATCCGCACTAGCGGCTAATTGAAAATCGAGGAGAATTTCATGATGAGAAAGACATTTGTTGCAGCATTGTTGGGCAGTATGCTGTCGCTAGGTGCGACGACCGCATCGGCTGAAAAGCTGGTACTGAAGTTCGGCCATGTGGGGAACCCGGGGTCTCTGTTCGAAGCATCCGTCAATGAGTTCGTCAAAAACGCCAATGCTCGCTTAGGCGACAGAGCCGAAGTACAGGCTTTCGGCTCATCGCAGTTGGGCAAAGACAAGGAGCTGTTACAGAAGCTGAAACTCGGCCAGGTAAGCTTTGCCTTGCCTTCATCGGTCATGTCATCAGTTGCCGATGAGTTTGGTGTGTTCGAAATGCCTTATATCATCAAGTCGCGCGACCACATGAAAGCGGTGCAGGCTGAAATTGGTGAGAGCGTGTTCAATGCAGCGGCTGAAAAGAATGGCTACAAGATTCTCAGCTACTTTGAGAACGGTTTCCGCCACATCACGAATAACACGCGACCGGTTACGGTCCCGGCTGATCTTGATGGCATCAAACTCAGAACCCCTAAAGGGGAGTGGCGGGTGAAGATGTTCAAACTCTACGGTGCTAACCCAACCCCAATGGCTTTTTCTGAGGTTTTTACCGCATTGAAAACGGGTGTTATCGATGGTCAGGAAAATCCGTATGCACAAATCTGGTCGGCTAAATTTCAGGAAGTACAGAAGTATCTGTCTATAACCGGTCATGTCTATACGCCCGCGTATGTACTGGTATCAGCAAAACATTTTGCAAAGTTACCTGAAGATGTACAAAGTGATCTGATAGCCGCTGCTGCTGAATCCCAAGACGCCGTCTACGCGATGGCAGCGCAGCTTGAGACCGAACTTCTGGATAATCTGAAGGCGGGTGGTGTGGAAGTCAATGAAGCAGACAAGGATGCCTTTATCGCTGCATCGAAACCTATCTATGACGAATTCGCCAGTTCTGTTGATGGTGGAGCTGATCTGATTAACACGGTTCAATCGCTCGCTAAATAACAGTTTCGATCGATTCTGTTGGCCCACTTATCCCACTCTCATGGCAGTTGTCATGAGAGTGGGTTCCAGTGCGCCACTGTGTGGTGAATAGAGTGTACTGAATAGAATAGGGAGAACTTGTGTGAATCGTTTGTCGCAAGCGCTCGCCTCCATACTTGAATGGTTTTTGATGTTCTTGATGGTGGCGTTAACGGTAATCGTTGTTGTAGCAGTCATCTATCGAAAGCTTGATGCGTCGCTTTCCTGGTACGACGAAGTGGCCAGCGTTGGGCTCGCCTGGATCACCTATTATGGTGGTGCTTTGGCAGTGCTCAAACGAAAGCACATCGGGTTTGACAGCGTGTTGCTAGCGATACCAATGCCGGTTCGTCTCTATCTGGCAATTTTCGCCGAAATTGTTTTCATCGCATTCTTCGCACTACTTGCCTGGGCTGGGTGGCAAGTCGTGTTGATTCTCGAAGGAGACTCCCTTGTGAGTCTACGCTGGGTCTCCGTCCAGCTGACACAATCGGTTATTCCTATAGGCGCCGCTTTGTTCATCATCTGCGAATTGTTGGCAATGCCTGAGTATTTCAGGATGGTGATCAATGGGGAGTCGGCGGAACATGCTGACATCGAGGCGGAAATTGCCGCTGAAATGGCGGCTGCCGGGAATGCTTCTGCGAATGTCACCCCTGATATGGGGGGCAAGCGCTGATGCTGGTCCTTGGCGTTTTTCTCGTTTTGCTCTTGTTGATTTTTATCAATGTACCGATCGCTGTTTCTTTAGCGGTGGCCGCGATTTTTGGTCTGGTCATGACTGAAGGTGCGGGTTCATTGGTCACCGTGGCACTCGATATGTATGACGGGTCGACCAAATTTTCATTGATTGCGATTCCGATGTTTGTATTGGCTGGTGCCATCATGAACGCCGGTGGTATTACCGATCGCTTGATCAATTTTGTCGCTGCCTTGATCGGTTTTGTTCGGGGTGGATTGGGCATGGTGAACATTGGTGTGTCGCTATTCTTTGCCGAGATATCAGGTTCTGCCGTAGCCGATGTTGCGGCCCTTGGGTCGGTCATGATTCCGCAGATGAAAAAGCGCGGCTATTCGTCGCCCTTGTCGGCGGCCATCACATCATCGTCCGCATCACTTGCGATCATCATTCCACCATCCATCCCGATGATTGTTTATGGGGTATCTGCCAATGCCAGTATCGAGCAATTGTTTGTCGCGGGTTTAGTGCCCGGACTGATTGGAGCCGTTGGGCTGATGGCTGTTGCCTACGCATTTGCCTGCAAGTACAACTTGCCGAAGGAAGACGCGTTCAATACCAAGCGAGTCAAGGAAACCTTTCTCGAAGCCTTACCGACATTTCTGTTACCCGTGATTATTCTAGGTGGAATTTTTGGTGGCTTTGTTACGGCCACTGAAGCGGCCGGACTAGCGGTTGTCGTGGCATTAGGATTGGGTATTTACTACGGGGAAGTGAATTTCAAACGCCTTCGATCTGCTATGGTCGAGGGCGGGATGCAGACCGCTGTTGTCATGTTGCTGGTGGCCGCATCGGTTTTGATGGGTGGGTTCCTGACTAGGGCACAGATACCGCAAGAGCTGGCTCAGTCATTGATGGCGATGACCGACAACAAGTATGTCATTCTGGCGATCCTCAATATATTTTTCCTGATCATTGGATTCTTTCTGCATTCCGTTGCTGCCATCATCCTGGTTGTACCGATTGTTATTCCACTGATTGAGCTAGCCGGTATTGATCCGGTGCATTTCGGTTTGATCGTGACGCTGAATCTTGCCATTGGTCAGCAGACGCCACCGGTAGCGTCGGTGCTGATCACCTCTTGTTCGATTGCCAAGGCAAACATTTGGGATGTCTCCAAGGTCAATGTCTATTTTGTAGCGGTGCTGCTTCTGGTGCTCTTGTTATGCACCTATGTGCCGGCTGTTCCGATGTTCCTCGTCCATTACTTTTATTCCTAGTCAAATGACCTTTTCGAAAATGCTTGCTTGCGAAATTTACCTAGGTGGTATCGATGTCTGAGGAACTGCAGTTCCAGCAAAAGGGTGAAACCGGTGTCATCACATTCAATCGGCCTGAAGCCAGGAATGCACTGACGTTCGATATGTACGAATCACTGGCGAAGCTCTGCGAGTCCGTGCTGGACAAGTCATTGGGTATACGTTCATTGATTATCACCGGTGCGGGTGACAAAGCGTTTGCTGCAGGTACTGATATAGCGGCATTTCGAGATTTTCGTAGCGAGGAAGATGCATTAGGTTACGAACGCACCATGGATCGAGTGTTGGGTTTGCTTGAATCCTTGCCAATCCCGACCGTTGCGGCCATTCGCGGTGCCTGTACGGGTGGTGGCGCGGCAATCGCGGCCTGTTGTGATTTACGAATCGCCAGTGATGACATTCGCTTTGGTTTTCCGATTGCCCGCACCCTGGGTAATTGTCTCTCGGTCGGTAACTTGTCACGCCTGGTAGAACTCCTGGGTGCATCCCGAACACGGGAAATTCTAATGACGTCGCGACTGATAAAAATGGATGAGGCATTGATGATTGGTCTTGTCAATGAATCGGTGGCCGATCCCCTGGACAGAGCCCATGCACTCTGCGAAGTCATGCATGGCAATGCACCGTTGACCATCGCTGCGTCAAAGGAAGGTCTGCGTCGTTTGCGTGAACATGCCGCAGCGGTTGAAGGGGATGACCTGATTATCCAGTGTTACACCAGTCATGATTTTCGTGAGGGTATGGATGCGTTTCTCAACAAGCGCAAGCCTCAATGGCAAGGTCGCTGACCGATTCACTTGAAATGACCGCGACGACTGACAACAAATACGAATCATCTGACGATGCTGTCAAACAGGGTCCGTTGACCGGTCTGCGTGTCATCGAGCTTGCACACATCATGGCAGGTCCGGTGTGTGGATTGATGCTGGCTGATATGGGCGCCGATGTTGTCAAGGTCGAAAAAATTGGCAGCGGTGATGACAGTCGACGATTTCTGCCGCCCGCTATTGAAGGAGAATCAGCGGCGTTCATGATGATGAATCGCAACAAGCGAGGCATCGCGCTTGATCTGAAGCATAAGAAGGGCAAGGCAGTCTTGTTGAAACTGTTGCAAGAGGCGGATGTCGTTATTGAAAACTATCGCCACGATACGATGGCGCGGCTTGGGCTTGACTATGACACCTTGAATGAATTGAACCCCGGTCTGATCTATTGCGAGATCTCCGGGTTTGGACGTACTGGGCCTTATCGCGAGCGCGGTGGTTTCGACTTGATTGCTCAGGGTATGTCAGGGCTCATGTCAGTAACCGGCGAAGGACCAGACCGGGCGCCGGTAAAAGTCGGTCCACCGGTAACCGATATTACCGCTGGTATTCTGGGGGCAATGGGTGTTAGCGCTGCCTATGCATCGAAACTGAAAACCGGCAAGGGGCAACGGGTGGATACCTCCTTGTTTGAAGCAGGTATCACACATACATTCTGGCAATCAGCGATTGCATTTGCGACGGGTGTTGCACCGGAACCGATGGGTTCTGCACATCCACTGAATGCGCCTTATCAATCGATCGCAACAAAAGATGGTTGGATCAACGTAGGCGCTGCCAATCAGACCAATTGGTTGCGTATGCTGGATGTGATCGAAGCCACTGAGCTTAGCGATGATCCGCGCTTTTCGAACAACCAGAGCCGTATGGCTCATCGTACTGAGTTGATCGAAGCACTTGAGTCGGTATTTGTCGGTCGGACCACTGATGAATGGGCAACACGCCTTAACGATGCAGGTATTCCAGCGGGGCCCTTGCTTGACATCAATGCGATGCATCAGGATCCACAGGCGCTGGCCCGAGACATGATCGTAGATGTCGAGCATCCGCAGGCCGGATCTGTCAAAACGCTTGGCTCACCGGTCAAGTTTCATGGCAGCCCCAGCGGTGTTCGGTGTGCGGCACCGATGCTGGGTCAGCACAGTCGGGAGGTTTTACGTGAAGCTGGATATAGTGATGGCGCCATTCAGGGTCTGATAGATGCAGGGGTTCTGGGCGTATCGCCACCCGCTTGATTACGCCCGTTTGTTTTATTTGATCTTGATTTCGACGTGACTGCTCCGATAGCGTCGAGCTACAGGTTCCATAGTTATTGCATGTTTGCGAAGAGCTGTAGTTTTTCTTAATCAGGTTCTATATCGCATTCAATAGTCATACAGACAAAGGTCCGTGATACGCCAAGGCCATCAGCGATGTCGTTCAAGACATCCCGTTCAGCGGTTTTGACATCGCCATCACCCATCGCAATAACGCATAGGTCGCGTACCACTTGCAT
>CAYUZB010000017.1:0-21788 GCA_964449565.1 uncultured Granulosicoccaceae bacterium | reverse complement strand
TTTTGACATCGCCATCACCCATCGCAATAACGCATAGGTCGCGTACCACTTGCATGGCTTGTGTATCGGTGCAGTTTTCTTTGACCCTTGCAATTCGCTGAGGTAATTCAGAGGCTATGCGTTCGGGGTTCAACTTGTCGTTGTATTCACCTTTTTCGAAAAATTTCTCGAACGCGGCGATTTCCTTGTCCGACACACCGCCGGATGCGTTGGCAACCACAATAGAACCTGCAAACAACAGATGTCGCATGGCGATTGCCGAATCGGTACGGGCATCGAGGTAACTCGGTTCCATCAGGCTCATCAGACGTTGAACACCCACATCCATCTCGTCCACCGTGGAGCCTTCAGCATTCATCAGATTGGATGCAAAGAACAGTCGCAAGGCCTTGACGCGTAGTGGGCTGAAAGGATGTGTTGAAAACCAATCGCCCTCGGGTGCGCTTTGACCTGGCTCAGTATCTTCGGCTTGCATGTCATCGACTTGCCTGAGAAATTCGTCAAGATCGAACTTGACGGTATCGCTGGTCAAACCAGATGCCAGTTTGAACAAGGCGCTCGCAACACTTTCGAAATCCTGGGCACACCATGCGCCGGCACGGTCGGCGGATATTTCGGCGTTGCGTGACCAGGCAAACAGGCGCAAAGCAAGTTGTGGATCAGGGCGCGTGGGGCCTTTGACAAGATGACCAATGGGAATCGCGTGATGGTCGTAAACATAGTGGCCGAACTCGTGTCCGATGACAAACTGCAGTTCTTTAGGGGTAAATCCCTCAAGCAGGCTGGATGAGAACATCACGAACAGTCGGCCATCTTCTGGCTTGAAACACATGGCATTGAACTGGGGACTGTTGAACACATACAGTTCTATGGGGATTTCCATGGACAGTCGTTCGATGCATTCATCAACGAGTGTGTAAATATCGGGTGCCATCTTGCGGCTCAGGCGAACCGATGTTGACAGCAGGCGTCGTCGCAAACCACTCGGCCCTTCTGCCTCATGTTTTTCGAGCGCCTCGACAACACGCTGGACATCTCGTTCGGCGAGTAGCGCATCGCTTTCCTGTTGATCACTTCGATAGCGGAGTTTGTCGGCATTCATCGGCTGTGTTTCAGTTGTGTACTGGCTTATTATTGCATGAAGGTTGCGGGTCTGACATGCCTCGCCGCTAGGCTGCTATCGGTTGTACACCCATGCAAGGGCCACGCATTCATGTACGGGCTATATATTCATAAATTGTGAGACGTGACTTGTGACCTGTGAGAATCAGATCATATGCCGTTGATGATCAGCCGTATGGATATCAGAAACAAGGCTATCTGGACGGCGAGAAAAAACCATTTTTCCGACAATCGCTGAATGAGTTGCCGACCAACGACGGTTCCAATGGCGGCGATCGGTAACAGGTAGGCAGAAACCTTGAGTGTGGACAGGGAGTATGGCTGCAGATTCGAGTAAGGGATGATCTTTGCAAGATTGACTACGGTAAAAACGATGGTCGTGGTTCCTGCAAAAACCATTTTGGGCAACTGTTGAGGAAGCATATAAATCTGGAACGGCGGTGCACCAGCATGTGATACGAAACTGGTAAAGCCGGATAAGGTTCCCCAGAACAGTCCTTTGCGGGTGGACGCCACTGTTGCCGCCGAATTCGCGCGTTTGAACAGCCAAGTGTACAGGCAGAAACTGACTCCCATTACGCCGATCAACAGCGATACCATCGTATCGGAAACATATGCGGCCGTCGCCCAACCGATCAATACACCCAAAACGCCTGCCGGTATCAGAATTCTGATATTGCTTGCGCTGTACTCGCGGCGATAAAGCCAGACCCCGACCATATCCGAGAGTATGTAGATTGGCAGCAGCAAGGCCGCTGCGGTAAGCGGTGACATGCTCAGCGAGAGTAGTGGAACACTAAGCATCGCGATGGCGGGCAAACCACCTTTAGATAATCCGATAAACAAGGACGCCAGACACAGCAGAACCAACAGTGTTGGATGTTCAATCAAGGTTTCGATCGTGGGCACCAATCACCTGCTTGTGTTGTGATTATTTATTGGTCTCGCGCAGCGCTAATCCCTGCCACCGCTGACACTGCGCGGTGAGGTCTTGCCGATTTTTTAGCCCTTCCGGGCCTGTTATTCTCTCATCCTAGAGCTACTGCACAGCCATTTTGCCCGAATACGGTTTGCCGAACACCTGGTTCACGGTAAAATAGAACAGATAGGCCAGCAAGCGGTCTGATTTCCACGTTCGATACACGCAGGAACCGATACCCGAATGTCAAATAAACCAAAAATAATCTACACCGCAACTGACGAAGCTCCTTTTCTGGCCACAGCATCGCTAATACCTATCGTTCGAACATTTCTCGATTCGGCAGGTATCGAGGTTGAGCTCAAAGATATTTCTCTGGCTGCTCGAGTTCTGGGTGAATTCGGTGATCTCCTTGAAGCAGATCAGCAGATTCCCGATAACCTCGCTGAGTTAGGCCGCCTGACCCAGGATCCCAATGCCAACATCATCAAGTTGCCAAATATCAGTGCATCGGTTCAGCAGCTGAAAACCTGTATCCAGGAATTGCAGAGTAAGGGCTTCAAGGTGCCAAACTACCCAGAGGATCCACAGAATGATGACGAGAAGGCCTTGCAGCTTCGTTTTGGCAAGGTACTCGGTAGTGCGGTCAACCCGGTTTTGCGTGAAGGTAATTCAGACCGTCGAGCCCCTCAAGCGGTAAAGAATTTCGCGAAGAAGAACCCTCATAGCATGGGTGAGTGGAAGCAGTGGTCGAATACGCATGTGTCGCATATGGATAGCGGCGATTTTTACAATGGCGAACAATCAATGACCCTGGACAAGGCGCGTACGGTACGCATGGAATTGGTGCTGGACAGTGGCAAGACCGAAGTCCTCAAGCCTGAAATACCGTTACAAGATAGTGAAGTCATCGATCTCATGTACATGAGCAAGCAGGCGCTATGCGATTTCTACGAGCAGGAGATGGAAGATTGCCGACAATCAGGCATCCTGTTTTCATTGCATCTCAAAGCAACCATGATGAAGGTGTCTCACCCCATCGTGTTTGGTCATGCGGTGCGCACCTTTTACAAGGATGTTTTCGACAAGCACGGTGATCTCTTTGACGAGCTTGGAATCAACGTCAACAATGGTATCGCCGGGCTTTACGAAAAAATCTCTACGTTGCCTGATGCGCGTCGTAAAGAGATAGAAGCTGATCTGAAAAAAAATCAGGAACGTCGTCCCCCCCTTGCGATGGTCGATTCCTCAAAGGGCATAACGAATTTTCACTCACCAAGTGACGTCATTGTCGACGCCTCCATGCCAGCGATGATTCGCGCAGGTGGTCAGATGTGGGGGAGTGACGGCGAACTGCATGACTGCAAGGCGGTAATACCTGAATCCACATTTGCCCGGATTTATCAGGAAGTGATCAATTTCTGTAAATGGCACGGTAACTTTGACCCTACCACCATGGGTACCGTACCGAATGTTGGCTTGATGGCACAGAAAGCAGAAGAGTACGGTTCACATGACAAAACGTTTGAAGCCTCTGCCGCGGGCACCGTTCAAGTTACTGATGTCGATTCCGGTGAGGTTTTGATGAAGCAGCAAGTCGAAGAAGGTGACATTTTTCGCATGTGTCAGGTCAAGGATGCGCCTATCCGTGATTGGGTCAAGCTTGCTGTGAGGCGTGCACGAGACTCGAGTACTCCGGTTGTATTTTGGCTTGACCCGTATCGTCCGCATGAGAATGAACTGATTGCCAAGGTCGAGACCTACCTCAAGGACCACGATACCGAAGGTTTGGACATCCATATCATGTCGCAAGTCAGAGCCATGCGCTTTTCGCTTGAGCGTATAGCTCGTGGGATGGATACGATTTCGGCAACAGGGAACATCCTGCGGGACTATCTGACGGATTTGTTCCCAATTCTGGAACTCGGCACCAGCGCCAAGATGCTTTCAGTTGTGCCATTGATGGCCGGTGGTGGACTGTTTGAAACAGGTGCCGGTGGCTCTGCACCAAAACATGTGCAGCAGCTGGTCGAAGAGAATCACCTGCGTTGGGATTCGCTTGGTGAGTTTCTCGCGCTGGCCGAGTCGCTACAGGATGTTGCCGGCAAGAATGACAATGCGCAGGCCAAAATTCTTGCCACCACTCTGGACAAGGCCACCGAGCGATTACTGGAGGAAAATAAATCGCCGTCTCGCAAGGTAGGCGAACTGGACAATCGTGGTAGCCATTTCTACCTGAGCTTGTTCTGGGCCGAAGAGCTTTCCAAGCAAGCTGACGATGCCGGTATGGCGGCTAAGTTCAAGCCGCTCTCCGAGGAACTCGGGAAGCAGGAAAAGGCTATCGTCGAAGAACTGAGTACCGTGCAGGGCAAGGCGGTTGATCTCGGTGGATACTTTGCGCCGGAGCCAGAAAAGTGTAATGCCGTGATGCGCCCGAGTGAGACATTCAATCGCATACTGGAAGGAGTGTCTTAGGTTAGTCGCTGATCGTTATGCCAGCTAAATACTGGCGTGCGTTAAAAATTCTATATGTCTTCAAGCACGATGTCCGCCATCAGGCTCTCTGATACACCCTGTATGGCGGCGTCGAGCGAATCCAGAGCCAGATCTTCCGGTACCGCAAGGGTGGCTTTGGCGCGGAACATTTTTTCGCCGGACATTGACCCGTCATATTGTTGGGATTCGAATTCAGCAACGCTGACTCCAACATCAAACAAGGCCTGTGTGATATCACGAACAATCCCGGCGTGATCAAGACCGGTCAGCTCAAGCTGCACCTGTCGTCGATTTGGCCTGTTGACTGCCGGTGTTCCTTCCGCAATGGCTATATGTAGTGCCGATTTTTCCAGCGCCTGGAGTTCAGCCCGCAATGCGTCGGCTTTGTTCGACGGTACGCTGACATGAACAATGCCGGCAAATTGCCCGGCGAGGATCGCCATATGACTATCGAGCCAATTGGCTTCGTGACTGGCGATTACCTGACTAAGCTCACTGACGATGCCAGTGCGATCGGGTCCGATGACAGTTATTGCGATGTCTTTGAGCATCAGTAATGTTCCGGCAAAGTGGTCGATCAGTATAACGAGGACCCTATGCAGCGGGTGCCGAATCGACAGACCGATTCCAGATATGACGAGGTATTGCGGTACTATTCAAGTCCGCCTGAACCTTTGTATTGCCTGAATGAGTATCGACAATAGCGATCATGAAGTACTGAAAACTGCTGCCGATTGGCTTGAGCAAGGGCAGGGTGTCGAACTCGTGACCGTTGCGCGTACCTGGGGATCCTCTCCCAGACCACCGGGATCGCTGGCAGCCATTCGCGAGGATGGTGTGCTTGTCGGATCTGTTTCTGGTGGCTGTGTGGAAAAACAATTGTCCGAATCCTTTCGGGACGCTGACAAGTCGCGTGCTTTTACGCATCGGATCAATGATGAGGATGCACGGCGATTTGGCCTGGCCTGTGGCGGCGAGCTCGAGCTGGTGTTCGAAACTCTACAGGACGCCAGTATATTAAGAGAAATTCTTGCAAAGCTTGAACGGCGCGAACGGGTCAAGCGTCAGGTTCATGTCGGGGATCAGGCGGCATCGTTACTTGCTGCTGATCGTGATGATACGTTTTCCTGGGATGGTCAAACGCTGGAACAAGTGTATGGACCTGCGTGGCGGGTATTGATTATCGGTGCTGGACAGCTTTCTCGATACACCGCGGAGTTTGCACTGGCGCTGGATTTTGAAGTTGTCGTCTGCGAACCACGGCCGGAGTTTCGTCAAGCCTGGCAAATCGCGGAGGCCGAGTTGATCGAACTACTTCCCGATGAAGCGGTTCTCAAGCATGCAGTGGACCCACAAAGTGCTGTGCTTGCCTTAACACATGATCCCAACCTTGATGACCTCGCTTTGTTGGAAGCATTGCCGTCGCAGGCATTCTACGTTGGCGCTTTAGGCTCGAAGCGAAACTATGAGAGACGTTGTGAGCGACTCATTGATCTTGATGTGCCTGCGGACAGCGTCGCCCGATTGCGCGGCCCGATTGGCTTGTCGATTGGCAGTCGGACCTCGGCTGAAATTGCGATCTCGATTGTTGCGGAACTCATTCAGGTGAAGCGGACTTTATAATACATTTTCATAGTGATATATGGCATTTAGGATTCCGCGGGCAAGCACTGCTTCGTGGGCAAATTAGACGTGCTTCCTTTTCTATTCCTCGTTCCAACCAAGCAATATTTAGAATACGAGACACACGGCTGAACTCCTGTCGAATGACGGATGGAATGTCAACTGAACCGCCGTTATCAATGCACGCTTGTTTCAATTCATTTGCCATTTCTTGCGCATTAGTACCTTGAGCTGCTAATGCTGGATTTAAATCAACGCCTGCGCACAACACGTGTTCCTGGCTGACCATATCTTGTACTTTTATTGACTCACAGCAATAAATTCGCGATTCATCCCCGACATCAAGCACGGAAATTTGCGCCGAAGTTCCCGTATCACTAGCGCTGATCATGCGAAACACCGCCCAATGCTGACACGGGTCCTGAACCAAGCGCATATTGCCCCAAGGCAGGGGAATACCATTACCTCGATAAACCGCTGTTAGTCGCCCAGGTGGGTAGGCATCAAAATAATGCCAGTGCGAATAGGAAGAAACTGCCGTCATACGCCGCATTGCAACCGATGCAGATACATCAGCAATATCAGCAACGTTAACTTCGTGTGCATGACGTTCTAGCAAGCGGCGAAAGGCAACCTTTGGACATAACAACGCACTAGCGAAAAAGCTGCACTCAAAATCTCGCCACGCGTGAACGATATCTTGCGCATTGATGGCACTAGACGCTTCGGCACTAGCAATGTTTCCACGACCGGTTGCCGTGGCTCGACTACCTGCATACATAGGACTTTTAACGCCATCACCCGAGTGTAATACGTGATGCCCGATGTATACCGCGAGATCGTATTTCAGACGTCGGGGCTGTGCTTGTAAAGATTTATTCAGTCGAATAATGTTCGGCGCAATAAAATAAGAGCGAACGGTGGAATCCTGTCGAGCGCCTATGCGATTGATTTCAACGACGCTCAATTTATCGAACCACTCGATGCTCAGGTTCATATCACGACAAATCTCGGTTAGCGCTTCAACCGTTAGCGGCAATTGTTTCTTGCCAACTGACTCGGCGGCTCGCTCCAATTCTGGAAAATGATTCTGATGATGTTCTTGATGGGCTCGAATAAGCAGGTGTGCGAATTGCCGTCCCGACACGCCAGTTTGTGAAAGCATTTCCGGGATGGCGATCTGAAGAATATCGTTGGAGAACAAAAAACCCGGTTCAAGAGCCATTCCGGTGATACCGCCACGGTTCCCTCGGTCGGGCACAATCGCCTCCTGTTCGGGGACGTCATCCAGGAACCACGTCACATCCTTTTGAAAAACTGCAGCGATAGCGGACAGCATCATTTCACTCGGATGCCGTTTTCCGCGCTCAATCATCGACAAATAAGACACCGATGGGGCCGATTCTGCGTTGATTTTTACACAGCGAGCAGACAGATCCTCCATGGTTAAGTTGTTGTTTTTTCTCAGATTACGGATTTTTGTACCTAAGAAATGTGCATTGCGTATTTTGCTCGGCGTAACCATGTTTGTAAAATATACACTGTGAAATTTTCCTTGTGCAATTCTAGTTCATTTCTACTTAGACTTCATGCCAACGAACAAGAGGCGCATCGCCTGGGCCATCTATGTTCGAAAAACATTCTCAATCTTTCTCTATGAACCGAGGTAGAACGACATGGGCACTAACGACGTTATTACACAAGAAGATTACTCAAGCGCTGCAATTACTGATGTTTTGGACAAGCAATTTCCACTTCGCTCCGGATCCCACCGTGACGTTAAAGCGTACCTGGAGTATTTCAATAATTTGATGGCCATTAAATTCGACGGGTCAACCACGAGCCTGGTCACGCCTTCGCAGTTCGAGACAGCAGATGGATCATTAGACGGGCTTACTGCCATTTCATTAAGCACCGGAGAGATCCACGTTCAAATCTATCTGCAGAGCTGTCAATCGGGTGGACCAATCCAGCACCCCTGTATTGATCGGGTTCATTTAAACATGGTGTTAAGCGCCTAATTCGAAGCCATCACTGATCAACAATACTTCACAACCGATTTTTACTTTCACTTTAACTATTCCTGAGATAAGGACACGTTCATGACAACTTATAAACAAGCACTGCACGATGCTAATGATTTGATATCTGCTAATGGACACCAGTGGTCTGCGATTGACCCTGAATCAGTCGCCCGCATGCGTTTACAAAACCGATTCAAAACAGGGCTTGATATCGCCAGATACAACGCCAGAATCATGCGTGAAGATATGGCTGAATATGACAAAGATCCATCCAAGTACACTCAATCCTTAGGTTGTTGGCACGGGTTTATCGGCCAACAAAAGATGATCAGCATTAAAAAGCATTTTGAATCGACTAAGGGTCGTTACTTGTATTTGTCGGGTTGGATGGTGGCAGCCTTACGTTCAGAATTTGGCCCCTTGCCGGATCAATCAATTCATGAAAAGACAAGTGTCCCAGCGCTTATCGAAGAACTGTACACATTCTTGAAACAAGCCGATGCTCGCGAACTGCGTCATCTCTATACAGAATTGGATACTGCACGTGCTTCGGGCAACGAGGTGGGAGAAAAGGCCGCGATCGAAAAGATCGATAATTTTCAAACGCATGTGGTGCCAATCATTGCGGACATTGATGCCGGTTTTGGTAATGAAGAAGCAACCTACTTATTAGCTAAAAAAATGATTGAAGCAGGTGCTTCTTGCTTGCAAATAGAAAACCAGGTGTCTGATGTTAAGCAATGTGGTCATCAAGACGGAAAGGTGACCGTACCTCACGAAGATTTTATCGCCAAAATTAATGCCCTTCGGTATGCGTTCCTGGAAATGGGCGTTGAAGACGGTGTTATCGTTGCCCGTACAGATTCATTGGGTGCAGGCCTCACACAAAAAATACCAGTATCCACATCCAAAGGTGATCTGGCGGATCTATATACAAATTTCATCGACGGTGAAGAGGTGGACAGTGCATCGGGATTGAATTCCGGTGATGTCATTATTCCACGGGATAACAAAATGTTCCGCGCTAAGCGCCTGCCGAACGGTCTGTTTGCTTTCAAGCCAGGAACGGGGGAGGATCGCTGCGTACTCGATTGCATTACATCACTTGAAAACGGCGCAGATTTACTGTGGATTGAAACTGAGAAGCCGCACATAGATCAAATTGGTGGCATGGTAAGTCGTATTCGCGAAGTAATTCCGAACGCTAAACTCGTGTACAACAACAGCCCATCGTTCAACTGGACTTTGAACTTCCGCCAACAAGTGTTCGATGCCTGGATCGCCGAAGGTAAAGACCTTGCCTCGTACAACCGCGAAGAATTAATGGATGTTAAATACGACGATACGCCATTGTCAGTGGAAGCCGATAAACGAATCCAATCGTTTCAAAAGGACGCCGCACAGCGCGCTGGTATCTTCCATCACTTGATTACACTGCCGACATACCACACAGCAGCACTATCGACTGACTCATTGTCTCAGGACTACTTTGGTGAAATGGGTATGTTGGCTTATGTGCGAGATGTTCAACGCCGAGAAATTCGTAGTGGCCTAGCCTGTGTGAAACACCAGGATATGGCTGGATCGAATATTGGTGATGATCACAAAGAATACTTCTCTGGAGCACAAGCCTTAAAAGCCTCCGGTGAGGATAATACGATGAACCAGTTTGGTTAAGGTGAGCGCTTTAAAGCGGTTAACAAGTCGAGACAGCTAATGTCACTTTGTGGCTGGACGCGCTAGTGCGCGTCCGCTGTTTCGGTGTTAGTCAACGCTAAGCCCGCTGGGAACTGCATCAGGGCGTCCAAGCGGAGTTTCACGCACAGTTTTACCAGTCAGTGCGTGGAGAAATTCCACGAGATCAGAAATAGCTTGTGGTTCCAGTGTCTTGGCTTTGATGTCAACTTTGTTTTTATAGCGAAGCATTTCTCTGACATCATCCTGAACCAGAAGATCACTTGCGACCAGCCAGGGAACATCAGGCATCGATGCGTCAGCCATCGTCCAGCGTGATAAGGCATCAAGCGGATTCAAATGATGTTCGACCATGCGTGTCAGTTCTCGATAAGCGCCGTTATGTCCGTAGGGGGCAGTAAGTTCGACGTTACGCAGAGAAGGTGTTC
The DNA here is from genome assembly GCA_964449565.1 of uncultured Granulosicoccaceae bacterium. Classification (GTDB taxonomy): domain Bacteria; phylum Pseudomonadota; class Gammaproteobacteria; order Granulosicoccales; family Granulosicoccaceae; genus Granulosicoccus. Next base: position 11,481 of record CAYUZB010000017.1, on the reverse strand, counting down.
TGAATCGATAACGATCAAGCAAATCGTCGGATTCATTCAGGTGCCCCATATCTCGCGGAAGCAGATCGAACAAACGTGTACGTCCGGGGCCGTAAGGTGGTAACGCGAGAGCGTGAAATTTCTGATCGGTCAATAAGGGGCCTGAGTGACAGGCGCTACATCCTGCCTCACCATAGAAAAGCCTCATGCCCCTTGTTTGTGCAGGGGACATGGCGTTTGAATTGCCTGCCAGGTAGTCGTCAAAGGACGAATCGAATGACTGCCATTCGAGCCCGATGAATGCGCCCAAGGCGTTGGCAATATCCACGATGTGAATATCACCAGCCGCATCAATATGATCAAACGTTTTTATAAATGTATCCACATATTCTGGATTTGCTTGAATACGCTTGGTGATTATTGGCCAGACGTGATCGATGCGATCAAAAGACGCTCTTGCGACTGAATTTTCTTCCGGGTCGCCAGCCATCTCGAAACGTGCGGTTAAAGGGAACATCGCTTGTGCTGCCAGAAGACCCGATAGTCCGTCCGGTAGTCGTTCCTCAGCTGGCGAATTAAAACCGTTGTCGTACAAATCAGATGGGGTCAGGCGGCCATCATGAAACAGCACCTCGATTTCCTTGGCCCCGAGATTCCACAATGCCGGTGCGTTTCTCGGAATGCGCCGTTTGATGCGTGAAGCGCCAGTCCCGCCCGTTCTTTCAGGGCCGAGTCCGACACCACCTTCACCGATCCCCAAGGAAAGTCCATCGCTGCCGAAAAATTCGTGGTGGTGACAGGTTCCACAGGATATATTCTTGTTTCCAGATAGTATTTTGTCGTAGAAAAGCAGCTGGCCGAGTTTTGCTTCCGTCTTGTTCTGGGGGAGAAAATCGTCTGCTGTCAAACGCTGTGGCAAGGCGTCTGCCAACGCCAATGGGCTTGACAGTACACTTAAGAGAAGAAAACTGAGCAAGCCAAGATAGCGTTGTAGTGTGTGTCGGCTGACGACAGGTGAAATAGAGGAAACATGATGAAAAAAACTTTCAGGATGCTTGGCATTGTGCTCTGTTGTTATGGCACACCGCTTATTGCTGAAATTGAACCTGCGCGTGATTTGATGGAGCAAGGGCACTTTACTGAAGCCATGCAAGCATTGTTGCCAGCGGCTCGCGCTGGTAATGCAGACGCTGAAGAGTTGATTGGTGTTATGTACGCGATGGGTCTCGGCGTGGAGCAAGATGATATTCGCGCTTTTGACTGGTATTTGCGTGCCTCTCTCAAGGGACACCCCGGAGCGCAGTCGGGAATTGGCTGGTACTACGAGGTCGGGCGTGGCATGCCGACGCCGGATCTTGTTCGAGCCTATACCTGGTACGTTCTGTCGGCGATCGGTGGCGACCCGGATGCCGCGATCAGTCAGGAAGAGGTCATCAAGAAAATGACTGAAGATGAGATCACGCAGGCGCATAAATTGATTGATGATTACAAGTCGTGGATCTATCCGCTTGAGTAGTCATGTAAGTTTTCATGTATAACTCTTTTTTTATATGACAGTGGGGTTCAAGTTAACCCCACTGCCACTATCAAAACGATTTTGGTCAGTAAATCGAGCCGAAATCAGTTGAGATCCTTTGCATTGCCATCGGCAAGGCTTTTTTCAGTTTCGGCAACCGCTTCGTTCAGCGCATCAAAAATTTCTGGTCCGCCTTCGACGTTCTCCTTGAACCAGGCGTAGACTGGTTCAGCTGCCGTCTTGAATGCGGCCTTTTCATCAGGGGTCGGGACGTAAAGGTCTCCGCCACCCGCGACAAATTCTTCATAAGCGGCAATTGACTTACGTTTGGGAGATGCAAAGGTTGCTTGCTGCAAGGCGGCAAAACCGTCGACAACGACTTGGCGAAGGCCTTCGTCCATTGACTTGAACTTGTCGTTGTTCATCCACCATAAGGCACCCATATAGGCGTGGCCGTCGAGAGTGACGTATTGCAGACCCGCATCAGGGAATTTCATGCCCATGATGTCAGTGATGCCATTCTTTGAGCCTTCGACAACGCCTGTCTGGAATGATGTGAACAACTCAGGCCAGGGAATCGGTGTCGGTGACGCACCCAGTGCTTTGACAAGCTCTTGCGGAAGATCAGCGACAACGGTACGGATTTTTAGGCCATCCATATCTTCCGGGTTCTGAACACGGCGCTTGGTATTGGCGAAATTTCTCCAACCACCGGTGTTACCGATCGTCATCAGACGAATCTGATCATTGGAGCTGGCCAGTGCCATTTCACGCATCTTGCGCGTGAAGTCACCTTTGAGCACGCCTTCAGCAACTCGGTCATTGGCCATCAGATAAGGAAGGTCAAGCACTTGAACGTAAGGGAAGATTCCGGCTGCACCGCCAGATGTTGAAATGTAGATGTCAATTGAACCATCGGCAATACCTTGCAGGCACTCGGCCCCTTTGGAACACAACTGAGTACCTATGAACAACTCGACAGCAATCTTGCCATTGGATGCGCTCTCTACATGGTTCTTGAATACAACAAGACCATCATAGTCTTCATCATTTTCATTTGAGTTGGCAGTGGCTCGCAGTGTGATGTCTGCAGCTGACACGGTAAACGCTGTCAACGATAACAGCGCTGCCGATAACAGCATCGAACGTTTCATTTTTATCATGTACTTCCTCCAGGAATAATAGAATCTTGTATCAATAGATTCAGGGTTTGACAAAACCAGTCAGAGTCGGAATTGTCATTGAAATAGCAGGGAAGTAGGTGATCAAGAAGATCACAAGTACTTCCACCGCCAGAAACGGCAATATTGTCTTGGCAATGGTCTGGACACGTTCCCCCGATACGGACGATGCTACAAATAGTACCAGCCCCATTGGTGGCGTCGCCAGCCCGACCGTCAGATTAACCGACATGATGATCGCGAAATGCACGGGATGTACGCCAAGGTCCATGAAAATCGGCCCCAGAATAGGCCCGAGAATGATGATTGCGGGTCCGGCATCGAGAAACATGCCGACGATGAACAGCAGGATATTGATCAGGAACAACAGAATAAGCGGGTTTTCGCTTAGGCTCAGAATAAAGGCTGCAAGTGTCTCTGGCGTGTGGCTCAGGCTGACTACAGTTTTGAAAGCCATCGCGGCACCAACGAGCAATAACACCACACTAGAGGTGAGGGCTGCTTTCTTGAGAATGGCAGGTAGTTCGGTGATGCGCAGTGTGCGTAGTACAAACAAACCGATAACAAGGGCATACAAGACAGCAACTGCGGCCGCTTCAGTTGGGGTAAAGACACCAAACAGAATGCCACCGAGAATGATTACCGGAGTCATCAAAGGGAAGAAGGCGCGCATAAAAGCCTTGGCTTTCTGACGCCAGGTGGTGCGTTCCGATGCTACCGGAAAGTTATGTTTGTTGGCCAGAAAGCCGACCATCATCATCAAGCCGACACCAACCAGCACACCCGGAACAATACCGGCGAGAAACAAGGCGGCAACGCTCTCGCCCATAACATAGGCGTAGATAATCATGATGCCTGAAGGCGGAATGATCGGACCGATGACTGAACTTGCGGCCGTAATTGCCGCGGCGAAGCGTCGGGTGTAGCCTTGCTTTTCCATCGCAGGTATCAACATAGAGCCCAACGCAGACGTGTCCGCCACGGCCGAGCCTGACAGGCCTGCAAACAACATCGATGACAGGATATTTACATGTGCGAGACCGCCACGTAGATGTCCCATCATGGCTTGTGCGAATTCGACCAGGCGTTCAGTGATGCCGCCCTTGTTCATCAGCTCGCCCGCGAGCATGAAAAAAGGCACGGCCATGAGTGGAAAACTGTCCATGCCGTTGTAAACGTTGCGATACAACAGAGCGAGATCACGCTCTTGTCCGTTTAGCACCAGCATGATGCCGGGTGCTGCAAGCATCCCGAAAAATACCGGTAAACCAATAAACAGAAAAACCAGAAACAGCGGTAGAAACCAGACAAGCATCAGTCGAGCGCTCCGTGTAAGCGATCGTCTCCCGGAACATTGATCGTCTCCGCCTTATCCGTATCATTTGGGTTGCCGGTTATCAGGGTGTACAGAGACTTGAGTATCAATTCGATGTTGACACTGGTGAGTAGAATCAGGCCAATCCACAACGATGAATACATGTACGCCAGTTTTAGCTTGATCGTCTCCATGCCAACGAGACTCAATGGGACTTTCAATGTGGCTGACGAGAATAGCCAACCGCTATTGACATGTTTGAGGCCCAGTTTGATCCCCATCACGAGTACCAATAGCGATATCAGAAATAACGCCAAGGATAAAATTGCGGCACTGCGCTTGCCAAGCATATCGGGCAGCATGTCAATTGCTACCATGCCACCCTGGCGGTAAGCCACCGGCGCCATCAAGCCCGTCATCCACAGCATGCAAAAGCGCGCGAATTCATCAGGCCACGGCAAGGCGTTGCCAATGACATAGCGAAAATATACCTGAACCAGTATTGAAATGACCATCGCAGTGATGGCCACAATGGCAACAGCACTCGAGAGCTTGAGCACTATGTTGTTCAGCATACGTAGTGCGCTGAGACCAAACTTCAACAGTTTCATAGGGCACTCATATTCCGGTCACCGTTGCGTACAAGGACTGAACCGTTCATGCAGCGCTGACAAAACGTCCGAATTCACCACCAACAAACATCAGAGGTTCGCCGTTGCTGTGGGCTGCGCGCACGACACGGCCGACCACAATAGCGTGATCGCCGCCATCATGCGAGCTTAGTTTTTCACATTCAAAGCGGGCAACCGTACCTTCAATTAACGGTATGCCGTTGGCTCCGGTGTGCCAGTCACATTGATCAAAGCATTGTGCGTCTCGCGCAAAATGGAACGCTAGGGAGGTCTGGTTCTGGTCAAGTACGTGAATCGCATAGTGTTGGGCAGATTCAAAGTATGGGTAGCGAGTCGAAGCCTTGGCGACCGACCAAAGCACCAAGGCCGGGTCAAGAGATACTGATGCAAAAGAATTGACCGTGATGCCAATCGGCTGCCCGTCAGCCAGAGCGGTGACTATCGTGACCCCGGTGCCAAATCGCCCTAGCGCATTGCGTAGCTCTCGAGAATTTTCTGGTGTCGGTTCGAATGCTGACATGGACATAGTCTTTTGATTGTTATTTATATTTTTCAAGTAACGGAACTGTTCAAACCGCTTGATGACATCAAGGTACTTCCTGACCGGTCGCGAGGGTATACAACTCGAACCAGGTTTCCCGGTCCATATTTACACTTAGTGCTGACGACAGGGCGGCAATACGTTGTAATGAATTGGTGCCAAGCACTGGCATGATGCCGGCCGGGTGTTTGAGAAGCCAGGCGACAGCAACCGCTGCACGGTCGGCATTTTGCGTGTCAGCGATCTCATCAAGCCGTTTGATGAGCGCTGCCGCGCTAGCGTCGGCTGCCGTATCAAACAGGCGTCCACCTGCTAACGGAGACCAGGCCATGGGTGGAACCTTGTGCTGCTGCAAGAAGCTCAAATCACCGTTGGTAAAAGCATCGGTTGCAGCAAGGCTCAACTCGATCTGATTGGTCTGCAGAGTCGTGTTCATGTTGGCTTGTAACAATGACCAGTCATGGGAACGAAAATTGGACACGCCAGCCGCACGTACTTTACCGCTATCAATCAAGTCATCTAGGGTTCGACCGGTTTCTTCTGCATCCATCAGAGGATCAGGGCGGTGTATCAGTAAAAGATCGATTCGGTCGGTCTGCATATTGTCGAGCGAGGTATTGACACTGTTTTCAATATGCTCGCGACTGGTGTCGTAGTGCTTGACTCTTCGATCAGGATACTTCGCCGAGATAAGCTTGATATCGCACTTGGTAATAATTTCCATTTTGTCGCGCAGCGAAGGTGCTGTTTTAAGCGTTGCCCCTAACAGCGCTTCACATGCATATCCGCCGTAGATATCTGCCTGGTCGAAGCTTGTTATACCTTGTGACAAACAGGCTTCGATCTTTGCTTGTACATGTGCTGTTGATGTGTCCTTATCATCAGCGAGACGCCACATGCCGTATACCAGTCGGCTGAGCTCTATAGCCTGCAGCTTGACTCGTTGCATCAAACACGTTCTCCGGCGGCCAGTGGCACAAGAGGAGCTTCGCTTGGGACACGCCCATATTCTTCAGGCAAAGAACAGGTTTTCAGATTTGGCAGCACGCGCGTACCAAATGAATGACATTCTTCGAGATGCGGATAGCCAGAAAATATAAATGAGCGTATTCCCATTTTCTGATATGCCTCGATCTCACTCATTACCTGATCGGTCGAACCAACCAAAGCGGCACCACAACCGGAGCGGGCACGACCAACTCCTGTCCAAAGGTGCGGTTCGATAAAGCCGTCGTCTGTCGCCGCCTCACGATTTTTGGCTTGCAGGGCAACACCGAGTGATGTCGCATCAAGCGCGCGTTCTCGAATTGCCTTGCCGTGATCATCATCGAGCTTTGATACAAGCTCCTCAGCATATTCACGTGCTTCCTGTTCGGTGTCACGCACAATCATGTGTACGCGTAATCCATAGTCAAGTACACGGTCGTATTTTTGCGCACAGGCGTGTACCGCTTTCATTCTTGCCGCTAGCTCTTCTTTTTTCTCTGGCCACATCAGATACACATCGCAATGCTCACCACAGAGTTCCAGTGCTGGCGGTGAGTAACCACCGAAGTACAGTAAGGGGCCACCGTTTTGTTGGTAGGGTTTTGCGGGCTGGGTTGTCAGTCCATTGAACTGGTATATCTCGCCATCGAAGTTGATTTCATCCTGTGTCCAGGCTTGTTTGAGTATCTGCACCACTTCACGAGAGCGCTGATAGCGATAAGCACTGTCATCTTTTTCGCCGGGAAAATCTGACGAGATGATATTGATCGTTAGCCGACCTTTAAGCATGTGATCCAGTGTGGCGATCGTGCGGGCCAGCATGATCGGTTGCATCTCACCGCAACGCACGGCGCCGAGCATATTGATGTTCTCTGTAATCGGTGCGCAGGCAGCTACAAAGCTCAAGGTGTCTTGCCCAACCTGAAAGGACGATGGACACAGAATGTTGCGATAGCCGAGCTTGTCTGCGGCCTGCATGATGGCAGAGGTATTTTCCCAGCTGGAGCGATACTGCCCATCCGGAACACCCAGATGGCGATAGTCATCGGAGCAGAGCGGGGCAAACCAGGAGACTTCGAGGGCGTCGAGGTCGGCGGAATGGACGGGAACGACTGACACTTGGCGAATTTTCCGGTTGGAACCAGAAATTGTTGTATCATTAGTGTATCAATGTGTCAATAGTGTATCAATTTGATGCGGCCTACCAATCCATCAGTTGAAGCTCCTGAATCCGTCGATTCAAGTTCTGCCCGACGACTGTCCTCGACAGCACGTCACGGCAGTCCTGCCGTGTTGGTCCAGCGTGGGCGTCTGCCGATTCACTTGCAAATCAGCGAGATGTTGGCTCGTGAAATCAAGGCCGGCATTCTGCTTGACGGGGAACGTCTGGAACCGGAGCGCGTATTGGCACAACGACTCGGAATCGCAGTTGGCACCTTGCGCAAAGCGCTTGCCGATCTGGGTGAAAAGGGCATGCTTGAACGGGTGCAAGGCTCGGGCAATTACGTTAGAAACGTTGACACCAACAACACCATCTATGGTTTTTTCAGACTGGAACTTTTGACCGGTGGCGGCTTGCCAAGCGCCGAGCCTGTTTCGGTGGACAAGGTGGAAGCTGACGATAGTGTCAGTTTCGGGAAAGATGATAGCTACTACCGAATTCGACGACTCAGACGTCTGTCTGATGTGGATGCTGCACTGGAAGAGATCTGGCTCGATGCGAGTTACGTTAATCGGAAATTCCACGCCAGTGATTTGAACGAATCCCTGTATCAGTTTTACAAGGAAGATCTCGGATTCTGGATTGCCAGGGTAGAAGACTCGATCTCGGTAAGCTCACCACCTGATTGGCGACCCGCTGATTTCACAACAGACGCAGGCCCTGTGTGGGGTTATGTAGAACGTTGTGGTTGGGATCAACATGGCCTTCAAGCCGAATACTCTCGTACATGGTTTGATACAGCTTCTGCTCGATACGTATCTCGCATCAAATAAGTGGGCGTTATTGCTCGCGTCTGATACCTATTTCTGTAGGACCATCTGGTCTGCGCTTCGAAGATAAAGCGTGCTTTACGTGATGAATTACCGTAAGGCGTTTTCCATTGTCATAAGTAACCGTTACATTCCAATCGCTGGCTTTTGGCTTGCTTTCAAGCTTTCCATAAATCAGATCGTTAATACGGTGACCAATTAGTTGGTGTGACCTCGTTTTCGATTTGATTCGGTTACCTTGATTGGAATGAATTTATTGTGGTTACGAGTCCAGACTCATTTAACGACGTATTCCCGTTTCCATCCCAGGAAATTGGTCGATTTCGCCTGCCTGTCAACGTTTGCGTTGCGCTACTCATTGTCATACTGTCGTTTGTTCCATCTATGGCATCTGCGGTTGCGCCGATAGCAGTAAATGACAGCTTCAATACGATCTCTGGTCAGGTAGTCTCTGGGTCGTTAGCAAGTAACGACGAGGGTCTTGATGGCCCAGCGGATATTTTTAGCAGGCTGAGCAATGCGTCCAATGGCGAGGCAATCGTCAATAGTGATGGCAGTTTTCAGTATGAGCCGAATATAGGATTCGCAGGCATTGACTCATTTGACTATGAGATCAATGACGGCGCTGGTGGCACTAGTACCGCAACTGTAACCATCTCTATCGCGGGGGCGAGTGACTTCCTGTTTGTTGCCGATCCAGCGTTGCAGACACCAGAAGATACTGCAATTAGTTTAGGTATATCCGTAGCCCCTGATTTGTTCAACGGTGGCGCATTACAAGATGTGATTGGAACAGCAGCGTTATTTAGATCTGATTCGGCTGGAAACGCGCCGTCGACAGCAACTGTCCCCAATGGAACGTCCAGTATAGTCGTGACCGGATATTCGACACAATTTCGAAACACCGTTAACCACAACGATAGAAATGACGACTATCAGTTACTGAATGCTTATATCAACCTGGCAAAGGGAACGTCAAGTGGGCGAATTGCCTTTCTCACAGCTGGTCTCGATGATGGTAGTGCTAGTGTACTAGATCAATACAGTTGGGAGAATGTCCCACTGGGTCAATCTGTCCTAAGTGACCCGAGTAAGGTTATCGGCAACGCGGCAGGTTCGTCTGATCCTACTTTCTCACTTGTTGGAAATGAATTTTCCATAGTTGAAACACATACGCTCGAAACTAGTTATCACGTTGAATTCATGACCTCCGATGGAGGAAGTGCAGATTTTCTAGGGGCGGGAAATTCTGTGCAGAATCCTGGTCAAGAAATCTCGATCTTGTCATTGCCTGCGGAGCTTGAACCAGCTGCGGGGAAGAAAGGTTTTATTTTATTGAACAGTTCCAGTGCAGCTGGAGGATCCAATTTCGAAGTTGAACACAAGGGTTCCGGTCGTCTACTAATTGATCTTGAGGCTGGAGTAGTTTCGGGTTCATTGGCCGCGCAGCAAGGTGAGACGAGTAACAACACGGTTACCTATGGTTTCACAGACTATCCATTGGTGGATTTGAGGCTGGGAGCTTCGCCAACACCCAGTGTATTGTCGAGCACTGCAACAGTAGTAGGTGATTCCACTGCGAAATCTACCGTGCGACACGATCCGACTATCTATATCAATGCTGGCGGTGAGCTCGTCATTGAGCGTGCAAGTGGGTTCGCGAGTGTTTTTTTCTCATCGTTCATCGCCGAATTTTATGAACGGTCCAGCTTTAGCTCCATCGCTTCTTTTGTCAGTGTTGGTAGTGCGGATGCTTTATTTGATTCAAGCCCGGTAGATGCGGTGGATAGCAATGGTGATCCAATCGATGAATTTGTATTCGATGTTCCAGCTAATGCGCAAGTCGGAATCTTGCAATTATCCTGGACATCGGTCGGCGGCGATGAGTCGAATGAGAATGTCGGAATAGGATTCGCGGTTATTGATCTATCTGCATCGACTAGTGCGGGGGCTATTACATTCATACGCATTGATGCCCCAGATAGTTTGACTTGGGGTGCAGTTCCTTTGGGTTCGGTTTTATTTGGTGCGAATAACGCAGGTACGCCATTATTCCAAAGTAACAGAATAGCGGGTGATTTTACTGATCCATTTGTGGAGACTGCAAGAATCACATTAACTGATAGTCCCGATGGCAGTCGGACTTTGGTGTTTGATGCTCATTCGAATGGTGGTTCGCAAAGTCATCGTGATTTTCAAGGTAATGCGCACATCGCCTGGCTAGGTAATGAGTTTTTTACTATTGATGGAGTTCCTGCAGGCGCACTTCTATCCGGTGGCTCGCCGATTGAAGGCGATGGTAGTTGGGAAATTGATTTTTCTGAGCTCTCTTCGCTGTCTTTTGTCCCAGGTGAGCACGAGGCCGGCTTAACCAGGCTATCACTTGATTTGGCCTTAACAGGCGAGGTTGAAACGATAGAGATCGCTGTCGAACCTGTTGCCGATCCACCTTTGCTGGTAGCAAATGATGTAACTGGCTATGTGTCAACGGCAACGCCCCTGATAGTAACTCTATCTGATTCTCCTGATCTGGATGGTTCCGAGACGCAGATAAATGGGCTTGTTTTCTCCAATGTGCCTGCCTCGGTAGCACTGAACTCGACGGGCGGCACGGTGACTGATCAGGGCGGAGGTGTGTGGCATGTCGATCGAACGGCATTAGCTAATCTGATGGCGAGTGGAAGTGCACCTATTACAACCACGGTAACAATAGAAGGTGTACAAGTCGATCAATTCGATATCGATGAAGATGGTGTTGTTGAGGATGGCAATAATGGCGCGGGCGCTGATGAGTATGATGAACTGCTAGTTCAGAGTTCCTTTGTGCTGGATGTAAATGGTTTGCCAACTGTTTCGGAGTTAGTAACCAACTCAGGTACACCGGTCATAAGCGGTCTGGTGCAAATCGAAACGGGTGAATCATTTTCCGTCATTGTCAATGGTGTTACCTATACCGCTGGTGATGGAGATCTGCTTGTCAATAGTGACGGAACATGGGTTTTGACTATTCCCTCTGGGGATGCGTTGACAGAAAGCATCTATAACGTTACTGCCGAACTTTCACATGGCAGCGGTACTGTTGGTGCTGATAGCACGGCAAATGAATTGATCGTAGACTTTACACCACCGGCTGTACCGACGGTTGACAGTCTATTGACCAACACTGGCGCTCCCGTTATTAGTGGTAATGCGATTTTGGCCGCTGGAGATACATTATCTGTTGAAGTAAATAGTGTTATCTACACCGTAGCTGACGGACATCTGATTGATAACGGTGATAGTAGCTGGGATCTGACGATTCCTGTGAGCAATGTGTTGGATGAGAGTACGTACGATGT
>CAYUZB010000016.1:36148-45399 GCA_964449565.1 uncultured Granulosicoccaceae bacterium | reverse complement strand
TGCTTTGCACGTTCAAGCCATATCGGACGTCCTGTCATTTCATAGGCCTGAAGAGTGGCTTCATATAGATGCATATGCGGGTTTTGTGCACGCCGTGGGGCCTCAGGATGAGCTGGGTCGGGTAGGTTGTCGTGCTCGAGTAACAGGCCAGTTTCGCTGTCAGTCAGTTTTTTCTGGATAGCCAGCCAGCACGCTTCGAGTTCCGGATTGATGTTGTCGTCCGGATTCAGTCGTCCCCAGGTGGCAAGGCCCAAAATCACAAAGCTCTGGTCATAACTCAAAGCCAGGTTATCGTCAGCCTTGCCGGTAAGTTGTTTGTCGCCGGAGCGCGCACGGCCGAAGCTGCCCGACGCTTTTTGGAAGGCCTGCAGTGCATCGCGTGCTACACGGGCCGCGTCATGAAATACAGGGCTGCCAGATATCAAGGCAAGATGCGAAAATGTAAAAAGTAATCTTGACTGTGCAAGTACTGTCCGTCTGTCTTCTTGTAAAGGGCTAGCGTTTTCATCCAGCAGGTCGTAGAAACCGAAGCCTTTCGAATCGCGAGCGCGTTCAATCCAGGCAGGTAGAAACGATAAACAAAACCAATCCACCCATTCTTGAGCAGAGGCAGTTAGTTCTGGTTGAGACTGTGTTTTCGTTTGTTTTGATGATTTTGTATTCAATTATTATCGAAAGCCTCAGCAGTCTCGAAGTAGTCAGGATAGCGTGCTACTACTTGCGGAAGATCATTTTGGATTTCCCGTAAATGATATCTCATTGCTTTCTCTGCATTGATGACGTCATAATTCTTTATTGCCTTAACGATCGCTGTATGTTGAGTGACAAGCTTTATCGGAGAAAATTCTCTGGCGCTAAGGTTCCTGGCGCGAGTCATTGGCAAGTTGAGAACTTCCAGGTAATCAGAAACCTGTGGTTCCATTGCATAGCTTGCCAATGATTTATGAAATGCTTCATCCAGTCGCATGAACTCATTCGGGTCAGAAGTCTCAATCGTCATTAGCTGTTGTTCTATTTGCGATTCGAGCGCAGTGATCATGTCCGGAGTGGCAACTTCAACTACTTTACGCACGAGATCTGCCTCGACGGCCTCGCGAATGAATCGTGCGGTCATTGCCGCTGATACCGAGATGCGTTTTATGAACGTACCGCGTTGCGGACGAATGGTGACCAGATTCTCTTCAGCCAGCTTGATAAATGCTTCTCGAACTGGTTGGCGCGATATGTCATAACTCGACGCGATTTCACTTTCAGAAATGCGTTGTCCTGGTGCCAGTTGGCAAGAAATGATTTTGTCACGCAGCCTTTTATGTAACTGAAGCGAAACAGTTTTTTCCATGACTGGTGGCGTGAGCGTTACGGAGCTCATGCATAAGCACCTTCTTCAGATTTGTACCGGTTTTATAACGCCCAACTACCATACTTGTCAACTAGTATGTAAGTATGTTAGTTTCGCCAAATCAGCTAGATTGGGGCAGAGGCTAGGCATGCTGCAAACGTGGCGTTGGTTTGGACCGAACGACGCAATTTCAATTGACGATCTGTTGCAGGCGGGAGTGCAGGGGGTGGTGACTGCATTGCACGATGTCGCGCCCGGTACCGTTTGGTCAGCGGAGATGATTGCTCAACGTCAGTCTGAAATAGCCCACAAAGCGGATGGTTCAGCATCTGCGTTGAACTGGGAGGTCGTTGAAAGCCTGCCAGTGTCTGAAGATATAAAGCGTCAAACCGGTAGCTGGAAGCAGCATATTGAAAACTACCGCCAAAGCCTGAGTAGTCTGAGTGCAGCGGGTGTCGAAGTGGTTTGCTACAACTTCATGCCAATACTTGACTGGACGCGTACTGATTTGGTTTGCCGCTTGCCGAGCGGTGCTACCTGTATGCGATTTGATTATATCGATTTTGCGGTATTTGATATCCATATTCTTGAGCGTGCTGATGCAGTTGCAGATTTTTCAGAAGAGATCGTTGATCTAGCGCAAAAACGTTTTGCCACAATGTCTGGTTCGAACAAGGCGAAGCTACTGGATAATATAGTTTGTGGTTTACCCGGAGCTGCGCAAACAATGTCGTTAGAAGACGTGCGCGAGTATTTGTCCGAATACAACAATATCTCTGTCGAACAGTTACGGGCAAATTTTATTGATTTTCTGGCTGAGGTTGCGCCGCATGCTCAGAAACTGGGTATGCGATTGTGTTGTCATCCGGATGATCCGCCTCACCCTTTATTGGGTCTGCCCAGAATCATGTCTACTGAGGCACACTACCAGCAAGTGCTGGAAGCTGTTGATCTGCAATCAAACGGTGTGACGCTGTGTTCCGGGTCTTTGGGTGCACGTTCTGATAATGATCTACCCGGTATTATGGAGCGGCTTGGTGATCGGGTGCATTTCCTTCATTTACGCAATGTCAAACGTGAGAGCGACCAGGTATTTGGTAGTTTTCATGAGTCGGAACACCTTGAAGGTGGCGTCGACATGGTTGCGTTAATAGCAGCGGTAATCAAAGAAGAAAAAAAACGTCAGGAAGTTGGGCGCTCGGATAGTTCAATTCCATTTCGGCCGGATCATGGGCAGAATATACTTGATGATCACACACGCGATACACAGCCTGGCTATCCTGCTATTGGCAGGTTGAAAGGCCTTGCCGAGTTGCGCGGTATTGCTGCAGCACTTGGCCATCCCGCGCATGGTGCTTTTGCCTAATGCGCACTCAATTGACATCGCTGGATCAAGTATGTGGTCCCGCTCTAATGCCACGCTACGTGCCGGAAGATCATGGCATTGGAATAGTTCATTTTGGTATGGGGGCCTTTCACCGCGCGCACCAGGCAGTAATGACCGATGACGCGTTAGCACATCACGGGGGTGACTGGCGCATTGTCGGTGTGAATTTGCGTTCCAAAGACATTGCGGCACAGCTGAATACACAAAACGGCTTGTATACGCTGCTTGAAAGAGGGGCGACGGAAACAACGGCACGAGTTATTGCGTCGATAGATCATGTCATTGCTGCAGATACTGATGCGACGCTTGCAATGCTCTGCGACCCTGGAGTGCGTGTTGTTACGTTGACCGTAACAGAGGCTGGTTACGGTATTGATCGCGAAAGTCGGTTGCCTGATTTGCAAAATCGGGTGGTTTTGGCTGACTTGGCGCGGCCGGAAAAAGCCGTTGGTGTGCTTGGCTTACTCGTCGCATCGATAGATCAACGACGTAAGCTTGGCCTCGAGCCCCTGGCAATTTTGTCATGCGATAACTTACCGGCTAACGGAGCCTACTTGCGTGATGGTGTAATTGGCTTCGCTCGTAAGGCTTATGGTGTCGAGTTAGCCGACTGGATAGAAATCAACATTGCTTTCCCGAGTTCGATGGTTGATCGCATTACTCCAGCATCAACAACTGACACTTGCCGGGAAGCAGCTCGTCTAACGGGATGTGAAGACAAGGCGGCAATTGAAACTGAACCCTTTGTTCAATGGGTTGTTGAAGATAATTTTCCCTCCGGCAGGCCAAAGTGGGAAGCAGGTGGTGCCGATTTTGTTGCCGATGTTGCCCCGTATGAGCGCATGAAGTTGATGATGCTTAACGGTAGTCATTCAATGCTGGCTTATAGCGGTTTTTTGACTGGAAAAACCTGTGTACGAGATGTCATGCAGGATGAAAATTTGTCTGTACTTGTAAGCAGGCACCTTAAGGCGGCAGCCGCATTGCTGGAGCCACTGCCAAACATTGACTACGCTGATTATGCATCAGCGCTGATCGATCGATTTGCAAACCCTTCTATTGCTCATAAAACCTTTCAGATAGCTGACGACGGGACACAAAAGTTACCGCAAAGAATATTACAACCGGCAGTGGAAGCGCTTGATTCTGGCAAGGATATCCGACCATTTGCCTTTGCAACGGCGATGTGGATGCGATTTAGTATTCAGCGACAAGATGATGATGAACGCTATGAATTACGAGACCCTCGCGCTGGAGAAATATCGCGTGCTGTGAAAGGTAAGTCGTCTGATGCCCGGTCGTTATCTGACGCAATTCATGCATTGCCTGATCTTATACCTCGACAGTTGTGTCTGAGTCATTACTGGCGGGAGTGTATTGTCGACATTCTCGCCATGGCAATAAGCGACGGTTGTTGCGCTACCGTCAAGCATGAAGCGAATCTAGTTTGTGGAATGCAAGTGTGATCGTGAAAAACCGATGCCACAATTTGAGTCAGAGACAGGCATAGTGAATAGCATGGTCTCAATGAGAAAATTTTGTTTGGCGGCTGGTCGAATTTTTCAAGCACGGAAAAATTCTGTGTGCCGTGAAGTAAAGAGCTTGGTCGCGTGCGCGGCTATCGGCTTTGTTTCATCCCGGAGTAACGGGAATTATTTCGTTTGATCGCGGCCTGGCCGCATTTATTAGATAAATTGGAGAAGACTATGAAATTTGTAAAATCAACGATCGAAGTGGCAAAGATTGCTACCGCTGCAGCAGTGCTCTCTGCTACCGCATTACCAGCTTCCGCTGCAGATATAACATTGCGTGGTGCTAGTCTGTTCGATGAAAATCATGCGTATACCAAAACGTTGCGTGAGTTTGAACGCATCATTGGTGAGGAGTACGATGGTGATATCGAGTTCGAGATGCACCTCAATGGTGAGTTGGGTGATGAGAGTGATTTCGTTACCTTCCTGCAGCAAGGTGTGGCTATTGACTATGCGATTATGGCGCCGTCAAACATGGCGGTATTTGCACCAGCGATTCCTCTGATGGATATGCCGTTTCTGTTCAGGGATCTGGATCACTGGAATGCGGTATTGTCATCCGATGTATTGAAGCCGCTTGAAGATGAACTTTACGAAAAAGCAGATATTAAAGTGATTGGTTATGCGGGTGGCGGTACTCGTAATCTTGCCTCATCTGACCCTATTGCCAATATGGATGATCTTGGTGGCCATAAAATGCGTGTGATGGGTGCGCCGATCCAAGCCAAGATTTTCTCTGCAATAAGCGCCGCTCCTTCAGCGATTGCTTACAATGAAGTTTATAACGCTATTCAAACGGGTGTTATCGCTGGCTTTGAAAATGAAGCTGCGTCTATTCAAAATCTGAAATTCTATGAGGTTGCGCCAAATATCACTTTGACAAAGCATGCCATTACTGTTCGTCCGCTCACCATGAGTGGTAAAACATTTCGCAAGCTGCCGGAAGATCTGCAGGCGATTATCGTTGAAGCCGGAGCAAAAGCAGGTGCGGTTGGTCGTGAAATCGAAAGCCGAGAAGACGGTGAGAAGCTGATTGAAATGCAGGAAGCAGGACACATCACGATCACTGAATTTGAAAATCGCGATCAGTTGCTTGATCTCGTTGTACCAGTGCAAGATGAGTTTGCAGCAGACCTGGGCGCCACTGAGTTGCTGGAGTCGGTTCGCGGAATGTAAGTAATAGCTAGTTAAGTAGTAACTAGCGCACTTTATGACGTGCCTCGTTTTCGAGGCACGTTGTAATTTGAACTGCCCAAACCATACACTCGGAGAGTATCGTCTTGATAGGTCTGTTACTTGAACGCTTTTGCATGCTGCTGCGTGTTTTACTTGGTGTTTTGATGGTGGCATTGGCGTTGCCTGTGGCAGCGCAGGTAATAGCGAGATATACCGGTATTATCCCGGTGTACTTGTGGACAGAAGAGCTGGCGACGTTCATATTTGTGTGGATTGTCATGATCGGTTCAATGGTTGCCGTTTGGGATGGTTCGCACTTTCATGTCGAAGTAATGCGTCAGGCAAAATCTCCGTTGTTAAAGCTGATTCAAAATGGATTTGTATTTGTCTTGTTGATTTTGTTTGGGGTTCTTTTTGCCTGGTATGGCATTGAATACACAAAATTTGGTGCAATACAGCGCTCTGTAATGATGGGAGCAAATATGGCAGTTACGCATATATCTGTTCCATTGGCGGGTTTGATATGGGCGGTGTTCTCCTCCTATCGATTAACAGAAGCGATCCGTGAGTACCGTGATTCGAGGGTCACATCATGATGATTCTCTCAACGGGTCTGGCCTGTGCTCTGTTAGTAGGCGGTTTTTTGTTATTGGTGATGTTGCGTGTGCCGGTAGCTTTTGCGCTCGGTCTTGCGACAATACCGGTTGTCGTGCTGGATTTGCGGTTAACGCCGTTCATTCTGCTCGACCGAATGTTTCAGTCCTATGGATCTTTTATCTTATTGGCAGTGCCGTTCTTTTTATTGGCGGCAAATTTGATGAACTCTGGCAAGATCACCGATCGAATGATCGAACTTGCCAAGGTCATGACTGGATGGCTTCCCGGTGGGCTTGGCCATGTCAATGTGGTGGTATCCATGTTGTTCGCGGGAATTTCGGGTTCGTCGACAGCTGATGCTGCGGGCTGTGGAAAAATTCTGATACCGGCGATGAAGCGAGAAGGTTTTGATATCAGATTCGCTGTCGCAATAACTGCATGTTCATCGGTAATGGGCGTGATCATTCCTCCCAGTATTCTTATGGTTGTCTGGGGTGGGGTTATGCAAATATCTGTCGGGGCGCTTTTTCTGGCAGGCGCAATTCCCGGTTTAATGATTGGGCTTGCATTGTTATTAACCGTTTACGGCTATGCCAAGGTGTATGGTTATCCAACAACTGGGCGCCCGAGTTTCAAAGAGTTCTTGAAGGCGTTCAAAGGTGCAATACTTGCACTATTGACACCCATATTTGTAGTCGGTGGAATCATCGGCGGAATCGTAACACCTACCGAAAGCGCTATTATTGCTGCGGCCTACGCAATGATATTGGGCTTGTTTGTGTATCGAACGGTCAGTTTTCGCGAGCTAGGGCATATCTTCTATGATACTGGGCGGTTTGCATCAATATCACTTTTTGCCATTGGTACGGCTACTGCATTTGGGTGGTTGCTTGCTTACTATAAAGTGCCGAGGCTTATTGTAGAGTGGTTGACGCTTTTCAATGCAGGCCCTTTCGAAACGGGCTTGATAATCGCGTTGTTGTTTTTGCTTTTCGGTCTATTTATTGATGCTATCCCGACAATTATCATACTGGGAACGGTATTGATGCCGGTGGCTGCAGGTGCAGATATACATCCAGTGGTTTTCGCGATAATCGGTATTATTTCATTGGCCTTCGGTCTTGTTACTCCACCTTATGGTCTGTGTTTGCTGATTTCCTCGGCAATAGGTGGGGTGAACGTCGTGCAGGTGTTGCGTGACGTGGTAATTATATTATTGCCGATGTTGGCAATTCTATTATTGGTGATACTGTTTCCGGAATTGGCTTTGTGGTTGCCCAGGCAGTTGATGCCATCTACTTTTTAACGTTGATTGTAAAAAAGTAGCGTTTACTTAATAAAAAAATAAAAATTAAGTAATTGCCAGGCGCGAATGCTCTGCACCTGGCGAATTTTCATTTAACGTAGCTGCTGTTGCACCGCCAGGTAGGCCGGTTTGACCTGATAAGCATCATCGAGCAACAGTGGTGTGTATTGTCGTCTCCAGGAGTACATATCCGTATAGCCCCAGGTCTGTATGGCTTTGCAACGAGGCTGGTCGAGACACAGTGACATGACTCGCTGATATACGAAAGCTTGATCTTCCGCTGTGTCATCGCTTTGCATTGATATATCCAGTTCAGTTATGTAGATATCTAAGTCCATGTCTGCAATGATCTGGAAAGTTTCGGCAACTTCGTCGAATCTGTCGAACTTGGTGAACAAATGCATCTGAAATCCGACGCCATCAATCGGTGTATTCCTAGTCTTCAAGTTTTCCAGCATATTGATCATCGCCGTGGACTTGGGGCCTTTCCAGGATACGTCGTATTCGTTGTAGAGTAGTATCGCATCAGGTGCTGATGCACGAGCCTGTCGGAAGGCGATCTCAATAAAATCTTCGCCCATTGCCTCAAACCAGGTTGAGTTACGAAAACGACCGTCATCATCTTCAAGCGCTTCGTTGACCACATCCCATATTTTTATGTCATCGCGATAACGTGTCAGCACGCGATCAATATACTCGCGCATGTGAATTTCCCGTTCCTCGACAGCTGATGTACGAACCCAATTTGGAATCTGTCGGTGCCAGACCAGCGTATGACCGTGTATTGCCATTTGATGAGATCGAGCGTATTCCACTTGGTTGTCCGCTGACGCCCAGCGATAGTCGCCGGGTAGTGGATTCACAAGATCCCATTTCAAGGAATTTTCTGTCGTCAGCAAATCGAATTCTTCGCCCGCGATATCAGCGTAGATCGCACCATCAGGACGATGATGAAAATCTTGTAAAGAGGCAAAGCCGATAAGCACTTCGCGTTGTGTTGCCAATTGACGAAGTGGTACACCTGGTCGTGTGAATTCGCTCGCAGCTCTGACGTCGACCGTAATTGTATTGCTGCCAGTGCTATCGGGATTTTCAGAATCTCGCGCTATGACATTCAGAACAATTTCTCCCGCTGTTTGGGGAATAAATCGTAAAACCCTGATTTGCGGATCCTGAGGGTGTTGAACAAATGTTGATCCGGCCGGGGGGTTGACCACTTCAAGCGTTGGAACAGTTCCATTCGGGTCAACGCCTTTAATGTGTATGGCAACCGGATCATCTACGCGTACCGTTGAAGGACGGACCTGATTGACTACCGGTGGGAGATTGACAATGCCTGATGGGTCACTTGGCATAAGCACCCGGATGCGAATAGTATGTCGCGTGCGATAGAGTGGCTCTGTCGCATCGGTCGCGGTCATCGTGAATTCCCGTATACCGACATCGGGTTGTAGCGGACGCCAAATCAATGAACGCGTCGTATCAAAATTGTCGACGTAGCGAGCTCCTTCTGGAATCGCGTCGGGAAACATTCCGGCAACGCCACCATCAGGGTCGATCGGTTGCAGGAGGAGGTTCAGCTCTTCACCTGCAAAAACGGTGACATCGCTAAGGTTGGCAAAGAAGGGTGCGGCATTTTGATTGGGGTCTACATTAGCTGGCACTTGTACCGTGGGCTCCAAAGGGCCCGCTTCAAATTCTGCATCAGTGATACGACCATCGAAAACATCGTCAATCGCACCTGCCCGGTCACGCTTGACGATAAATTCGGTAACGGTATGAAGTTGCACTGATTCGTCAATGGGCTCATTGGCAGCCGTTGGAGCTGGGGTCAGAGGCGGGTTCGGTAACGGCGACAAGATAATTTCGCGCGGTGCCTGCTCCACGACAGCGGGTGGCTCCGGAGCGGGTGGT
>CAYUZB010000016.1:11732-36048 GCA_964449565.1 uncultured Granulosicoccaceae bacterium | reverse complement strand
GCGGGTGGTTCCGTAGCGGGTGGCTCCGGAGCGGGTGGTTCCGGGGTTGGTGGCGGGTTTTCGGAGTCCACCACTGGCACATTGTCAGGGACGATCGCATCGTCACGTGCTTCTGTGGGATTGCCGTCACCTGATGAACATGCGCCAATCGCGCCTATTGCCAAGAACAGCAGTGCTGAGGGTACAGCGATTCTTCTGATTGACATGAAAGTTAGCTTCTTTGGCGTTTTAACCGAGTCGACCTTAATATTGTAGGCAATCTGCAAGCTCTCATTCTGCCTTGCAAGCAGCACTTTGGAGCGGTGAAACTCGAGCCAGTTCAACTAGCCTGCTTAATTTTTGCTCAGTCTGTATGGCGGAATGAGCCATGAGCTCGTTGTATCAACCTTTTCAGCGACACTTGGTAAAATTCTGTGTCAATTTGGGCCAAACCCATGTTCTTTCGCCCTGGTTGGCGGATCGTGACCCAGCCCGCAGCCTCCGTTTAAAAAAAGCCAACCCTGTCAGCATTGATCCGTTGCGGATCATGCGTCATGTGTCGCCAACGGCTATCATGGGCATATGCTGATTTATATCCCATGCAGGTGGTGGTTTGCCACATGCGGGTAGCCACCTATTCTCAAGCAACAGCGCCGACGCGCGGGTCCTTGGCGGCGCTCGGCATCCTGATCCTGACAATCCTGCTCGGTACCGGTGTCCTGCCGACGCTGGTGGATCATTTTGTTGGTCCTTATGAACGTGAAATTACCTATGTTTGGTTGCTTGTTTATGGCCTGAGTTTTCTTGGCCTGATGATAAGCCAGGGTATTAACTGGGTGTCCTGGCTAGTGCGTTATCGATTACTGCTGGTGATCCTGATGATTGGCACAATTGTGTCAGTGAGCTGGTCGGTTGATACAAAAATTTCGGCTGAAAGAACTATCCATCTGGTTGGCAGTACGCTCGTAGCCATCTACATCGGGTTTACCGTGCCGCTGCTGACAACCCTGAGGGTTTTTGCAGTGGTGCTGGGAATTGCCATTGTTGCCAGTGTTTTGGCGGCGGTTGGCATTACCGAACTCGGAATCCAGACCTATGAAGGCAGCCTGGTATGGAAAGGTGTTTTTAACTCAAAAAACGATCTGGGCTTCTGGGCAGCTGCTGGCGTACTTCTCTATATCACCTTAAGTGACTCCACAAATTCGAACGGATTGCGCCTCCTGTGTTTTTTACTCGCCGGCATTTGTCTGGCGGTTCTGGGTTTGAGTCAGTCTGCGACGTCACTCCTTGCCATGCTTATCGCTGGATCTCTGTCGTTGTACCTGTTTATTGCTAATCGTTTCCAGCTCGGCTTTATACGAATGGCTTTCATGGCGGTGTTGTTCACCGCGCTTGTTGCCGTTGCTGTAGTCAATATAGATACAGCAGAGCTCGTTGGACGTACGGACGATTTGACCGGACGTGGTGAAGTCTGGCGTCAGACCTGGAAGATCATCATGGACAAACCGTTGACCGGTTATGGTTATGGTGCCATCTGGTTTCCAAACGATGCGACGATCTGGATTCAACAGAGTTTGACTGACTTCACCTGGATCGTGTTTCATGCTCACAATGGTTTTTTGCAGGTGGCATCGGAAGTCGGCTTGCCATTATCGATTATTGCTTTGCTGATGGTTGTACAGCAGATGATTGAGATCTTTTACTGCCAGTATGAGCGTCAACAAGTAGGTGTACTTTTTGTACTTGCCTTTGTCGTAGCCTTTTTAATCAGTAACTTCTCTGAAGCACGTTTTCTCGTCACCCGAGAGCTCTTCTGGATTTTCTTTCTCGCTTTGCCAATCAGCATGCTGCGCCAAATCAATTTAAATTCGCTACCCGGTCATGAATCTACTGAAGATCTTGATGGAGGCAGCCCTGAAGGTCGCTTTGCCGAGGCTGCTTATGCATCAGCTGTGGTTCCAGGCAAGCCTTGGTTAACTCCGCAAGCTGGCGTCGCGGCCGCAAGTAGCGCTCCCGGCTCCATGGCTGGGTCTGCACCTGCACATGCACATACACCATTGCTAGGGCATCAGAATCAGGAATATGGCGATGAGACGTTCGACATCACCTCTGGCACGATGGCTCTGACCGATGCAGATATCGATCTCGGCGACGATACTGATATGGGCACAATGGATGAAAGTGTTGTGGATATTGAAGTAGGGAGTCTCGAGGACAATTCAGCCAGTACTGGTTCGCCTGAGCATCAAATGCTTAGCGAAGCTATTGACGAATTCGATGACGAGGCGCTTGATCGCTATGAGTCAGAGACGCGAGAGCTACCTTCATCCAGTGATTTGGTTGTGATTGAACGAGCGAAAGATATTGACGACGCTGATGTCATCATCGATCAGAATGATATAACTGGCGCCAACGATCGTTATAACAAGACCATGGGCATTGAGATTGATGAATTTGACGATATGCTGGATGAATCCGGTGATTGGGATGATATGTCACAGGTAGGTGATTTGACCCATCCATGAAGGAGCACGCCTACTTCGACAATGCTGCCACGACCTGGCCCAAGCCTCCAGAAGTTTATGCCTTCATGGATAGTTTCTTTCGATCACATGGAGTCAATCCAGGAAGAAGCGGAAGTCTATTGGCGGCAGAAGCCGCGGACATGGTTAGCGAAACAAGGCTGATGCTCGCCGAGTTTTTTAACTTTAGCGGACCAGCTGAACGCGTCATATTTACGAACAATGGAACGGACTCACTGAACGTCGCAATTGGCGGCATTGTCAGTTCCGGTGACCATATCATCACCACTCGGCTTGAGCATAATGCGGTGTTACGTACTGCGAATCATCTCGAACGTGATGGTGGTATCGCGGTTACCCGGGTCGCAAACAATGCTGCTGGTTACGTCAACGCTAGTGACATTGAATCCGCAGTCATGCCGAACACGCGTGCAATTATCCTGAACCATGCCTCTAACGTTATTGGTACGGTTCAACCTCTTGTCGAAATTGCTGCGATCGCAAAGAAGCGTGGTATAGCGCTAATTGTGGACGCGGCGCAAACGGCAGGAGTTATGCCGATCGATATGAAAGCTGAGGGTATCGATATACTCGCTTTCCCCGCGCACAAGGGCTTGTTCGGGCCAATGGGGCTTGGCGGCATGATCGTCAGCGAATCTCTCGAGTTGAATCCCCAGCGTTATGGGGGGACCGGTGTGGATTCACAGTCATCGTTCCAGCCAGAGCGCTATCCTTATCGCCTGGAAGCGGGAACCTTGAACATTCCCGGGATAGCCGGTTTGCATGCTGCACAGCGGTGGTTCAATGAGCTAGGCGTTCGACTTTTCAAAGAACAAAAACTACCCGTACCTGATGATCACCGATCACGCGTTGTGGCTGCAATGCAGCATGTTCATGAAACGGAAATTGACCTGATTGAACGCATTGAAAAGACACTCGGCAAGTATCGACAAGTGACGGTGCTCGGTCAGGCAACTCGCGATAAAAGAGTGGCGACCTTGAGTTTTATCGCCAAGGACATGTCCACTGAAATGATAGGCGATAGATTGGATGCGGATCATCACATTGTGGCGCGTTCTGGCTTGCAATGCGCGCCTCTTGTGCATGTAGATGCCGATACGGCTGATTCTGGCGGTACTATCCGCTTGTCCCCTGGCTACTTTACTGATGAAGAGGACATGCAGCAGCTCCTAGCGGCGCTGGATGATATTTTTAGCGAGCAGTAACTGCACTTTCATCAGTGATGCCATGGATAGCGCATCGGTAATTTCGCCATCGAGTACCATTGAAACTGCATCATCCAGTGGCAGCTTTTTCACCGCGAGATCTTCAGACGGATCAGGTTCGGTTGTTGTAAAACTCAAATCCTGTGCAACAAATGCTTGTGCCACTTCGTCGGTCACTGAGTTTGAGGTGTGTAACGTCATCAGTCGAGTCCAGCGGGTCGCGATGATGCCTGTTTCTTCGCGTAGTTCACGCATCGCTGCGTGCAACGGGGATTCACCTACGGGAGCCCCACCTTCGGGTATCTCCCAACTGTATTCACCTAGTGTATAGCGCTGCTGGCCGACAAGCCAGGTGTTGCCATCAGCGTCGATTGGCACAACACCAATCGCACAGTTCTTGAAGTGCACCAAGCCATAGATCCCCGCTGCGCCAGTCGGTGCCGTTACCTCACGATGGCTAACCCTGATCCAGGGATTGTCGTAAACGTCCTGGCAGCTTAAGGTATGCCAGTCGGCAAGTTTCTTGGTCATGTTTTACTTCTCAAGCTTCGTTATGGTGTTGTACATGCATTATCGAGAAGATGTCTCGAAGGTCTGTCTAAAGATTTCTTGTCATGGCTCAAACCGATTTGTGCATCACCGTTGCCAGCGCAACGACACCTAGTAGTGACAAGGCCATCAGAATATTGATGAGGCGTTGCCAGTGTGCCGGCAGAGCGAGCCGTTGCAAGCCAATGCCAACCCACAGCCATAGTAGATGTATTGGAATCCAGATCAGATTGATCAGTACGAACTTCCATGCGGTTTCCTGCCATAAAGTCATGCCAACGAATGGAAAACCACTGAACAAGGTCGTATTGACGACATAAGCTTTAGGATTGATCGCCTGCAAGATCAGTGCATCGCGAATGCCCGGTGTTCGTTCGTTCATGATGAATGCGATGCGCGCACCGGCGAAGGCGATTTTGAACGCGAGGTAACAAAGATAAATTACTGATGCATAAAGCAGGACTTGACGAAGCTGTGGCTGGGCAAGTACAACCCCTGCAAGACCGGTTACTACCGCGAGTGCAACGAGATTGGTGCCAATGCAAAGACCTGCGACATAGCGGTACCCGGGGGTTGCGCCAAAGGCGGCGCCGACACCAGCGGTCGACAGAACGCCGGGCCCTGGAGAAATCAGCAGGAAGAATACAGCTGTCAGAAAAACGCCCATCGCTTGCCAGTTGCAAAACAACAAGCTTAACGCGATTCAGACCCTAAAATGATGTACCCAGCACGTTGGTCCAGTAGCGGTTGAAGTCACTGTCGCTGTTTTCAACGCAGGCGACACTGACCTCGGTGAAATTGGGGTTCATCAGATTTCGACAATGACCGGGGCTGTCAATCCAGCCATTGACGGCCGATTCAGCACTGGTTTGACCCGCTGCGATGTTCTCGCCGATACGTTGCCATGTAAATCCTGCCGCAGTGGCTCGGTCGCCGACGTTGCTGCCATCGCTACCGGTATGGGAAAAAAAATTGTGTTGTGCCATGTCCTCTGAATGTGTTCTGGCTGCATCGAGCAACTGTGTGTTCCAGGTCAAGGGAGACGTTGCGGCGAAAAATTCAGTGCCACAACTACGTGCTTCTGCACGTGCTGAATTGATCAGGTCAAGCACACGTATGCGAATGTCCTCAGTGCTTGCTGAACAGCTTACGGGGAGCGTAACGGTATCGACTGAGGGATCTGACCCACCATCAGGCGTGGCAGGTACCAGAGGAACGGCGCCGCCGGTGTTGTCCAGCTCAGCAAGTGCAGTTTCACCATTACCTGTATTTCCAGAATCTGCATTGGATGTATCCGGTGGGGTGATATCCCCTGTGGCGGATCCGATAGACGGTGTCGTCGGTATCGACGCCGGATTCTCGAGCGGTGATCCTGCGCCACAGGCAATCAGGATAAAACTCAACGTACCGACCAGAGGAAGGCGTAAATTGATCATGAAGTGGTACCGGGAATCCGCTAACTCTCAGTTTTAGCGGCTCAAACTTTACTAAATCAAGCGGCATAACGTGTAGTTTTGGTCAGATGCCCGGCGAATGTGACTTAGATCAAACCTGCGGATCGCAGCATGACCAGACCAATGGTATAGGTCAGGACACCCAGTGCCGTTGTGACCGCAATGATCTCGGCAGCCAGCGCACCGTGTGGCGTTAGTTGTCTTGCGAGTATATAACTGGCCGTGGCTGTGGGTGAGGCGGACATGAAGAACAAGATGGCCAGGCGTTCATCTCTAAGACCGAAATAGATCCCTAAGCCAATCAATAATAGTGGTGAGATGATCAATTTGAAAAAACTCGCCAGTAGCAGTGAACGCATATGACTCTTGAGTCCGCTGAATTTAAGACTTGCGCCAATGCATATCAGCGCCACAGGCAGTGCCATATTTGTCAGGTATACGCCCGTGGCTTCCATAAAGGCCGGTGTCTGTATCGATAAGGCGGATCCAATGACACCTGCGACGATGCCGATAAGAATCGGGTTGCGCATCATCTGACGCAAGGCGCCTTTGGATTGCAATACCCAGACAGCGACGATGTTGTAGGCGGTTGTTACAACCGCAATATACATGGCGATGCGCGGTAACACGCTTTCATCATAGGTAGCGATCGCCAGTGCAACACCGAGAATAGCGAGATTGCCCCGATACCCGCCTTGAATGAAAACGCCACGTTGATCGGCTGGTACGAGGCGACCGAAAGCAATCAGTATCAGAACAATGGCTAGCGTTCCGAAGAGTCCAATGAGTGTCAGTGGCCAGTCAATCGACTCATGCAACGGTGTGGCCGACAAAGCGTAGAACAACATGACCGGGAAGGCGATGTTGTACACCAGGGTATTAGCTTCGCGAATGAAGGTATCGCCAATCATGCCAATATGACGCACAAACCAGCCGATCGAAAGCAGTAACAGAACAGGCCCGGTAATCGAAAAGGCAAAACTCAACAGGTTGTACACGTTTTGCAGGATTTAATTGATCGTGTTTTCTTGCTGCCCGTCTTCGCGTTGGTAGGCGTGGGCGAGTAGTTGGGTAGCGAGTATTGAAACCAGACAGTAGCCAAGGAAGAACCAGAAGCCATTTTCAAGTGTTGCATGAAAATCAACCAGCCCCTGATTCTCCTGCAAACCATTGCCGGCCAGAAATGCGATGAAAATGGCGATGACAAAAACGTCGGCCATTGACCACTTGCTGACAAGATTGTTGACGAGCATTAGTCGATGGCGTTTCAAGGAGGGTGGCAGGACTAATGTAATCAGTAGCATCAGACCTTTTGCCACTGGAATGATGACGCTGAACAGAACAATCAGTACAGCCACCAGTACATGACCGTTGGACAGTAAATCCTGTGCGGTGCCGACAATGCTTTGTGTCTTGTCGAACGCGCTGACAGTACCGCTGACGTCGATTGAGTCGACTACCATCTCGGCGAGGTTGCGCATCAGTCCAGGAGTGGTCTTGCTTTCAGTCAGGAGCTCGCGACCCAGTTCCACGAGTCTGGTTTTCTCGACAGTACCCTGGACACTCAGCATCGGTTGATTGAGGCCGGGCACCAACAGGCCGTAAGCGACCAACAGTAGCAGTAGGGCGATGGCTTTCAATCAGGTTCCTTGGGTGTCCAATGGGCGCGCAGTCCGGGGTGGTTCTTCGACCTTGGCGAGAAACCACATGCCGGAGAGAAAGAGCACGATTATAGAGAGAAGACCGAGCCTTGAGCTCTCCGTTGTTGCGGCGACGACGCCGACGAGCAAGGGACCGACGACGGCGGCAGCCTTGCCAAGCATGTTCAGAAGGCCAAAGTACTCACCACTCTTCTCAGCCGGTATCAGGTGGCTGAACAGTGATCGGGATAAGGACTGCACGCCACCTTGTACCAGGCCCAGAGCCACCGCCAACACATAGAATTCGAGCACTGAATTCATGAAAACAGCGGCGATTGTCGCGATGACGTAGGTCCCCAGACCAATCCACAAGCCCCGTTTGGCGCCATATCTCTCACCAATGCGTCCAAACACCAGCGTTGCCGGAAAGCCGATGAACTGTACGATCAGCAAGGCGACGATCAGGCTGTTTGACGGCAAGCCGATTGCTATGCCGTAGTCGACTGCCATGCGAATGATCGTTGCCACGCCATCGATGTACAGCCAGTAGGCGAGTAGAAACATCCACACATTGCGGTGCTGACGCATGTCCTTGAATGTCTTGCGTAGAGCGCCAATGGATTCGGCAATGCCACGGTTTGGATGTTCAGCGACTATTTCCTGCTTCACACCTAACAGAAGTGGCAGGCTGAAGACAAACCACCAGACAGACACGCTCAAAAAGGAATAGCGTACTGCATCGCTTACCCCTGCAAGACCAAACCAATCGGGTTTCAAGGTCATCGATACATTGAGAGCGAACAGCAAGCCGCCGCCGAGATAACCGAGAGAAAAGCCCAGCGCTGACAGGCGATGCCGGTCGGCAGGCGCGGCGACGGCCGGCAGCATGGCGTCATAAAAAACGTTGGCACCTGAAAATCCCAGAATGCCTAAAACATAGAGGCTGATGGCGAGCTGCCAGTTTCCTTCGCCGACGAGAAAGAATCCGGACGTGGCGAGAATACCAATCAGGGCAAAGGCCCCGAGAAAACGCTTATGCAGGCCACTGGCGTCGGCCATAGCACCGAGAATCGGCGCCAGTAAAACGATGATGAAGCTTGCCAGAGAATTACCGACGCCGAGCCAGAAGGTACTGGTGGTCGCGGAGGTTCCGCTACTCCAGTACTGCTTGAAAAATAGCGGAAAGAAGCCCGCTATGACAGTGGTGGCAAAGGCGGAATTGGCCCAGTCATACAGGGCCCAGGAAAAGGCAGAACGCTTGTGCCGATCAGGCATGATCGTAGGACCCCATCATGGACCTCGGGAGGCGAGGGGGCAGATGGTAGCCTGTTTTTAGGTGATGATATTTTTTAGGCGTCCCAGCAAGGCATTCGACGCGGTGGTCAACGGGGCCGCTACTTGGGCGACCGTACCTGAATTCATGGGGATCAGTACGCCGGATTTATCGGGGGACTCTCCGGAAATTTCCCCGGCGCCCTGGCCGGAACCCTCAGCGGATGTGGAAAATGGATACTGTTGCGCTTCGTCCATCTTCTGACAGGCCTGCTGAATCATATCGTTAGTTATCGGCTGCTCCGAGTTGTAGCGATCCAGCAAAGCCGCATAAGTAATCTCTGCAACCTCTTTCACTTCTTCTTGAGACGCCTTTTCTTGAGACGCCTTGAGCGGATAATCGACCGGCGGATACATCAGTTTTGCCCCCTGTACAGACAAAAATTCGGTTTCAGTCATGACACCATGCCTGACCGACGATGTCACGCCTATGACAAAGTCGTGGTTCACACTTTGGGAAACTGGTTACTGTGTCGGCGTTTGTCCGAATTATTCTGCCGAGCCAGCCTCTGCGCTGAAGCGTTTCAATGACTCCCAGAGGGCGGCGGCCCCTGCCTTGCCGAGCATCTTTTCGAAATGTTTTGGGTGTACATAGGCCAGATCATGCAGATTGCTGGCGTGGTAACGCTCTGAGAGCGGCGCAAGGCCCTCATCAGGTACCGCGGCCGAGAGCGGCGCGGTCAGATAGGCTGGGTTCCAGCCAACGCGATTGTAGAATGCCAGCACACCTTCAGTCCGGGCAATGGCGATACCTTGTAACGGCGCCGACAGCCCGGCAAAGAATTCGCCGGCCAGAACATCCTTTTCGAAGTCTGCCTTGGCCACCACATCTGGCTTGATGCGCCCTATGCTGTTGAACACATCGCGCTTGATACGTTCTTCCAGGGCAGCCGAGTCATTGGGACTGACAAGCTCGGCAGCATGGGCGATTGGGTCGCGGGGCGTGTCGCTCTGGGGGTCATTCATGGTTGATCAATCCAGATGTCGGAAAGCGTAGTATACGAAGAGTCCCATCAATGGCGCGATTCTCCATGCATCAAAATGATGCAAACCCACCTCAATACACTGTACTGCAGCGTCGACTACATTGGTTGGTTCTGCTGGTGGTCGCCTCGCAGTATGTTTTGCAGGGGCCTATGCGGCGGGCGCTTGCGCAGATTGAATCCGGTTTTGATCTGACATTTGCCGGTTTTCTTGTCACAACCGTGCACACCCTCGGCGGGGCTTTGATTGCAGCGGCGATGTTGTGGCGCTGGCAGCTTGCGCGTCAAAACCCGGTACCAGTTGCTGCTGGTCGACTGGGTGACAGGGCGTCATGTTACATAAGAATCCATC
Source organism: uncultured Granulosicoccaceae bacterium (assembly GCA_964449565.1). Lineage (GTDB taxonomy): Bacteria > Pseudomonadota > Gammaproteobacteria > Granulosicoccales > Granulosicoccaceae > Granulosicoccus. The sequence goes on along the minus strand of CAYUZB010000016.1, from coordinate 26,011 downwards.
ACCAGCTTTTCTATGCCATGGTGCTGATCATGGCATTCAGTGGTGCCTTGCACTATTACCTTGGATGGCAGTTAGCCGGTCGCTGGCACGAGCTTGGCAAGTGGGGACTGGCAGCGTTGATTGTCGTACATGTGACAGGCGCTTTGTGGCACGTTGTGACCGGCCATCGAGAGGTTTTTTCACGCATGATGGGTAGAGCCCGCTCGCGCTGATACACTAACGGGTTTGACTGAATATTTAATTCTCGGTACCGCTGGTGCCGACAAGATCTTTTTGGAGACCAAGGTATGAGTTCTGCCAGTGATAGTGGCATGGCGAAGATGATGTGCGTTGTCGCCGCCGCGATAGTGATACTCGCGTTTGGCGCGGGAGTCGTTGCACGCATTCTCGGTGGTGGTGAGTCGGAGGCCGCCGCTGGTGATTCGTTCATGCGAAATGCGCTTATCCAGAGAATTTCCCCCGCGGCTGGTGTGCGCACGTCGGCCGATGATCTGCCGGTCGCCGCGGCCGAGACTGCCGACGCCGGCGCTGAGGTAGACACTGCAGCAGCCGAGGAGGCCGCTGCTGCCGCTGTCGCTGTCATGGGCCAGGTGCCTGAACTCGGACTGACAGACTCGGTCACACAAGCGGTGGATGTTGGATGCTCAGGTTGTCATATCTCGGGTGTTGCCAATGCGCCAAAACTGGGTGATGTTGCCGCCTGGCAGCCGCGACTGGATAAAGGTATGGAAGCGCTCACCGCTTCGGTAGTCAATGGTCTCAATGCGATGCCTGCACGTGGTGGGTCGACGCTGACGGACCTTGAAATTCCAGTCGCCATTCAGTATCTCCTGAGCAAATAAAGAGACTTTCGGGCGATGGATCAAATCATCGAATTTGTTGGAAACCACCCGCTGCTTTTCATCGCGTTCTTCGCAACACTCGGTATGCTTGTGTATACCGAGTACATGCGAATAGCCGGAAGCAGTGCCCAACTGTCACCCTTTGCGGCTACTCAATTGATGAACGATGGGGACACCATTGTTGTCGACGTGCGTGATGAAAACGAATATAAGAACGGCCATGTGTTGAACGCTCGGAATCTACCCGTGTCGAAGCTTGATGAGCGGATGCATGAGATCGAGAAATACAAGGAGCGCGATATTGTTTTGTATTGTGATTCCGGAATGCGCACAACACGTGCCTCGGCCAAGTTGAAGAAAAACGGATTTGCAAAACTGCATGTGATCGCGGGTGGTTTGACGGCTTGGGAAAAGGCCAATCTGCCCACTGTTACCAAATAACCCCTGAACTCAAATTGGAGATTTCGTGTGAGCGGAAATATCGTCATGTATGAATCCGACTGGTGCGGATTTTGTCGCGCTGCCCGTCGTTTACTCAAAGCAAAGGGCTGGGAATTTGAAAGTCGCCTGGTTGATGGTAATAACGAACTTCGTGCAGAAATGCAGCGAATAAGTGGTAGAACCTCTGTGCCGCAAATCTTTTTTGGTAGTCGGCATATTGGTGGTTTTGATGATATGGCTGGTCTCGAGGATGCTGGTGAGCTCGATGCTGCCTATGCCGCGATCGATGGCGAAACCCCTAAATAAATAATCACACGAGTAAATAAATGACATGGCTGAAGAAAACAAAGAAGCAACAGCGGGAGCTGCAACAGATGCCGCCAGTCAGCCGGTATTCAAAATTCATCGAATTTACTTGAAAGACGTCTCCTATGAGTCTCCGCAAACTCCCTCGGTTTTTGTCAGCAACAAAAGCTGGAAGCCAAATGTTGCTTTGCACCTGAATACCGAAAGCAGCAAGCTTGAAAACGATTTGTACGAATGTGTACTGACCGTGACAGCCACGGTAAAACTTGAAGAAGAAGTGGCCTACCTGATAGAGCTCAAGCAGGCTGGGCTGTTTCTGATCAAAGGGTTTGAAGAATCTCGCCTGGGGCCGATGCTCGGTAGTTTCTGCCCGAATGTATTGTTTCCATTTGCTCGTGAAGAAATAGCGTCGCTCGTACAAAAGGGTGGATTCCCGCAACTGCTATTGGACCCTGTCAACTTTGATGCTCTGTACGCGCAGCATGTTGAAAAGAGTCGTCAAAATGCGCCAGCACCAGGTACCCAGCAGTAACGGTTTGTTTGTATGGCTTAGCTTAAACCCCGCCGTCAAACCCTAACTGGCGCCAGGCCTCAAACAACACTATTGACACAGAATTGGCGAGATTCAAGCTGCGGCTTGTCTCTCGCATGGGTAATCGCAAACGGTCTTCAATACGTGGATCGTCAAGAACTTCGTCTGGCAGGCCACGTGTTTCGGCGCCGAACAACAGTACATCATCGGGTCGGTATTGCACCGCCGTGTAAAAGTTTTTCCCTTTTGTTGTGAAGGCAAACCATCGACTCGACGACAGTTGATTCATACAGGCTGCAATATTCTCGTGGCATTGGAGTTCCGCGAATTCGTGATAATCGAGACCCGCTCGCCGAAGTGCTTTGGTCTCCAGTGAAAATCCCAACGGTTTTATCAGGTGCAAAGTAGCCCCTGTATTTGCACACAGGCGTATGAGATTTCCAGTGTTGGGTGGAATCTCCGGTTCCATGAGAACTATGTGCAGCATGTGACGAGATTCTGTCGATAGGCTTAATTGAAAATGAATATTACCGTTAACTCAGGTTTTGTAATGTTTTATCGGTCATTTGATTAGTGTATAGCCGTCAAAGCACCTTGCCGAGCTGCGCTGGACGCTCTATGGTTAACCAATAGTTTGGTGCACTCGATATAGACGCATGGCACGTGTTGATGGCAAGAGGAATGGTGATTCGAACCTGACAGCTGATCGACGACACTATTACTCGTCATCACAAGGTCCGTTTTACAACGCAAATAATATCTACCTCTTCTACGGTGGCGGTGATCGTGGCGCCATGGTCGATTCCATCACGCACAATATACGAAACGGCAAGCGACTGACACGGGTGGAAGGCGAGCCTGGCAGCGGTAAAACGATGATGTCTCTCGTACTTGCCGATCGTTTGACCCGTCATTTCAACATTATTCGTTATGACCTGGCGGGTACCTCACGGGCATTACTCCTGCGTCAATTGTTGATTGAGCTTTGTCCAAGTGATGCGACCCTGCTCGATGTGATTAAACATGGCCGTACTCCAAGTGATGTACTGCTTGCTAACGCTCAGATAGTTGTCGAGAGACAATTGCGCTCGTGTCTGCAAGCTGGTAAGCCGTATGTATTGATGGTCGATGCTAACGAGCAATTGGGTTCAGAGGTCATCGAACTACTTACGAGGCTGTCATCGTTAGAACATCTGGGTATTCCAGCCATGCATGTCATCATTTTTGAACCCGGTGAAAAGCTGGTTGGGCATTCTTCAGCTCATTCCTGGAAATTTAACGATAACGAACCGTATCAATTGCGGCGACTGTCGCTTAACGAGGTGGTTGAATTCTTGCGTCACCATATGATGTTATTCGACTTCAACCGCCGAGATCAATTTACTCGCGACATGGCGTACTTCGTTGCTGACCGATCAGGTGGCGTATTTCGGTCCATCAATACCATTGCACGTAACGCCTTTCTCATAGCAAGTATTGAATCTGCCGAGCAGGTGTCTATGTCGCACCTTCTTATGGCGGGGCTACCGCCACGAGAAAAAAGCTCGACCAAGTCAGGTTTTTTCATAAGACACCGACGGGTCCTGTTTGCATTGTTCGGTTCATGTGTTGTAGCCTGTGTCGCAGCACTGGTATTGCTCCAGTAAAAAACGCTTTACGCAGGTCATGAAGACCTGTGCTTACAAAAGGATTTGTATTCATGCAGAGCTTATTGCCAGCTTGTCTGGTCGTTATTGTTGCAGTCACGCTCAGTGCCTGCCAAATACTTCAGACCAAAACAGAGTCCCTCGCGCCTTCATCTGTTGACGCTGACTCGACGTCACCATTGCATCGAGAGGTCAGTGACTGGTTGTCGCACGGCCCGGTTCCCATTGATTCGGCGATAGAAGACCCGCAGGCGACGACGTTCAACGTCAATGCAGTGCAGGTGCCACTGGATTCCTTGTTGTATGCGATGAGTCGCGATGCGGGTCTTGAGCTCACCCTGCATCAGCCGGTCAGTCAACCGGTAACACTTCGGGCAAGTTCGCCATCACTGCTTGAGATTCTCGACAGGCTTTCATTGCAAACCGATTTCCGCTGGCAGCTCAGTGGTCAGCATCTGGATGTTTGGGGGGCGGATCCGTATTCAGAAAGCTACGCAGTTGATTATCTGAATATGCAAAGGGCGACGTCGAGTAGCGTTGGCCTTGCGACTGAAGTCGGCACAATCAACGCAAGCGATGCCCGTGCATCAGGTATTGCCAACAGTTCCTCCACGCGTATCGAGAACCGGGCAGAGCACCATTTCTGGCAGTCGCTAAGCACCGACCTGGATGCAATGCTCATGCATGTCGGTGATGCCGGTGCACGCTACTCGATCAACAAGGAAGCGGGGCTGTTGACCTTGCACGGAGTGCCGACCGCGCATCGGCGAGTTACTCGTTATCTGGAAAGCTTGCAGGCCAGTGCCAATCGACAAGTGCTCATCGAGGCAACGGTTGTCGAGGTGACCTTGTCGGATCGATTTGAAGCCGGTATTGATTGGCAGTTGCTATCCAATAGCGATAACGGTTTGAGTGCTGCTCAAGTGTTACTCGGTGCGCCTGCAGTCACGAGAGAAAGCGTTGACCGGATTCCTGCAGGCAATGGTCTTGTTAGCCTGGTTAGCAATAGTGGGCTTGCAGATATTACAGCCACATTAAGCTTGCTTGAGCAGTTCGGCGATGTGCGTATTCTTTCGCGCCCACGGATTATTGCGCTGAATAACCAGTCCTCGGTGTTGAAGGTTGTCGACAATCGAGTGTATTTCACTGTCAACGTGGAGCGTCGTCAAAGTGAAGAGCGTGACGAAGTGACTACGCAAACTGAAATTCATACCGTGCCAGTAGGTCTTGTCATGAACGTAACTCCTCAGATCAGTAGTGATGGAGATGTCATGCTGAATGTACGACCGTCGATGTCACGCATTCTTGGCTTTGTCGACGATCCTAATCCTGAATTGGCTGTCGCTGATGTTCGTAATAGTGTGCCTGAGATACAAGTGCGTGAAATGGAATCGATGTTACGTGTGCATAGCGGCGATGTGGCGATTATCGGTGGGCTCATGCAGGAATCGACCAGGGAGAACATATCGCGGCTACCTGGCCTCGGCCAATTGCCGGTGGTCGGAAAACTGTTTAGTAGTGTGCAGAAGAATCGTTCGCAAACCGAATTGATGATCGTACTTCGTCCAACAGTCATGCCATCTCGGCAAAGGGTCAAAGAGTCCTGATGGGTATGCCAGCTTATATCAATCTTGACGAATTTATCCCGAGTCGTTTGGCGCTGGAGCAGCTGCCTGAAGAATTTGCCAAACGTCTGAAAGTCTTGCCTGTGGCTCTTAACAAAGCCACGTCAGTGCTGACACTTGCCTACAGTGCAGAGCCGTCACTACCGGTCAGGGATTCCGTGCGACGCTGCATTAACACATCATTAGAGATAAATTGGGTCAAGGCTGATCCAGCATTGATCATTGCCAGCATCGATAATTGTTATCACCTTCAACATGATGTGTTAGCGCTGATTGAACAATGCTGGCTATACAGCGAAAAATCGGTAGCCATACCCGCTCTTCTTGATGCCTTACTTTGTCGAGGGGTTGACGCTCGAGCCTCAGACATTCATATATCGGCAAACAATGATGTAATCGAGCTAAGGCTTAGGATCGATGGTGTGATATCCCTCCTTGGGAAATTACCGATCAGTATTCTTGATGCTTTGACGGTTCGTGTCAAGATCGTCAGCGAGCTTGATATTGCTGAAACCCGCCGTGCGCAAGATGGACAATTCAGACGTTTGATCAATGGCGTATTCATCGAATGTCGGGTCTCCACATTCCCCACCTGTCAAGGTGAGAACATGGTCATTCGGCTGCTTGATCAGGAGCAACGGAACCGAACCTTGAGAGAGCTCTCCTTGCCCGATTCGACAGCAAGGCAGTTACGTGATCTCGCGCAACAACCGAGCGGTATGCTGGTCGTTTGCGGTCCGACGGGCTCGGGCAAGAGCAGTACCTTGTTCTGCCTACTTGCTGAGCGTGATATTACAACCCTCAATGTGATGAGTCTTGAGGATCCTGTTGAGATTCGACTAGCCGGTATTCGGCAATCGAATGTAGACACTGATCATGGACTGGGTTTCGCGAGTGGCGTACGCGCTCTGTTACGACAGGACCCGGATGTACTGTTGATTGGAGAAATGCGAGACGCTGATAGTGTGGCGATGGCATTTCGAGCGGCAATGACCGGTCATCAAGTGCTGACGACAGTGCATGCAACAGATACATTTTCAACCATCGATCGGTTGCGAGAGCTTGGCGTCAGTGCTGAAGTTTTGTCATCGACGGTGCGAGGAATTGTAGCGCAACGTCTGTTGCGCAAGCGTTGTGAGGATTGTTGTACCCAAGATCATGTCGAGAAGCATGACTTTGCCGGTGGTGTCAAATGCACTACCTGTCATGGAACCGGGTACTTCGGACGTCAGGCAATCGTTGAGGTTCTGAGATTTACCAGTTCCATTAGAAATTGCATCATGGCGCATGGCTCTACCCAAGAGTTAGTAGAGCACGTCCAGGGCGACGGGTTTTCCAGCTTACGTGATGCTGCGAATTCCTTATTGCGTGCAGGTCTTACCTCCCAAGCAGAAATTGATCGTGTATTAGGTCGAGAGGTTACAGGCTTGTGATTAAATTCAAGTCAGGATGCAGTGATGCTCATCTTGCAATTGCGTTCTTCCATCTTGCGCATTTGCTTGAATCCGGGCTACCGGTCGACGAGGCGCTTGCTGATGTGCAAGTGATGGAAACTCAGCGTCGCATGCGTAAAGTGTGGCTTGAAGTTGTTGTTGATGTACGTGATGGCAAGAATCTGTCAGCGGCAATGCGGCGTTGGCCACTTGTGTTCAATTCGTCAATATTGTCTATCGTATCGGCTGGGGAGGCTGCGGGTAAGCTGGCCGATGCGATACATGAGGCCGAATCATTACTCAGATGGCAGGCTGAATTGCGTAATCGTCTGGTCGCCGTATTTGCTTACCCATGCTTTGCAGTGTTGGTATTGTTGCTAGTCGTGTTTTTTCTGTTTACGTCTGTTGTGCCGAGCCTGGCAGATTACCTTGTCGGGAATGATGCCTTGTCGATAAGCTGGCATACAAAGTCAGCCTTGATGCTAAGTCAGTCACTGACAGGTGTGTCATGGGAAAGTGTGCTGGCTATCGGTTTGACGATTGGACTCGCGGTATTAGTCGTAACTGCAACGCGAGGTGGTCGACGCATCGGCGATGTATTGATTCTTCAGACACCCTTGATCGGAGAAATGCTTATTGCGCTATGGGTTTCTCGGTATTGTCAATTGGTTGGCAAGCTATATGCGGCTGGAGTGCCATTGATTGATGCCATGACGCACGGAGAGCACTCGATAGCCAATCAGATCTTGCACGCTCGGTATGTAAATGCACGACATGCGGTGAATCAGGGGGCGACTCTGATCAAAGCGTTTGAGAATGATCCGCTTATGCCTGTACTTTTCAAGCGCTTGCTTGCTGTGGGTGAATCCTCTGGCAAGTTGGATATCGCTTTGTTGCGCTGTAGCGCTCAGCTGCACAGGTATACGAGTTACCGTATTGAGCGTATCGAAAGGCTCATGGGCCCGTTCATGCTGTGTATTGTGGGTCTCTTGTTGTTATGGATTGTTGTCTCGGTACTGTCTCCGGTTTATCAAAGAGCCATTGAAATGGTGATTCAATGAACGCCGATAAGCTGAATGTAGCTAAAGACGAAACCACCGTATTGTTACAGGATGACCGTGCGATCTGGTGCCGATGGCTAGGTGATCGGGTAATAGATTGGCGGGTCATTCCACATGATGAGGATGCTTCCGATAACGACTTGGTTCCGTTTGATGGAATAGTGGGGACGGGATATTTCAGGCATCCTATCGTGAGTCTGATCCTTGATAGTTCCCTGGATGAGGTGAGTTGCCCGAGCAATACACTAGCTCAGAAAAAAAACTTCAGGCTGTCAAATGATTTTGATCATATTCATGAGTCCCTGAATAATAGCTGTCAATTGTGGTTGCGAAAGGTTCAAGAGCAGGGCGTGGTCTTCAATCTGGTTGTCAGTACGTTACGATTACTTCTACGCAGTTATAGCAAGGGTGTTAAACAAACATTTATCGTCGTTGATGATGAATGTTTAAGTCGTCATGTGTTATGTCAGCGGGGTTGCATGGTTTATGCGCGTCAATGCAATAACGCTGATATGGGTTTTTCCCTCAAGGCTCTGGCTGAGTCGTTGGAATACCTAAATGGCTCAGCGTCAGCCGCAATCTCATCCGACTGCGACGTTGTTTACATTGGGAAAGACGCTGGCCACCTGGAACTATTAAAAAAACAATCCGTTGGGTCACTTGTTAATGAGACATCGATAACCGCCGCTCAGTGGTATTTCGAACTATTCAAACGGCACCGACAGCGATTAGGCAACAGAATGTCGAATCGGCAGCTGAATCGTATTTTGAATGGACAGCTGGAAAAATCAGAGTCGCATCGAAAGATGCGCGCTAGTTATAAATATTTCTACCTGGCTACCTGCCTCGCTGTTGGTCTCGCATCAATCACGGTGGTTCTTGCCGCATTACATGGAATTGCTGTTGCCAAATACCTACGCAATATTGAAACCCAAATCTCCTCCCTGTCTGACGAAATACTACTGGCCAAGCAATCTGCGACGGCTATTCATTTTTCCCCTGTTCAAGCAGCCGAGTCGCTTGCACGACTGGAGCTTTATAAACGTATTGAGAGACTCGATGCGACAGCGGTTCTCACGTTAATCGCAGACGCTGTCACGCATCATCCTGAAATCAAGATTGATCATTTGGAATGGCTAACGACCGACGACACAGAAGCATTGCAATGGATTAATGTTGCTTCGCTCGAGAATGCACCCGTTCCGAACGGTATAAATCAAGTGTTGAGACAGTCTCTTGATGTCTCGGACAGAGCGCGAATAATGATCGGCACGCAGATCGCTCTGGAAGGATCGGTACGAGAGTTGACCTTGCGTGGCAGGCAGGCCGTTTTTGAAAATTTTGTCCGTTCGCTCAAAGCCTCCCCGGTTGTCGCATCGGTCGAGGTTGTTTCCTCGCCATTGGAATATGCCGTGTCAAGTGAAGTGCTTGATTCAGATTTGCGTTTTTCCTTGCAGATTCTTCATTGGCCATCATGAAGATCGGTCTGAAGAAACTGCTTGCACTGTCTCTGCTTGTATTAACTGGTTCGGCTCTGGCGCTGTTGGCCAACCAGCGTCAGCGCGATATTTCAGACTCGGAGCTGCGGCTGCGACAGCGTGAGCATCAGCAACTGCAACGTACATTAAATCAGTTGCAAGCGCCGGACGCGGTCGCAAAGCTGAATGTCATTGAAACAGGAATGGATGCTGTTCGATTGAGTTTTGTTGAATCCTTGGGCGCTATTAACGATCTGCCAGAGGTATTGGCGTTGCGTTACGTAATTGGACGTAGTCAAGACCGATCCCCTGATCCTGACTATTTGCGTATCGCGATACATCTTGATTTACCGCATGCTGATTCTTTGTTGGCAGTGATCAAACATCTGGATACTGCCGCATCAGTCTGGCCGCATTTGTTGCGTGGCTGCTCTATGCATCGAAACGAAGGGCCAGAGGGTCTTGCAGTTACTTGTTTTTATGATGTCTATGTCTGGGATGCACTTTTATGAAAGCCATCGGTATAGCACTGTTGATTATATGCTTGCCAACTCCGATGGTGAGCGCAAACGAGCCATCGTTGGGAGATAGGCGATTGTTCTTTTCCGCTCAAGAGCGAAAGGCTATGGAAATTACCGGCAAGGTTTTAGGTCTGGAAAGTACCGCGTCAGACGGCAGCAAGGAAAGTCGTGTGGACAATAAAGTTGTTTCTGCATCAATTGCAGCGCAATCATCGCTTCATTTATCGAAAAAGTCACCTGATCAACACTCTGGTTTTCTCGTCAATGGGTTCATCGAAATGTCTGGTTTTCTGACGATTTTTGTCAATGGGAGGCCATGCGAAAAAATAATATTGACTCTGGAAATACAACAGCAGGTTCGCTGCGATCAGGTTGCGGGCCGACTACTGCCAACAATAATGCTAGAGCGAATGGACGACTACCACCTTGCAGTAAAAGCCTCCGATGGGAAAATCGTGATAATAAATCGACAGGTCAAGTAAGTAGATGAAAGAGAATGGATTTGCGATCGTCATGATGCTGATAGTTCTGTTTAGCGTAGGGGCTATTCTCGGGCTTCAGCAAAGCAAATTGAGTTCAGTGCCTAGTCTGAACCATGGATTGTCGCGTCTACAGTCTCTTAGTACGGCGAAACAATCACTACTTCACTATACGAGTACTTACAGCGATTTGTATGGGCCATCAGGTTCAGGGCCAGGACATCTGCCATGTCCGGATACCGATGCCTATCTTGCATCACAAAACGACTCGGGTCGTGCATCTCCGTTTTTCGGAGACAGTCCCGACCCGCCGTGCGGCAATGGAAGCCATGCCTTGGGATACCTGCCAAGACATGTCAGTCTTGTCAATACCCGTTACGCTTTTCACGTCGAGCCCCGGCAAAACATTTGGTACCGTCTGGCAAGTAGTCATGTGAACAACCCACTTGACCGTGTCGTCAATTCTCACTCGGAACAAGTTGTGAGCACAGGACGCAAGGTAGTAGACCTTGTCTCTCCACCAGACAGCGTACTTCCATTGTGGTCTGAGCTTTTTGATCTGCTGGGGAGTCGTGATCGAGGGATTATATCCAACAGACAGGAAGACTTGGTATCAGTGCCAATCACTGATTTTGAAATACTCCGTGTAACGACCCGTAGGGTTCTTCGCTGGTTTATAGATACCTATCAGCGAAGTCGAGTGATCAGTTGTGAGAATCGTGGTCGTTGCAACGCAGTACCTGAAGCATTGATCGAATGTCAACGTGCGGATCTCACGGATGCTTCGACGTTATTGTGGTTGCTACCTGATGCCGAAACTCCAAGGTGCAGTGTGTCGATATTGGAAGATATTGACATGTCACGTCACTGGTTCATACGGAATCAATGGTTCGAAACTTTCAGCGTTACCGTTAATGAAGCCTGTTTGACAACGCACTATGCCAATTGCCAGCTGATTCGCCGGGATGATCGCAATCTGCTACTGGATCTTTCATCATGAGTTCTGTCGGCCATTTAAAAAATAAAAATCAAGGTGTCACGCTGGTTGAGTTGTCTATTGTTTTGGTCATCATCGGTATTCTGTTGCAAAGCGCGATTGCGCCACTGGGCCCTGCACGCGAACTGCAACGAATTCGGACGGTTAGTAAAGAGCTGGAAATTATAAAACAGGCGATGATCAGTCACCTGATGATGTACGGGGCTTTACCTTGCCCATTACACTCCCGATCATCTGAAAATGGATGTTCACAAGCAACAGGGGAAATTTCAGCAGTGGCGATGGGCCTTAGCGGAGTGATGGATGAATCTAGTGCCCTGCTTGACCCCTGGGGGCGATCGTATCGCTACGCCATCAGTCAAGGTGAGCCAACCTGGACATCGGAACACAGCTTTTTGCACACACCGATCGACGGCTGGCAGGCGACGCTGATCTTGTGTAAACGGGCCCAATCTTCCGGCTGTGATCGCACGCAGTTACGCGCTGACAATATCGTATTTGTTGTGTATTCCCTGGGAGCTGACCCACAAGAGATTGGTGATCAACGTGAAAATATTGATGGGGACAACGTATTCAGTGTACGTGATGAGTCAATACAGACCGATGAAAAATACGATGACCATGTTACCTGGGCAACTCAAAGCGAACTCTTGTATTGGTTGTTACGCGCCGGTGTGATGTAATCAGATTAAAAAGGATGTTGGAGGCTTACGTTTTTTTAACTAGAAGCCACACCCGAAAACAGTCGATAGAAATTCTCCGTTGTCGCCTTCGCCACTTCGTCGAGTGTGATGCCGCGCAGCTCAGCGACAAACTCAGCGGTGTGTCGAACATAGGCGGGTTCATTGGTTTTGCCACGATGCGGAACCGGGGCAAGGTAGGGGGCATCGGTCTCCACCAGAATTCGATCAAGAGGTGCCTTCATGGCGACTTCCTGAACGGCTTTTGCGCTCTTGAACGTGACGATGCCGGAAAACGAGATATAGAATCCGATATCCAGCGCCTGTTCAGCGATTTGCCAGTCTTCGGCAAAGCAGTGCATCACTCCACCTGCGTCCCGCGCACTGTGATCGCGCAGCGTCTGCATCGTGTCATCGGCGGCTGCCCGGGTGTGAATGACCAGGGGTTTCTTGACGCTGCGAGCCGCCTCGATATGACGATGAAAGCGTTCGTGTTGCCAGCGCAAATCACCTTCACTACGAAAGTAGTCCAGCCCGGTTTCGCCGACCGCCACCACGTTATCCGCTGCAACGGCTTCGGTCAGTTCTTCAAGTGTCGGTTCATGGCCACCGGTGGTTGTCGGGTGCACCCCGACCGCGGCCGAGATTTCCGAATGAGCTGCGGCCAGGGCCAGAACCTCGTCACGGTTTTCCCAGCTGGTGGCAATGCACAGCATGTGGGATATCTCGTTATCTTTGGCGTTCTGTATTATGTCGGGTATACGGCCATCGAAATCCGGGAAGTTCAGATGGCAGTGAGAGTCCACTATGTGCATGGAATGTGCGGCATGTCGTCGATAGAATGTCTAAGTGTACGTCGCCTTTGATTGTTCAAGGGCATAAAAATCAAGGCCGGTAATCAATTTTAGGAAGGTACAACGAGTGAATACGTCAGCAGTCAGTGTAGTGGATAAGGTCGCCAGTCCGGTCGCGGACCCTGCCGCGCATGTCAGAGCGCTCGGTGTTTCAGCCCGCGAAGCTGCGGCCGTGATGGCGGCGGCCCCTACCGACAAGAAAAACGCAGCCTTGCTGGCAATGGCCGATGCGATTGAAGCCGCGTCTGCTACGTTGATCAAAGCGAATCAGGAGGACATGCTCGACGCCGGAAAACGCGATATCGGTGCGGCCCTGCTTGATCGACTGGAGCTCACTGAAGCACGTGTTGCATCAATGGCCAAATGTTTGCGTGATGTCGCCGCGCAAAAGGATCCGGTAGGTAGTTTGTCCGAAAGCGATCAGCAACCCTCTGGTCTTGAAATTCAACGTATGCGTGTACCGTTGGGCGTGATTGGTGTGATTTACGAATCACGTCCGAACGTCACCGCTGATGCGGCTGGCATCTGCATCAAGTCAGGCAATGTAGTGATTCTGCGTGGTGGCTCAGAAGCGTTTCGAAGCAATCGAGCGATTGCCGCCTGTGTGCAACAAGGCCTGGCTTCAGCCGGTCTGCCAACCACAGCGGTGCAGCTGATTGAAACCACCGATCGAGCAGCTGTCGGTGCCTTGCTTACGCTTGATGATTACGTTGATGTGATCATTCCTCGTGGAGGCAAGAGTCTGGTGGCGCGCATCAGTGAGCAAGCACGAGTACCTGTTATCAAGCACCTTGATGGCATCTGCCACGTCTATATCGATGAATCTGCCGATATCGACAAAGCAGTCGCTGTCGCCGTCAATGCCAAGACCTATCGTTACGGTATTTGTGGTGCCATGGAAACGCTGTTAATCCATGAAAACATGCTGGGGCCGTGCATGCCTGGGCTGGTAAAAGCGTTTGCTGAACATGGTGTCGAGCTACGCGGTTGTGAGCGGACCGTGAACTTCGTCCCAGACATGAAGGCCGCGACCGAAGAAGACTGGGATACAGAGTACCTGGCCCCCATACTATCGATTCGAACGGTCGATACAATGGAAACGGCAATGGCGCATATCGCGGCTCACGGATCAGGTCACACCGACGCGATCGTGACCGAGAACCTGCCACGAGCCAAACAATTCATGCGTAATGTCGATTCCAGCTCGGTCATGGTCAATGCAGCCACTTGCTTTGCCGATGGTGCGGAATATGGTCTGGGTGCCGAAATAGGTATCAGTACGAATCGTATGCATGTGCGTGGGCCTGTTGGCACATTGGGCCTGACGACCGAGAAGTATGTGGTGACCGGAAACTACACCGTTCGCGGATGATCAAATTGGGTA
>CAYUZB010000016.1:0-11632 GCA_964449565.1 uncultured Granulosicoccaceae bacterium | reverse complement strand
CGAGAAGTATGTGGTGACCGGAAACTACACCGTTCGCGGATGATCAAATTGGGTAGTAACGGTAATAACGGTAATTGGTAATCCCTAAAGTAATTTTAAAGCGTAATTTTATAGAGTAATTTTTTTGTGTTTCTACCAGGAGTCATCTCATGACAAAAAAGACACGGTCCGGCAACGGACCAAAGATGCGCAATCGCGTTGCGAGCAATCCTTTGCTTGGCAAAAGCGGGCGCCATGAAAAAACCCGCAAAGCGATACGTCGCAAGGACAAGGTCAAGTTGTCCACGATGCGTTTCGAGCGAGCCGCCGTCGTGGCGTCTGGCCAGAGCCGCATCGTGTCGCTTGATGATGCTCGAATAAGTAAAGCGATTGAATCCACTGCCGTTTACAAGCTTGCGGCCTGATTAGCATTGTGACCAGTGTCGAGCGTCGAATCGGTTTGTATGGCGGTACGTTTGATCCTGTCCACTATGGCCATTTGCGCACGGCTGTTGAAGTCGCCGAAGCCTATTCACTAAACGCTCTGCATCTGTTGCCGAATCATCAGCCGGTTCATCGAGGCCCGACGCAAGCGAGCACCGATCATCGGCTTGAAATGCTGGAGCTCGGTATCGGTCAATCGTCACTTTTGAAACTCGATACGCGCGAAGCGATGCGTGACGGCCCCAGCTACACGATTGATACCTTGTCAGCGTTGTCTGAGGAAATGCCTAATACACGCCTTATCTTTGTGATGGGGCTGGATGCCTTTGCCCAATTTGATAGCTGGAAAGACTGGCGCGGCATTATGCAGCTGGCCAAGCTTGTCGTACTCAATCGACCGGAGGCCAAACATTCCGATTTCTCACGGCAATTGCTCGCTGAACACACAGAATCTGGCGGAATCGACATCTGCAACGTGACTCAGCTGGCGATTTCGGCAAGCGACATACGTTATCGCGCCCAGACGGGTCAAAGTCTGCAATTCTTGATGCCTGAGCGTGTAAGAGAGTATATTGAACGCCATAACCTGTATAGATAGCATTTGATGAATAGTACTGAAGTAAGCAGTCTCGCCGTTACGGCACTTGAAGACATGAAAGGCGTCGATCTCAAAGTCATCGATATCGCCGAAAAGTCCAGCATCGCCGATGCGATGGTTATTGTCACGGGAACCTCACAACGCCATGTCCGCTCTTTGGCTGAATCCGTGCGTCTGGCTGCCAAAGACGCCAACCATCCACCTCTAGGTGTTGAAGGGGGGGATTCAAGTGAGTGGGTACTGGTCGATCTTGGCGATGTTATCGTACATGTCATGACTGAAGAATCCCGTGAATTCTATGCGCTGGAAAAACTTTGGTCGGTGGGGCCACGTGATCGTCAGGATTCCGATGATGTGCCACCTAGCGCATTGAGCTCGGTTTAGGCGGCGCGTAAGTACCACTGCGACTCTGACGTCAAGTATCGCGATTGTGCATGTCACCTTATTGACCATTGGTCGCAAGATGCCGGGATGGATTCAGAACGGCTGTGATGACTACACAAAACGCCTGCCACGTCATTGGCAGTTCCGAGTCAAGGAATTTGCCCAAGCAAAATCAGCGACGCCTGAACTTGCCATGCACAAGGAAGCCGACGTCTTGCTTGCAGCTGTTACCGATCAATCGCATCTTGTCGCCCTTGATAACCGAGGGGTGCATTGGTCGACGTCTGATCTCGCCAGGCAACTGGAAAACTGGCAATCGATCGGCAAGGATATCGCTTTCATGGTCGGTGGCCCGGATGGTTTACACTCGCGTTGCCTTGAACGCGCAGATCAATCCTGGAGTCTGTCGCCCTTGACGTTTCCACATCCGCTTGTGCGGGTCATTGTGACGGAGCAGCTGTATCGCGCACAGTCCATGCTCGATAACCATCCTTATCATCGTGCCTGAGTTGCGCGGCGACAAGTTGCCGCAGCTGATTCTCGCTAGCGCATCCCCAAGACGACGAGAGCTATTGTTGCAGTTAGGCATCACCCACTGGTCCATCCCGTCTTCAATCGATGAAACCAGTTGCACGGATGAGTCGCCGGATTCACTCGTCGCTCGTTTATCGGCGGAAAAAGCCGCAGCAATCAGTGAATCCCGGGTGCACAAGTACTGCGCTGACGAGGCCGTGGATATCCCGGAACATATACTGGTACTGGGAGCCGATACGGTCATCGATCTCGATGGCCGGATACTGGGTAAACCGCGTGACGAAGAGGATGCCGTGCGTATGTTGATGTCTCTGTCGGATAAGCGCCATAGAGTGATCACCGGAGTCACGGTACGCGCCATGGCTGGACAGAGCAAGACGATCTCGGTTGCCAGCGATGTCCGATTTGCGCCCGTCTCCGAGGCCGCAGCTCGTGCTTATTGGCGTACGGGCGAACCGCAAGGCAAGGCTGGCGCATACGCCATTCAGGGCATTGGTGCGAGATTTATTTCGCATCTGTCAGGGAGCTACAGTAATGTAGTGGGGCTGCCCTTATTTGAATCGGCGCAGCTTCTTGGAGAATACGGCCTGTCTGCTTATGTCTGAAGAAATGTTGATCAACGTCACGCCGCAGGAAACTCGCGTCGCGACAGTCGAAAACGGAATGCTCACCGAGATCTGGATCGAGCGTGCGCAGAAGCTTGGTCTGGTCGGTACGATTTTCCAGGGCGTGGTCAAGCGTGTGTTGCCAGGCATGGAAGCAGCCTTTGTCGAGATTGGTCTCGACAAAGCGGCTTTTTTGCATGTCTCTGATGTGGCGGATGCGAACAAAAATTCCGATGGAGAACGTAATCAAGTGTTCATTGCCAATGTCCTCAAGGAAGGGCAGCGGTTGGCAGTGCAAGTTATCAAGGACCCGCTCGGTACCAAGGGCGCCCGCGTCACCACCAATCTGACTGCGCCGTCTCGATATCTCGTCATGATGCCTTTCGCAAACAGTGTCGGTGTGTCAACTCGTATCGAAGTCGAAGAAGAACGTGAACGTCTTCGTGCATTGACCGAAGACATTCGCGAGACGGATGGGTGCGGGTATATCATTCGCACCGCTGCCGAGGGTGTTGATCGTGATGCATTGAACGATGACATGAAATATCTGGACAAGGTCTGGAAAGGTGTAAGAGAGCGACAAGCGACCGCTGACGCGGGGTCAATCATCTTCCAGGATCTGCCGCTGGTCCAGCGCATGATGCGTGATCTGAGTCGCGGTGGCGTCGAGAGAATCCGCATCGATTCGCGTGAGACTTACCATCAGTGTGTGACATTTTGTGAAGAATATGTGCCCGAACTTTGCTCCATTATTGAGCATTATCCGGGCGAGCGACCAATATTTGACTTACATGGTGTAGAGGATGAAATAGACAAGGCTCTGAATCGCAAGGTGCTGCTCAAGAGCGGCGGATACCTGATCATTGACCAAACGGAATCAATGACGACGATTGATGTCAATACAGGAGCTTACGTAGGCCGCAAAAACCTTGAAGAAACCATCTTCAAGACTAACCTTGAGGCAGCGCAGTCGATTGCTCGACAGCTGCGCTTGCGCAATCTTGGTGGCATTATCATTATCGACTTCATCGACATGGCTGTCGGTGAGCACCGCCGGCAGGTTATGCGGGCGCTTGAAAAGGGTCTGGAGCGCGATCATGCTCCTACTCAGGTCAGCGAAGTCTCGGAGCTGGGCCTGGTGGAAATGACACGCAAACGGACGCGCGAGAGTCTGGAGCAGGTGCTGTGCGGTGAGTGCACGGTCTGCGGCGGACGAGGTATGCAAAAAACGCTCGAAACAGTGGGTTTCGAGGTGACACGCGAAATTATTCGCCAGGTAAGGCAATTTGAAATCGGTTCAGTTACCGTTCTGGCAGCAAGCGATATTGTTGAATGGTTTACTGAAGAGAGATCGGCAGATCTCGCTGAGTTGGAAGACTTCGCAGGTGTGCCGATTCGTTTACAAGCGGAACAGTATTACAGTCGTGAACACTTTGACGTGGTCCTGCAATGATGGGCCGCACACATGATTATCAAATTCGCACGCCCCCTCGTGCGCCTGTGCCATATCTTTTTTGGCACCGTGCTGATATTGCTGGCTGTGTTCACCCTGGTTGCGCGATTCGGACTGCCATTTGTCTCCGACTACAAGAGCAGCATCGAAGCACGGGTTAGTGATTATCTACAAAGTCCTGTCGTCATTGGTGAGCTTGATATGCGTTGGACAGGCTTGGGGCCGATATTGTCCGCGGAAAATGTCTCCGTCATCGAATCTGAGCAACGTCAGGTTACTGTCGATGAACTGCTGATCGATCTGGATGTACTGCGATCTCTGATACGTGGTACCCCGGTGATAAATGAAATGACACTGGTTGGTACCGACCTCGCTATCGAGACAACACGTGACGGCGAAGTGAAGATGCACGGTATGGAGACGGTGCCCGGGCGTTTCTCGAGACGAAGTCCAGCAGCATCGAACGAGTCCACCAGCAAAGGCGGTGGTGGTGTGGATTTGTTTGCCTGGTTGCTTAATGCTCGTAAGGTTGGTCTGCTCGATACTCGCTTGACCTTCATTGACGGACAGGCGGAGCAAAGCCTGGTGTTGGATAACGTCAATATCAGAGCAGAGAACGTTGATGATTTACATCAGTTGCGTATCGATCTCGATTTACCCGCATCACTTGGCGGTGGCTTGGAAGCGGGAATTGACCTTGAAGGCTCGCCAAGAGATCTAAGTACTGCCGACGGAAATATTTATATCAAGTCCGATACGATCAAGACACTGGGCTGGTTGGAGCTGTTCTCGAGAACACCATTGATGCCAGACAATCTCTTCCAGCTTGAACACGTGAGTGCGGATGTTGGATTTGAAGTTTGGGGACGCTGGAAACAGGGGCATGTTGATAATATCCGTGGCCGTTTCATTGCAAGCCAGCTTGTTGATAGTCGTCGTGATGAGCCATTGCTCGATGAAGTGACCGGTGATTTGACCTTTCGACGCGGTTCTGACGTTGTCAGCCTCCATGCAGACTCACTGGTATTTGTGCGCGACTCGCAGAGAACCTCTATCAATGATGTGACTCTGAATCAATCGCTTGTTGATCGATCGGTTGCGCTGACGGCAAGCGGAGAAAGCATGCCCTTGTCTCTGGTATCGAACCTGATCGCGTCTGCAACGGCTGAGCGCAAATCAGGTCGCCTGGTCAAGGAAGCACAACCTTCAGGCATGCTCAATGATTGGCAAGTTGCCATCGATGGTATTGGTGCCGATCAGACCATCGATATCACGGCTACGGTTCAAGATCTCGTTATCAAGCCAACGTCTGAGAGTCCAGGTTTTGGTCCGCTTAATGGATCTATTGAAGTCGTCGACGGTGTTGGCAGTGCAACGCTTGCTGCCAGAGCCATGCCGTTTGACTGGCCGCGTTTGTTTCCTGACCCACAAACAACTGACAGCGTCGAAGCAAAGCTGGATTTTGACCTACGTGATCGCAAGACCATGAAGATCAGTGGTTTGGTCAACCTTGAAGACGATGGTATTGAGACAGAAACACGTCTTCGTGTTTCCGTTGGCAAGAGTCGCCCACTGCATCTCGATGTACAAAGCCGTTACAGTGTTGCTGATCTTCAAAGCGTGACAGCCTGGATGCCATTGAACCTGATGTCCGAGAAAGCTCAAACGTGGTTTCAGAATGCATTCAAGGGTGGTAATGCGCGTAATGGCAGCTTATTGTTTTTTGGCCGACCCTCGGAATTCCCGTTCGACGAAGGCGAAGGGGTTTTTCGTGCTGGTATGGACATTGAAAACGGTGCGGTCGAATTCAAATCTGATTGGCCAGTCATCTCGAATGTGAGTGGGCGTTTGACCTTTAATGGCCTGCGCATGACAGGTATGGTCGAAACTGGACGTCTCGACAAGTTTGATATCAGTCAGGCGCGCGTCGACATCGATGATCTGAAAAATGCAGTGGTGCGAGTTGATGGCAGTGGGAGTAGCAAACTGCCAGAGATGATTCAGTTTGCCAATACCGGTCCGCTCAAACAAATTTTGGAACCGGCATTAGGGTCACTCATAACGACCGGACAAGCGGACATGGATATAGAGTTGAGCATCCCGCTAAAGCGCCGCGACGAGCCGGACGCGCCACAGTTAAGTGTCAATGGGTCGATCTTTCTCAATAACAACACAGTACGTATTGACCCGGCCAATATCGATTTGAAAAAAGTGCGTGGTGCGGTCAATTTTGATCGTTATGGCGTACGGATCAATAATCTGAAAGCGCGATGGCTTGATCACCAGGTAGGAATCAATGGGAGAACTCGCGGCAGGGATGAAAAAGCGGTTACCACGCTCAATGTGGAAGGGGCCTTGCGAGCTAGCGACGTACTGGTTCACTACGAAAGTACGCTGGATCAGTTTGTTCGTGGTAAATCGAACTGGCGTGCGGAACTGTCTGTCCCGCATTTGCCAGAGAAACTTGAAAGTACCGGCATATCCTTGACTATTGATAGCGATCTGATCGGAACCGCCTTGCTCGTACCGGCACCTTTGTCGAAGTCCACTGCATCGGGTGAAAATTTCCGTTTGACGACTAATATCGTCAAGGACGAGACTCAGCTGTCATGGAATTTCGACTATTCCGATTCAATCAACGGAATATTTGTCCTGGAAGAAGGCAAATTCAAGTCCTTATCAGTCGGACTCGGTGGGGCGAAGGCCATTGCTCAACCCGATGAAGGTATTCGTCTTGATGGGTCCACAAGGGCCGCATCACTAGGGGATTGGGTCGATACTATTAACCAGTTTCGAGAATCCTTACCTGAACCTGAACCAGATGATCGGGACGATATCGTGCCAATATCGGGGAATCTAACTACAGCCGCTTTATTCGCTGGCGACGATAATCTCGGGCCTGCGCGTTTGCGAATCAATAGTGACGATATCTATCTCAATGCGGTAATGGACAATGAATTCTTGCGCGGCAACATCCGATATCCACGACGCCTTGAAGAAAAAGAAGTTTCTGCCAAGGTACGTTTGAATTATATCGACAACCGTGTGCTCGCGGCATTTGAAAAAGAGGAAGGCGAGGCTGAAGAAGAACCCATCGATCCACGAGAATTGCCGCCAATAGAGGCGCGAATCAGTGAAGTGAAATGGGATTCCCTGCGACTAAGAGACATCAATCTGAAGACTCGCCCTGATGTACTTGGATTGAATATCGATACACTTGGCTTTGCCTACCGCAGTATGCAGCTTGTCGGACGTGGTCACTGGCGTTTACGCGATGTACAAGGCATCAATGCAGCGCTGGCTGGTGAACATCTAACAAATTTGGCCTTGACATTACAGAGCGATGATTTTGGTAGTGGTCTTATCGATATTGGCTTGCCGGATTTGATAGCTGAAGGTTCAGGTATTGTTGAAAGTCGCTTGTCATGGGATGGTCCGGCTTACAAGCCCGACCTTGCCATGCTTGGTGGGACCCTTAAGATTGATCTCGAGCGAGGCCGCATTATGCAGCTCGAACCGGGCGCCGGGCGTCTCTTTGGCCTCTTTGCCGTGCAAGAAATTCCACGCCGTCTTGGGGGGGACTTCAAAGATCTGACGGCTGATGGCTTGTCATTTCAGCGATTGACGGGTGACATCGAGATGAGTAACGGCGTTGCTGATGCTCGATTGATACAGATGACGGGGCCGATTGGTGTGGTGGACATCATGGGTGAAACCGATTTGCTGAATCAGCAGTTCGATAGTCGTATTACTGTTCTGCCGAGGGTCAGTGCTGCGCTACCGATAATCGGTGTAATCGCTGGCGGTGCGAGTGCGGGCGTTGGTGCACTGCTTGCCGGAGGGCTGTTAAAAGCGGTTGGATTAGATCTGGATCGGATTGGTTATCGAGAATTCAGCCTTACGGGAACTTGGGAAGAACCTAATTTCAAATCGATTCCACTGTCAATTTCAGTACCTGACACACGTCAGTGGTAGAGCATGAAAAGAATCGCTGTAGGTGTTGCCACCTTGTGGATGATTTTCAACACTGCTGCTGCCCATGATTGCACAGCGACTGAACAGTGCGGGCAGGTAGTCAATCAGATAGAACTTGACGGCGAGATGGTACTGAAGACGCCGTTGGTGCCTATCAGTTCTACGCCTTATCAGGATCTGCAATCGCAAATCGATTTTATCAACACTCAGCTTGTTTTTGCGGCGACGGTTACTGTTCGAGTCGATGTCGAAGACGGCCCGCTTTATGATCCCGCAACAGATGAAGTCTGGATGCCAATGTGGTTTGGTGACAGTATCGCTTCAACTTTCGCCAGTGGTGACGACACGCTTGACGCCACCGAGCAGCAGCAAATTGTCAATGACGTTGTTCTGCATACACTGGTGCATGAAGCGGGTCATGCCTTGTTTGCCCAAGTTGACATACCAAGGCTCTCACGTGAAGAAGATGCAGTTGATGCACTGGCCAGTATCGTATTGCTGGAATTTCATGAGCGTGGTGATGAGGTCGTCTTGAATGCTGCCGAAATGTTTGGACTGGAAAGCGATTCAGTCGAGTGGTTTGAGGCGGCTGATTTCTGGGACGAGCATAGTCTGGATATTCAACGCTATTACACGTCAATCTGCCATGTCTATGGAAGTGACAGTGAAGGCAATGAAGAGCTGATCAACGAAGAATACGGTTTGTCGGAAGAGCGGGCTGAAGCTTGTATAGAAGAGTACGAGCTATTGCGTGACGGATGGTTGCGAGTTTTACAGCCGTATTTGAGATAGCGATAAATTGAAGTAATGTCTGCCTCTTGAGTTTACTCTGGACCGGGGTGATATTTGATCGGTCACACCATTATCCACGACGAGCAATAGGTCCTGTGTTTACAGGACTCGGTTAACACCGTTGTTTTTATCTGGCTTCCTGAACTTGACGCTAACGCGAAGACGTATTAATGTGCGCCCGTGCTGAACGGCGATGGCGTCGCCGTGAATCAGATCGAGCACACTTGCCGTCGTTTGACGGATTCTATCCTGCACGCCCGGATGCTCTCGTTGGGCGTCACATCGGCTCCCAGCATGGAATAGGATTCTTCAAACTATGCGAAATCAAGCAACACGCCCTGATTTTTTCTCACGTCACGACGGTGAAAAAATCCTGCCTTTCTCAAACACCGAGTATCAACGTCGTCTCTCAGCGCTTCGGCAAATCATGGCGGAGCATGACGTCGAGGCGACAGTGCTCACGTCCATGCATAATGTCGCCTACCATTCAGGCTTTCTCTACTGTGCCTTTGGGCGTCCGTATGCCTGTGTCGTAACCGCCGATACCTGTACGGTTGTGTCAGCAAACATAGATGGAAGCCAACCCTGGCGCCGATCGATAGAAGACAACGTCATATACACCGACTGGCGACGCGATAACTACTGGCGCGCTGTGGCCGAGTTGCTTGGTAAGGCAAAGAGCATTGGTGTCGAATCAGACCACCTAACGATTGCTGGTCGTAATACGCTTGAGCAAATGCTTGGCCCTCGTAAGCTGGTGGACATTGCCCTTGCGACCATGAACGCTCGCATGATCAAGTCTGAAGAAGAAATAGCGTTGATTCGCGAGGGAGCACGTATTGCTGATATTGGCGGAGCGGCAATCCGCGATGCGATTAGCACCGCTACCCGAGAAATAGATGTTGCGATGGCTGGCCGCGATGCGATGGAGCTTGAGATTGCCCGTAGCCATCCAGACAGTGAGTTGCGCGATAGCTGGGTATGGTTTCAATCGGGTATCAACACTGACGGGGCGCACAATCCCGTTACGACCCGTGCTCTCGAACACGGTGACATTCTGAGCATGAATACATTTCCTATGATCTCGGGTTATTACACCGCTCTTGAACGCACCTTGTTTTTAGGTGAGCCAGACTCGGCCAGTCTTTCTCTGTGGCAAGCGAATGTGGATACACATGAACTCGGACTCTCGTTAATCAAGCCTGGCGTCAGTTGTGCCAGTATTTGTGAAGAGCTGAATCGGTTTCTCGCTGAACAGAATTTGCTCCAGTACCGCTCTTTTGGCTACGGTCATTCGTTCGGTGTGCTAAGTCATTACTACGGGCGGGAGGCAGGCCTTGAACTACGCGAGGATATCGATACGATTTTGGAACCAGGAATGGTAGTTTCAATGGAACCGATGTTATGGGTGCCCCAGGGAACCTCCGGTGCTGGTGGCTATCGCGAACACGATATTCTAGTTGTGGGGAAAGAGGGTGCAGAGAATATTACCGGCTTTCCGTATGGGCCTTCTAAAAACATTATCAATGTCTAACACGTTACTGACAAGTTTGAATGGTTGAACCAGAGGCTGCGACTAACGCTTTGGTCACAGCTTTTGACGTTATGGTCAGAATGTAAATGTCATACTGTTGGTTCTGGCAAACCTTCCCAACATGACGCTGTGCGCGGTGTCGTGTCGCGGTTTTGCCGTCTCTTACATGGTTTCGTATATCCCCCTTTTATGCAGTGACTGACGGTAGCGTTGCGATCAGGCCTCGTCAGATATGCAAATTTCTGAAAATGTGGACACCGTATCCCCATAGTGTCTACTCGACCATGATATGAACTAGACAGCATTCTGAAATAATTGAACAATCAGGCACCAAATTCCTCAATTGTCGGAAGGTGCCTGTGTCAGGAAGTAGATCCTACAAAGCTTTGATAGCGGTATTTATATTTTCGCTATTTTCCAGCCAGATATTCGCTGAATCAAAACCCAGGGAAGTGGGTGGTCTGGTGGAAGTTAATTTAGAAAAAGCGCAGCCACTATTTAGCGATCATCAACGAGTATCGCGAGACGAGTTAATGGAAATACTCCGCTCGGATAAGTTGCTTTGCTATGGCATGTCGGAAGAGGGTACGTGTGAATACGTAGAAATTGGGCAAACGTATCATCCCGATGGATTCACTTCGGTCAATTTCTATTTGACCAGTAGTGATGGTTATGTCATGTCAAATTTGTTTGAGTCACAGTGGAAAGGTGACAAATTATGTGCGAAAGGAGGGAGTCAGCTTGCAATGTTGTCGACCTTTAAATCCGCTGTAGCCCATCTGGATCAATCCGGGATGTACCGAAGTGACGATGTAAAGATACTGGTTAACCGCGCAATAGAGGACTCTTTCGAAGGTTACAGTGCGTGTGTCGAATACCTCAGATCAAAAGATACACCTCATATCATGTTAGAGCTATTGTACGTGGATGGTGTTTTGCAAGATCTGGAAGCTTATTCTGAAATAACTGTTTTGAGTAAGGGTGATGGGAAAATAAAACTGCATTTTTAGTCGTAACGTAGAAACCCACGCCCTAAGGGCGTGGTCAGAGTACTGAGGCTTTGCCGATAGTACGACTCAATGGTATTCCTGATGTGAGCTGTCCCCACAGCCTCACAAGAGGAGATCCCAGTGAGCCGTTTTATGAAGCTATCACACACGATATGGCACTGCCATTATCACGTGGTATGGACCCCAAAGTACCGATACCGGATCTTGCATGGGCCGGTGAAGGATGAAGTGGAAAATTGTGTCAGAGCCTTTTCAGAGCATAAGAATTGCGATGTTCAGGAGCTAAACGTGCAGTTGGACCATGTGCACCTTCTGGTGATGATT
>CAYUZB010000015.1:41570-45418 GCA_964449565.1 uncultured Granulosicoccaceae bacterium | reverse complement strand
TCAATAGCTTACAGATACTTGATAGAATCATCATTAGAATGAGTCGAATTTTTACGCGATATAATTCCTTTTTGCCATGAATGACAAATATTTGTTGCTGAAAATTTGCATTTGCTTTTGAGGAAGTTCCCTCGCATGAGCCGGGCGAGGTAAAGAAAAGGAGTTGGCCGTAAGCCGGGTTCTGTCGTGGGTCATCATTCATCTGGACGCCGTGTCACCACGGCGTTCAAGCAACCTACCCGGGAACAGCGCGGACCACGCATGACGTTCCCCTATTTGGTCTTGCTCCAGGCGGGGTTTACCAAGCCGTCGAATGTTGCCACCGACGCGGTGCGCTCTTACCGCACCCTTTCACCCTTACCGGCATCAACGCGAGCTTGCACTCTTGTTGATACGTAGGCGGTTTGCTCTCTGTTGCACTTTCCGTAGGCTCACGCCCCCC
This sequence comes from uncultured Granulosicoccaceae bacterium, assembly GCA_964449565.1. GTDB lineage: Bacteria > Pseudomonadota > Gammaproteobacteria > Granulosicoccales > Granulosicoccaceae > Granulosicoccus. The sequence continues at coordinate 44,976 of CAYUZB010000015.1, read as the reverse complement.
AGGTGTTACCTGGCGCCTTGTCCTATGGAGCCCGGACTTTCCTCCCCGGTAAACCTTTACGGCTACCGGCGCGATGACCTGGCCAACTCCGCTTTCATGGTATCACTCAGGATCGTCAGTAAGGCTCTCATTATCTGACTTTGACGCGTCTGATTTCAAAAAAAGTGCTCGATCATAGGCTTGCTTACGTGTTACCCCAACCAACTCCGCAGCACATCGAGCTACGGTTTTTACTGGTAAATGCGGTGACAAAACCTTTAGCGTCTTGTCCAACGCCTCTACATACTCATGATTACCTGCACGGTCCTGCGGTTTGCCCGCGAGCATCAGCACGAATTCACCCCGCTGCTGATTGCTATCGTGTTCAACCCATGCATGGATGTCAGCAATCGATCCATATCTGACTGTTTCGAATTTCTTTGTCAGTTCACGCGCCAGAACCATATCTCGGCTCGGCCCAAAGCTTTGAACAAGATCCGCAAGGCAAGCAACGATGCGATGCGGCGACTCATACAGCACGACGGTGTGAGGCAAAGCCGCGAGCTCTTGTAAAAACTGTTGACGGGCATTCGCTTTCGATGGCGGAAATCCGACAAACTGAAACCGGTCAGTGGGCAAACCGCTGACGCTCAGCGCTGCCGTCAGGGCGGATGCGCCGGGGATCGGCGAGACCAAAACACCTTGATCCCGACAGGCTCGGACCAGGCGATAGCCGGGATCACTGATCAGCGGCGTACCGGCATCACTGATCAGCGCGGCGCTACCCCCGTTGGATAGCGAGGCTGCGATGCGGTTGGCCTCAGCTTGTTCGTTGTGTTCGTGTAATGCCGACACTGGCGTTGTGACACCATAATGTTTCAGCAAGGCTTGGCTATGCCGAGTATCCTCTGCATAAATCCGGTCAACCGATGACAACACGGCCACGGCACGCGCTGACAGATCATCGCGATTGCCAATGGGTGTTGCCACAATGTACAGAGATTGCTCAGACGACATGGGTGCAAAAGTGAAAACAAATTTGAAAGCATGTTGCGCGCTACTGCTAGGCGCCACACTATTGATTTCTGGTTGCCGCAGTTCTGGCCCGACGCTGCCTGATGACCCGACGTTCACGAGAATAACAGACCCGTCGGCACGTCGACAGCTCAGGAATGGCAAACCACTGGCGGCGTCGGATATCTACACCCGGCGAGCAGAAAATGCATCGGACCCGGCAGAACGACAGGATTACCTGCTGGTTGCCGCCGAGATCCTCTTTGATCGCGCGCTGATCGAACCCGGCGTAGGCAAGCTCGATCAGGTTCCCTCTGAGCTTGAAACACTCGAACTACAACACCGGCGCGACATCCTGGTCGCCAAGACGCGGTTATTCGAAGGCAATGTCGAAGACGCACTATTGGCATTGCCTGACCCGGATACTGTCGAGTCTCCCTTACACCGCGCGCGCATTTTTGAAACACGCGCACAGAGCTATAACGCCTTGCAGGATCCGGACAACGAATTGGTCGCACGTATCCAGCTTGAACAGCAAATAGCGGAGCCAGCAGTAATCGAACGCAGCCACGAACAGATCTGGCAGATGCTCAGCACTCAATCATTGTCGACCTTGCGCGGCATGACCACCAATGTACGTAGTGACGTTTACCAAGGCTGGATCGAGCTGGCACTGGCCTATTCCAGCGATGGAACCGATACCGCGAAACGCAGTGAAGCTCTGGGCGGATGGCAAGATCGCTTCAGCGACCATCCAGCCAATGCATCCTTCCTCGCACGTCTTTATGAACCCAACGAGTTTGGCGGATTTACCGTCGCCGGGGATTCGATCGATCAGATTGCCGTTCTATTGCCACTGTCCGGACGTAGCACAGCGACGGTAGCCGCAGCAATTCGTGATGGCATGGTCGCGGCCTACGAGCATTCTCGTAGTCGTCAATTGGTCCCGAGCCTGAGATTTTATGATGTTGGGGAAAATGCAGCCTTTGCCCGCACCGCCTATCAGAATGCCATCAACGATGGCGCAGATGCGATCATTGGACCGTTACGCAAACAGGCGGTTTCAGCGGTCGTGACGCAGCGCAATATTCCAGTCCCAACAATCACTCTGAATACGGTAGACACGCAAACCGCGCGCGCTGAAACCAGCAATGTCATCCAGTTTGGCCTGTCACCAGAAGATGAAGCACAGGCCGCTGCGTCTCGTGCAGTAGCCTTGTCACTGACCAATGCGGTCGTATTTCAATCCGATGACTCGCGGGGTGACCGAGAAGCCCGGGCATTTCAAGACACGATGTTCCAGTATGGCGCCGATGTGGTTCACGTTGCCGTACTGGAAAAGGATAAATTTGACTATTCTGAAGAGATCAAGGATGCGCTGAAGATCACTGCGAGCGATCAGCGGTTTCGGACATTGAGCAGTGTACTTGGTGAGCGCCTTTTCTTTGAACCTTCGATCAGGAACGACGTTGATGTGGTTTTCCTTGCCATCACATCTGAGCAGGCTCGCGCAGTCAGGCCGCAACTGGACTTCTTTCATGCCAGCGGCGTGACCCGCATTGGCACCTCACGAGTGGCCGCCACCGACGATGACCAAAAAAACAATCGGGATCTGAACAGTATCTACTACCCTGAAGCACCGTGGATTCTTCGGAAGTCCATGCAGAATGACCCACTACGTCAGGACATTATCAAGAACTTTGACAATGCCGATGGCATCTACGCAAAATTGTATGCACTGGGCGCTGACGCTTATCGTGTCATGACTAACCTTGATGCAATCAGCCAAGGGCAGCAGCTAGAGGGATATACAGGTGATTTGCAACTCGGCAGTGATGGCCGTATAAAACGACATCTCGATTGGGCACAATATCAGGAAGGCGTGTCCCAAGTAGTAGAACGGCTGGAAGCCCCTGCGTTAAATCCAATCAAATCCAGCACACTGAACTAGTGTCCACAGCGCGAGGGTGCACTAGCACCCGATAACTGAGGCAACAACACGATCGACAAGGAGGTCGATGTGCACACCCGACAACGCGGCACTGCTGCCGAAGAACTGGCCCTCGAGTTTTTACTCGAGCGTGATTACACCCGACTCGACCAGAATTTCGTGCGCCGTTTCGGTGAGCTTGATCTGGTCGTCTTGGCACCGGACAGGCTGACCATTGTTTTTGTCGAAGTGCGTTATCGACGGCGTGCAGATTTCGGCTCAGCGATCGAGAGTGTTGATGCGCCCAAGCGTCGCAAGCTCGAATTGACAGCACTTGCATGGTTGCAGAAACACCAGGCCTGCGATAGCGCAGTCAGATTTGATGTAGTCGGCGTACAGCCAGACGGGCCAGCCTATTCACTCGATTGGATACAGGGCGCGTTCGAACTATCCGACTGATCTCCTCGAGGGATCTCCGCGAGG
>CAYUZB010000015.1:24877-41470 GCA_964449565.1 uncultured Granulosicoccaceae bacterium | reverse complement strand
CGAGGGATCTCCGCGAGGCGGGCGCCCGCCAAAGCCGAACTACTTGACGATCTTCAGATTCGGCTTTTTCGCCTCGGGCGGCACTTTGAGAATCTCTTCCTTGATTTTGGCTGGGCCACCACCAGGACCAGGATTGGGCTCCGGTGGCGTATCGTCCTGCTCACCGAACATCATGCCTTGACCATTCTCACGCGCATAGATAGCCAATACGCTTGCCACGGGCACATGAACATCCATCGCTGTTCCGCTGAAGCGAGCATTGAAGGTAACCGCATCATTCCCCAGCACCAGACTATGTGTGGCCTCAGGACTGATGTTCAAGATAATGCGGCCGTTTTCGACAAAGGCACGCGGCACTTCCACCACTTCCTGCGCGGTGTCCACCAGCATGTACGGAGTAAATCCGTTGTCAACAATCCACTCGTACAAAGCTCGGATCAGATACGGACGGCTTGAAGTCATATCCCCTCTTGTCGCTCATCATCGGGCAAGCTGGCCTGAAAACCCTGCCGTGCAAACTGCCTTTTGGCATAGTCGGTTACAGGCTTTGCCGCTGCTGGCAATACGATGCCACAAGCGGTCAGCCGCCACAACAGCGGCGCCAGTGTTGCGTCGAGAATCGAATATTCTTCGCTCAAGAAAAACGGCATGGCTTTGAAGACGTCAGCCGATGCAGCAAGAGACTCGGCCAGTGCTTTCGGCTCATTCTCCAGACTAAGCCAATCAGACTCGATGCGAAACAGCGCGAGCCGGGTCCGGGCCCGAGACACAGGGTCGACTGGCATCAACGGCGGATGTGGATAGCGTTCGTCGAGATAATCGATAATGACGCGAGCATCATAAAGCGTCAGATCGCGATCGACGAGCACGGGCACTGTCGATTGCCCGGAGGCTTCGACAAGCTCGGGCGGCGGCGCTTCAGAATCTATCCATACAACATCCGCTACCACTGATTTTTCAGCCAGCACAAGACGGACGCGATGGCTTTCCAGGCCCACCGCATCCGAGTACAACACCAGGGTTGTGCTCACCGGAATGCCCGCTATACGACGTCTTTCCAGTATTCCTTCTTGAGGAGATACGTCACAGCCAGCAGACCAAACAGGAACAGCATGACCCAGGTGCCGATGCGATGACGGGTTAGCTTGATGGGATCACTGACATAGGCCATGAAATTGGTGATGTCGGCGGCCAAGGCATCGTATTCTTGCTCTGTCATGGTGCCTGGCGAATCCAGCGCCAGTTTCTCGATTGGCGCAACGCCATTTACTTCGTCACCATAAACCGGAACCTGCCAGCCTTGCTGCTCCCACAACACATGTGGCATGGCTGTCCCTGGATAGACAAGATTGTTGACACCGCCACCGGGTTGTTCTGGATCCACATAATATGACTTCAGATAAGTGTAAATCCAGTCGACGCCGCGCGACCGAGCCGTTAGTGACAGATTGGGCGGGACCACACCAAACGCTTGCTTGGCATAGTCCGTTGTCATGCTGTTAGTCATCAAAGAACCCACCTTGGTAGGTTCTCCAGCGTCATCAGTCGTGAAGATCAGGTTGGCTGACACATCCTCTTCGGACAAACCGAGATCCTGAGCCAGACGGCTATACCGCTGGTAACCCATACTGTGACAGGCCATACAGTAGTTGACGAAGGCCTGAGCGCCACGTTGCAGTGACTTCTCATTACCTTGATCGATACGCGGGGTTTCCAATGCAATGCCACCGCCTGCCCCGAACGATGCTATTGGTGATAGCAGCGCAGCGCTCACAAGTATGCTGGCAGTCAACGCCTTGGTGATATTCATCTTGGTGATTTTCACTTGGTGACCCTCTCAGGAACCGGCTTGGTTCTCTCACCCCTGCTGATAAAAAACAAGGCGACAAAGAAACCAAAGTAAATCAAGGTACAAAGGCGGGAAAGCCCGGTAGTAAAAGTCGTTGGCTGTTGCAGACCAAGGTAGCCCAAAATCACGAAGGCAATGGCAAACGTAAACAAGAGAACCTTGAATGCCAGGGAACGATAGCGGATCGAGCGAACCGGACCGCGATCAATCCACGGCAGGAAGAACAACAGCACGATTGCACCACCCATAGCTATAACACCACCGAGCTTGTCGGGCACTGCACGCAGAATCGCGTAGAACGGCGTGAAATACCAAACCGGCGCTATATGCTCTGGAGTTTTGAGAGGATCAGCTGGAACGAAGTTGGCGTGCTCGAGAAAGTAACCACCCATCTCTGGCGCAAAGAAAACGATCGCGAAGAAAACGATCAGGAAAACGACGGCACCCATCAGATCCTTGACCGTATAGTACGGGTGAAACGGTATGCCATCCTTTGGAATGCCAGCAGCATTCTTGTTTTTCTTGATGTCGATACCGTCGGGGTTATTCGAACCGACTTCATGCAAGGCCATGATGTGTGCAGCTACGAGCATGATCAGTACCAGTGGTACGGCAATGACATGCAGCGCAAAAAAGCGATTCAGTGTGGCATCAGAGACTATGTAATCGCCTTTCAACCAGAGAGTCAGCGCATCACCAATACCAAATGGAATTGCACCAAATAGCGAGATGATGACCTGTGCTCCCCAGTAACTCATTTGTCCCCAAGGCAAGAGATACCCCATAAAGGCTTCGGCCATCAGCGCAACGTAAATAAGCATGCCGAACACCCACAGAAGTTCACGCGGTTGCTTGTAGGAGCCATACATCAAAGCGCGGAACATATGCAGATAGACAACGACAAAGAACATCGAAGCACCGGTTGAATGCATGTAGCGAATCAACCAGCCGTAGTTGACATCACGCATAATGTATTCAACTGACGTAAAGGCAAGCCCGCCATCGGGTTTGTAGTTCATGGTCAGGAAGATACCGGTGACGATCTGAATCACGAGCACCAACATCGACAGGGCACCGAAGTAGTACCAGAAGTTGAAGTTCTTCGGCGCGTAGTACTTGGTGACGTGCTCTTCGAGTAGCTTGGTCAGAGGGAATCGATCATCGATCCATCCCATCAGACCGCCTTGCTTGTCAAGATTGGCACTCATGCAGCAACTCCTTCATCTTCACCGACCACGATCAGTGTGTCGGAGGCATAGCGATACGGTGGTATTTCAAGATTGCTTGGCGCAGGTACTCCAGAATATACGCGGCCAGCCATGTCAAATTTGGATCCGTGACAGGGGCAAAAGAAACCGCCATCCCAGTCGCTGCCAAGATCCGCTGCGGCTATTTCCGGGCGATAGCTTGGTGAGCACCCCAAATGGGTGCAGATACCAACGACCACGAGATACTCAGGCTTGATCGAACGATTTTGGTTTTGCGCATAGGCTGGTTGTTGCTCCACTTCGGAATCCGGATCGGAGAGTCGATCGCGGCCTTCCTCCAGGCGTTTCAAGGTGTCGGCTGTGCGGTTGACGATCCAGACAGGCTTGCCTCGCCATTCAACCGTCAGCAGCTGACCCGGGCTGAGCTTGCTGATATCGGCTTCCACCGGAGCACCCGCCGCTTTGGCACGTGCACTCGGAGACATTGAACTGATCAAAGGTGCAGCCAATGCGACACCACCGAGTCCACCCAAGGCTGCAGCGCCGCGCACCAGCAACTTGCGGCGCTTGGGATCAACATTGGCATCAGTAAACGACTCCTCTACCGGCGCGTTGGATGCGCCTCCGGAAGGATCGGACTTTTGGTGGTTGTTCGCACTCATGCGAGATCTCCAGAAATATTCATATTTTTAAACTGGTAACAAAGCGGCAGGCGAGCCTCCACGAGGGAGGCGTTCTTTCGCATGCGCGGTAATTTGTAGAGCCGGCGCAACACTATATTTTATCATGGTAATTCTTTACTTAGGCCGGATTGTCGATGTTAATAAAACGGTGATCGATGGCAAATTGCGAGGCAAGATGCGCACCCAGAGCCTGCACGCCGTAACGCTCCGTTGCGTGATGACCAGCGGCTAGATACAACAACCCTAATTCTCGCGCCTCATGGGTTGTCTGTTCACTGATTTCACCGGACAGAAAGGCATCGCAACCGAGCGCCGCCGCCTCGTGAATATAGCGTTGCGCGCCACCGCTACACCAGCCAATCTTCTCGATAGGGCGATCAGAATCGCCTGCGCATATGACATTACGTCCAAGGGTGTCAGAAACATGTTTCACCAAGGCATCAGCAGACATCGGGGCCGATAGCCGCCCCTGCCACAAGAGATTCTGGATGCCACTGACAGCGTGTTGCGACTCGATGAGCAGGCCCAATTGCTTGCCGAGTTGGGCGTTATTGCCGAGCTCGAGGTGCGCATCAAGTGGCAAATGATAGGCAAGCAGAGACACATCCGCCTTGATCAGCCTGGAGATGCGCGAATGACGCATTCCGGTAATCGTCGGCGATTCGCCTTTCCAGAAATAACCATGATGTACCAACACGGCATCAGCACCAGCGGCAATCGCTGCATCGAGAAAGGCCACGCTTGCCGTTACCCCTGTGATCAGCGTCTGGATCTCGGCCTTGCCCTGAACTTGCAAGCCATTCGGCCCATAATCGTCGAAACGATCACAATCCAGCGTTCGGTTAATATAGTGGGTCAGAGTAGCGAGTGTTTCCATGGAAAGGCGTGACCAACAAGCAAATTCAGCAGAGACGAGTGTGTATCGGTATACAGGAGCTTAGCGCGTGATGAGAAGCTTGCCTTTTCTTCTGCTGTGCGTGGTCCTCGGTGTTGCTGTCGGTTTTGGCTGGCAACGACTAAACCGGCCGCCAAGCTCAACTGCGGGCTTGTTGGACAGCTCTGTCATGCGTGAGGCTGAGAGCGTTACCGAGCTGAATGAGAAGCCACCGGTTGTTCCGGAAACAAGCCGCCCAGCTTACTCCCGACACTCTTATCATGACGGCATCACGCGCGTGGCACCTTCGGTTGTAAGCCTGTATGCGCGCGGCAGCAGCGAAAACGGTAATCAGGGTTCGGGCGTAATTGTCGACTCAAACGGCATCGTTCTGACCAATCTACATATTATCGAAGGCAGCACCTCGATAACGGTCGTGTTAAGCAACGGCGAACAACATATCGCAGAGTTGATCGGCAGCGATCGCGAAACCGATCTCGCCGTCGTTCGAATTTCTCGCTCAGGTCTACCCGCACTCAGTCTCAACGAAGCACCGCCCTTGCGCGTGGGTGATATCGTTCTGGCTATCGGCAATCCCTTCGGCGTTGGACAAACCGTCACACAAGGCATTGTCAGTGCAACACGACGAAGGTTAGCCGGTAGTACCGCCTGGCAGAATTTCGTCCAGATCGATGCGGCCATCAACCCCGGCAACTCTGGCGGCGCACTGATCAATCCCGATGGACAGCTGGTGGGAGTCAATACGGCCGTCTTTCGCGGTGCCGATGGGGCGACGGGCATCGGTTTTTCGATCCCGGCGGATCTTCTGGCACAGGTGGTACCGCAGATCATCGAACACGGCCACGTCGCGCGAGGCTGGCTTGGTATCGGCGCGGAAGATCTGACCTTGTTTCCAAACCTGAGCAAACTCAAATCTGGCGCTGTGATCACTAACGTACTGCCCGGCAGCCCCGCTCAGGTCGGTGGCCTACGCCCCATGGATATTGTGACTCAACTTGGCGAGCAGCCGGTAGAAAATGCCACAGAGCTGTTATTGCTGGTATCGGCATTGCCGCCCGGAGCGACTAGCCGAATTGTCATCAATCGCGGCGCTCAGAGCGGAATATCGCTGAAATTGCGACTTGGAGAGCGCCCCGCTATTGGTATCTCTCGATCCGAATAGCGCTTCGCAGGCACCCCTGAAAAGCAGACCTTGGCGAGAAAGCTCAGGCGGACTATACTCCCACCTTTAGTCGTCTGACAACAATTCGACGCAAATGGCACTGCCGTGATTAAGATAGGACCTCTAATCCAATATTGCCGAAAAGCATTGATGCAATGGCATCTGCGCGGAATCAAGAGTCGCGATTTCACGATTATCGCAAGTAATTGCACCGGCACTCTGCCCTATCGTTTTATCGGTATGGAGTATCTGACTCCAACGGTCAATTTATTTTTTCACGCGCCGTGCTACCTCAAGTTCGCGACTCATCTCGATCACTATCTGGCACAACCACTTCGATTCATCCCCGAATCTCGTTACGAAAATGGGCGACGGGCGCACGCCGAACATGGCTTTTACCCAATCGGCGTACTCGATGACATCGAAATACACTTCATGCATTACAGCGACGCCAGCGATGCAGCGGAGAAATGGAACAGACGCAAACAAAGAATCAATCGCAACAACCTGGTTTATGCCTTTACCGACCGAGACGGCTGCACGCCCGAGATAATACAGGCGTTTGACCGCTTGCCTGGACGCAAACTGATGTTGACCGCGAAACCTTCACCGTGGATTTCATGCGCGGTGACCGTGCCCCACTGGCACGGACAAACTGAAATTGGCGATGCCTACACCCGGTATGACACGCTGCTACATGTGAACTACCGCGAATTCATCGATGGGGACGCTGACACATCCAATGTGTACAGTCACTTACCGACGACGACACCCGTATCCACCAAGTAACAAAAGGCCCAGTATCCCCAGGCCACCACCTGCACTTCCACCACTGGCCACAGATTCAGTCGTGGCTCCACTTGTTGAACCCTCAGCCCCAGCTGATATTGGCAGATGGTTATCGCTACTGCCGGCCAATGATGTCGTCGCTGTATTGTCTATAGGTGACAATTCCATCGTGTTGACAGGAACCAGTTGCGCGGTCACCGGCGCATTGCTCGCCTGACTATGCGCACTAACGCTGAACGACAACGTGCGCGATTCCATCGCACCAAGCGCATCCAGATAACATACCGCACTCGTCGGCGACAAGGCCTGACATCCTGCGGGCCAAATCAGTTGATCAGGGTTACCCGTCTCAAGAAACAGTTTGGCATCAAGCGTCAAAGCGCCATCTGGATTTGAGGCTTCGAATTCAAGCGTGTTGCCGGATGCCTGAGCGCCAAGCGACAGATCCACGGTATTGAGCAGACAGGTTTTGATACGTGATTTAAGTACGCTCTCTTGACTGCAACTGGTAAAGGTCGTTTCAGTGCGCGAAGAGATGTTCGGCCACATCAGCGAACGCGAATTGGTATTGCAGCTCGTATCGGTATCATGCAGGGAACCGAGAGAGTGACCCAACTCGTGAGTCAGTAGCACATCGCCAAATCCTGTTGGTGTCGTGACTCCGACATCATACCCATCGACACGACAGGCAGTATCAATCCAGGCCAGTCCAAGCGTGATGTCAGTTTTAGGGTTACCTGAAAAAAGGTATGTCAGTGCACTGTCCTGAAACAAGGTAGCGTAATCCTGTCGGTAATCCCGAAACGAGCGCAGGATGGTCTCAAGCGTTACAGGGCCCAGGTTCATCGGATCATTATTGTTGTCAAAGGTTACCGCCTCGTCCAATGTCAAGGCGATCCCGAACTGTCGATATATGCCATCAGCGATATTCAAGCTATTCAAAGCTGTCGACAATCCCGCGCCTGCATAATAGCGATCGAACTGGCTATCAACGACGATCGATACCGGAACCGCCCGAACATCTGTCTGTACAGCGCGCGAACGACGTCCCAGCTGTTGCGCCAGTTCTTCTGGTGGTGCTTTCAGGACGACATCGATGCCCGCCAGATTGTCAGCCAGTGCCGAATCATTGGGGGTAGTTCGCTGACCGCGACGGGATCGCGGTTGATAATAATCGATTGTGCCAATCAGATTTGCCGGCGTTAGCCGCATTCGTTGACCGTTGATATCAATCACCCCGGTGATCGAATTATCCGCTAGGACAGCACGCACCCAGGAATTGGACATGCCTTCTACGGAGCCGTGATACACACCGATTGCAGGAGGCAAGGCCTCATCAAGACTGCCACTATGCCATGCAGTGCTACGCGTTAACGGGCTGGGTGACAGTAAAAGTTGCAGGTCTACGCCGTCGACATTAACGCCCACTCGCAAGCGACCATCATCATAGCTATCACGACTGGTCAGATTACTGGCTGACCGCATGCGTTTCTCGACGATAGCCAAACGACGATCAGCTCGGTCAAACCAATAACGTGACAGCACTGAACCCACTGGCCAGCGGAAATTCAACGGCAGGCTCAAGGCGGTATGTCGATCACGCAGCTGTATCAGTGCCTGTTTGGCACGTTCGGTCTCGCCCAATTGTTCAAGTGCTATCGCGTCAAGATAATCTGCAGAGTCGCGATAAGCACTGTCTGGAAAACGCGTTCTAAGCTCAGCCAACACGATTCTCGCCATTGCATAATCGTAGCGATCCATGACAAGTAGATAAGCCGTGACATAAAGCGCATCATCGGCCAGCACACTGACTGGGTGCTCGGATGCTATCCAGTCAAGCGCTTTCATCGCCTCGCTGGTCTTGCCAGCATCACGTAAATCAAGTGCATTCAAAAACATTGACAAGGCTTCGCCCGCATCCCGCGCTTCTTGCAAAACGGCGATACGCGTCTGTACGGCGGCCATACGACTATAGGCAGGGTAACGAACCTGCAAGCGCCGAAGTAACCTAAGTGCTTCGGTATAGTTTTCTGTTTCGATCGACAGGAGAGCCGACTGATACTGCATCTCGGCGCTGGTTTCACGAGCCTGATCAACCGACGCAGCATTTGCCGTCGGCATCAGCACTGGCAGCGCGGCGAACGCTACCAGCAATACATAGGCTTTAAGCATTGCCATCTTTGGCATGAGGCTCGACCATGAGATTTTCTGGTAGCTTGTCAAAATAACTCAAGACATCACGGCATTCGTTCAATGCCTTGCGAACCGCAGCATCATCGGGCTCAGGCTGATCCTCAAGTTGCTCGATAACCCGAGTCAGTTCGCGTGCACTGCTGATTTTTGCATGCACTTGTTCCAGCGCTCTATTTAGAGAATCACACAGCTCGCTGAACTCGTCGGAGTCTCCAGTGCGCAAACGTACCGATAAATTACCGTTTCCTATCTCGTTCAAGGCGCGCTTGATGGCGAGTATCGGATTACCGAGTTTGCGCAACACGTATACCGCAATCGCGGTCGTTACAAGCGCATTGATCAATAACATGACCAACAACCACTTGCCCAACACTGTTGAGAGGTTCGGAATCTGCTCAGAAAATGCCGCAAGGTCTTCAGAGGCAAACAGCAATGGGGCTGTACCTTCCACCAGACTACCGAGAAAATAGTGATAAAACACACCGAGCACAATCGTCGACTGCACGATAAAAAACAGGGTGAGCAACAGAACACGACGGACCTGCCGCATCTGGAACGTCTTGTCGCGTACCAGTGATAATGGGAACGCGGCGTCGGATGAGCGTGCCATGCGTGTTGACCTCTTCAGCACTCAGTTACTCTGAGTACTTCAGAAATCGGCCTGATCAGCCGGTACTTGATGCAAGGGAGCGGCTAACTACCCGCTTACAGCCGGCACCAGGTTCAACGACAACAGAATTGTGGCCTGGTTAACAAAATCTCAAGCACGACGCCTCTCAACCGCCTCAGCCAGACTCTCCAGCAAGGGGACGGTGTCGTCCCAGGCCAGGCAAGCATCGGTCACACTCATGCCGCGAGTCAAAGGCTTGTTGCTTGGATTTTGATTGCCCTCAAGCAGATTGCTCTCGATCATGACGCCCATGATACGCCCGTCTCCATCACCGACCTGTGCACAAACATCGCGACAAACATGCATCTGTCGCTTGTGCATCTTGCGCGAATTGGCATGACTGAAGTCGATCATGACTCGCTCGGGCAGCCCGGCTTTTGACAACAAGCTACAAGTATCATCGACACTTGCCCAGTCATAGTTGGTATGCGCCTTGCCACCGCGCAGAATGACATGACAATCATCATTACCCGTCGTCTGAAAGATTGCGCTACCACCTTCCTTGGTAACCGACAAAAAATTATGTGAGCCACGCGCCGCACCTATCGCATCGACAGCAATTTGTACACTGCCAGCAGTGCCATTTTTGAAACCAACAGGACAGGACAGACCAGATGCAAGTTCGCGATGCCCCTGACTTTCGGTGGTACGTGCGCCTATCGCTCCCCAGCCGACAAAGTCTGCAATATATTGTGGGCTGATCAGGTCCAGGTATTCGACGCCAGCGGGCAAACCTTTGTCGTTGATATCGCTCAACAGACGTCTGGCGATCTCAAGCCCTTGATTGATCTGAAAACTATTATCCATCAAGGGATCATTGATGAGCCCTTTCCAGCCGACTGTGGTGCGCGGTTTTTCAAAATACACGCGCATGATTATGACCAACTGATCTTTCAAAGACTGCTGATACTCGACAAGCTTGTCCGCGTATTCAAGGGCGGCTTCCGGGTCATGAATCGAACAGGGCCCAACCACTACAGCCATGCGATTATCGTTACCTGCAAGGATGCTACTGACATCATCCCGGCATCGAGTGATCGCTTGCGCAGCGGTATCACTGACCGGGACAAGCGATATCAATTCATCCGGGGAGCGCAGTTCGCGACGGCCAGTTATGCGCAAATCATCAGTATTGGTAGTCATGTTTCAGTAATCAGGTCGTGACGTTATTTTCTTGAACAGCAGCAGCGACGCGCTGAATCAATTCGTTGATACGAGAATGCTTGATCTTCATTGAAGCACGATTGACAATCAAGCGCGAACTGATGTCGCTTATCGTTTCGAGTGGCTCAAGACCATTGGCCTTGAGAGTCGCACCGGTATCGACAACATCAACAATCAGATCACTCAAGCCAGCCAGTGGTGCCAGCTCCATTGAGCCATAGAGTTTTATGATTTCGATCTGACGACCACGCCGTGCAAAATGCCGTCGAGTGCAAGCCGGGTACTTGGTCGCGACACGCAATCGGTTGCCATCGTCGAGTCGAGTATGCGGAAATCCTGCAACCATTAGACGGCAGCAGGCGATACGGAGATCCACTGGCTCCAACAAGCCACCACCACCATGTTCCAGCAATACGTCCTTGCCGGCGACACCCAGATCGGCGCCCCCATGTTGCACATAGGTCGGGACATCACTGGCACGAACGATCAGAAATTCGACGTCATCCACAGTACTTTTCAGGATGAGTTTGCGCGTCGAAAGATCGTCCGCCGGAGCGATACCACAGGCATCAAAGATCGGAACCGTTTCGTCAAAGATGCGCCCTTTCGACAGAGCAATTCGGATCACTGGTCTGGTGCTCGCCGAATGTCAGCGCCGAGAAGATGAAACTTCTCTTCGATGCGTTCATAACCACGATCTATGTGATAAACGCGACGCACGGTCGTTTCACCATCCGCGACCAATGCCGCGAGTATCAGGCTTGCCGATGCACGCAAATCGGTCGCCATGACTGGAGCTCCACGCAAGCGCTCCACACCTCGGATAGTGACGGCATTGCCATCAACTGTCATGTCAGCACCCATGCGCTGTAGCTCATTGACATGCATGAAGCGATTTTCAAAAACCGTTTCAGTGACTTTTGCTGTGCCCGAAGCTACCGAGTTCAACACACAAAATTGCGCTTGCATGTCGGTCGGAAAATCCGGGTACGGGGCTGTCGTGATACTGACTGAGCGTGGTCGCTGTCCGTGCATATCCAGCTCGATCCAGTCATCACCGACCGTGATATCCGCGCCACATTCGGCAAGCTTATCCAACACCGCGGTCATATTGCCGGGCACGGTATCTCGAACCTTGATCTTGCCGCGAGTTATCGCCGCGCCAACGAGAAAGGTACCTGTCTCTATGCGATCGGGTACCACATGATATTCACAGCCATTGAGTTGATCGACGCCCTCAACGGTGATGGTACTGGTGCCGGCACCTTCGATCTTTGCCCCCATGGCGATCAGGTAATTGGCGAGATCAACGACTTCAGGCTCACGAGCGGCGTTCTCAAGGACTGTCGTCCCCTTGGCCAGCGTAGCTGCCATCAAGAGATTTTCGGTGCCGGTAACGGTGACGAGATCAAAAGCGATACGAGCACCTTGCAAGCGACCGGCACGTGCGCGAATGTACCCGCCGTCGATTGAAATCTCGGCACCCAGCGCCCTGAGACCTTCTATATGCAAATTGACCGGGCGAGCGCCAATCGCGCATCCACCTGGGAGTGATACTTCCGCCTGGCCGTAGCGAGCAACCAGTGGCCCCAACACGAGAATCGATGCTCGCATGGTACGCACCAGCTCATAGGCAGCGGTGTAATCGTTGATGGTAGTCGGGTCGACATCGACCCGCATATTGTCACCCATCGTCAACTGGCAACCCATACGAGCCAGCAACGACATCGTGGTGGTCACATCATTGAGATGCGGCACGTTGGTGATACTGGATGTGCTGCTACCAAGCAAGGTAGCGGACAGGATAGGCAGCACCGCGTTTTTGGCACCAGAGATTCTCACGTCACCCGCAAGCGGTGCGCTACCTTCAATAAGCAGTTTGTCCATACGGACAAATTATATCAGTCCATCCACCTGGCAAACGCCTGCAAGTTGCACGAGGCCGTCAGGAACTCGGGCAAAAGAAACATCGTGGCCTGACGAACGGCCAATGGCGAGCCATTCGATCATCAGTGCCAAACCGGCACTATTGCTATTCGACACGCCATCGAGATCGATGGTCAGCGAGGAGGCATTTTCGATCATCGGTTGAACCTGCGCGAGAGCAGCCCCCGCCGTCTCGAAATTCAAGGTACCGGCGACACGACAGATGTCACCGTCCTGGGTAACCGAAACCGAACCAGAACTGCCAATGGGGTTGCTCATGGTCAGATCAAGACTTGTTGTTACGCTGCTTGAGCGTGTTGAGCAAACCTGAGACGCCACCTTTCTCTATCTCGTTGCTGAACGCAGAGCGATAGCTGGTGACAAGGCTGATGTTGTTGACTTCGATGTCATAGATGCTCCAGCCATTTTTGTCGCGCAGCTTGTAAGTGACGGGCACGTCGCTGCCACTGGTCGGAGAAAAGATGGATCGAACCACTGCACGGTCGTCACGTTTTTCAGGGCGAAATGGCTCGAACCGCATCGTCTCACCGTTATATTCAGTCAATGCGCCTGCATAGGTTTTCATCAGCAAGGTCTGAAATTCAGTGACCAGCTCGGTTTTCTGGTTTCTGTTGGCCCTTTTCCAAAACTTGCCCACCGCAAGCTTGGTCATGGTGTTGAAGTCGACGTTCGGCACAATGATTTCATCGACGCGTGACTTCAGATATGCGGGATCAGCCTTGATCTTGTCCAGATCATTCTCCAGCACAACGCGCAACTCGACGATTGCTGACTCGACCATCTCTTGCGCAGGATGGTCATCAGACGCAATGGCTGGGGCACTGAACGCAACAAGACTGAAGGCCGCCACAGCTGCC
Source organism: uncultured Granulosicoccaceae bacterium (assembly GCA_964449565.1). Classification (GTDB taxonomy): domain Bacteria; phylum Pseudomonadota; class Gammaproteobacteria; order Granulosicoccales; family Granulosicoccaceae; genus Granulosicoccus. The sequence goes on along the minus strand of CAYUZB010000015.1, from coordinate 28,053 downwards.
AAAAAAGTCTGACGTAATTTGTGTGAAATGCTCATGTTTGCTCCGTATATATTGGCCTAGTTTCCGCCAGAACGGCTGAACAATACCTGACCGATAAGCCGTTCGAGGACAAGCGCTGATTGCGTCAATGTAATCTCCGCTCCGTCTTCTAGAAACTCATCCTCGGCACCCGGATCCAGGCCAATGTATTGCTCGCCTAACAACCCTGCAGTATAAATACTTGCGGTCGTATCAAGCGGAAAATGCGAAAACTCGCTGTTAATACTAAGAGTCACCTTAGCCTGGAAGGTTTCAGGATCATATGTGATGCTGCTCACCTGCCCGACCCGAACTCCACTGGCTGACACTGGTGCACGCGGCTTGAGCCCGCCGATATTCTCAAATTGAGCAGTCAGTGTATAGCCGCCGCCACCTGACAAACTGGTCAGGTTACTCACCTTCATGGTCAGAATGAGCATGGCTGCCAGAAACAGCAGCATGAACAGGCCTACCAGGATTTCAATCGAACGTGTCATTTGTGTCGCCTTTTAAATAAATAATGCAATTTACGGGCTATCGAACTAGAACATGATGGCTGTCAGGACAAAATCGAGTCCCAGCACGGCCAAAGATGAATAAACCACCGTTCGGGTCGTCGCACTACTGACCCCTTCAGAGGTTGGAATACAGTCGGCGCCCTCGAAAATGGCTATCCAGCACACCACCAATCCAAAGACCACCGCCTTAATCAGGCCGTTAAGGACATCATGGGTAAAACTGACTGCGCTCTGCATTTGTGACCAGTAAGCCCCGGCATCAACACCAAGCACTTCGACACCAACCAGATATCCCCCCAATACGCCAACGGCGCTGAACATGGCCGCGAGCATGGGCAAGGCAATAAAGCCCGCGAGGAAGCGGGGTGCAAACACACGCTTGAACGGGTCGACTGCCATCATCTCGAGACCAGACAGCTGTTCAGTTGCTTTCATCAAGCCAATTTCCGCTGTCATCGCCGAGCCGGCACGTCCGGCAAACAGCAAGCCTGTGACAACTGGGCCAAGTTCTCGTACCAAGGTCAGCGCGACTACGGTACCAATCGATTCCTCAGCGCCAAAGTCGATCAAGGTGTTGTAGCCCTGAAGTGCCAATACCATGCCGACAAACAGACCGGATACCAGAATTATGGACAAGGTCATTACACCAGAGGCATGCAATTGCTTCATCACCAGGGAGAATCGTGGCAAAAGCGACGGTACGGACAGGATCATTTGCATCAGGAACATCGATCCGCGACCCAGACGCTCCAACATGTCTAGCCAGAATCGGCCAAAATTAGCGAGAAAACTTGTCACTTGACCGCTCCCGTATCGCCGAGTAATTCTGTCGCATAATCCGGTGCGGCCACCTGAAACGGCACAGGACCGTCCGGCTTGCCCTGCAGGAATTGCTGCACCCACTCTGAAGAAGATTGCTTGAGTTCTGCCGGCGTTCCGGTTTCGACCACCACCCCTTCGGAAATGATGACAACGTAGTCCGAAATAGACAAAGACTCTTCGAGATCGTGAGAAACAATCAGGCTGGTCAAACCGAGCGCTGAATTGACGGTTTGAATCAGTTCCAGCAAAACCCCCATGGAAATGGGATCCTGGCCGGTAAACGGCTCGTCATACATGATCATCATCGGATCAAAAACGAGTGCACGGGCGAGCGCCGCGCGCCGCGCCATTCCGCCGGAAAGCTCAGCAGGTGAAAGATCCCTAGCACCACGCAAACCAACAGCATGGAGCCGCATCAGCACCAGATGATTAATAAGACTATCAGGTAAATCGGTATGCTCGCGTAATGGAAAGGCGACATTTTCAAAAACGGAAAGATCTGTCAGCAAAGCACCCGATTGAAACAACATGCCGAGACGCTTTCGCAATTCATATAGATTGCTACGGTTGAGTTTGCCTACATTCAGACCATCAACCGTTATGGTTCCTTTAGCCGGTTTCAACTGACCACCAATCATTTTCAGCAGTGTTGTCTTGCCGGTACCGCTGGGCCCCATGATCGTAGTGATCTTGCCACGTGGAATATCGACATCCAGACCACGAAAAATATGTTTCGATCCGCGCGAAAAATGCAGGTCACGAATCGACACAAGTGTCTCGCCATTGGGCGAGACATCCGCGACGCCAGCTGCGTCGTGATTGTTGTTGAGTTGAGTTGAGCTCATGTGCGTTTTGCTCGCATCATCTATACCAGTTTCGATTTATACCCCTATTGTCTCGTAATCGGTACGTTAGTACTCGAACAACTGCGCCGAATATTTGTCACACGTAATACAATCTATACTCTCAGGTACACTGAAATTCTTGATCGGCAGGATGAAACTGCGGCCACAGTCATACTAAACATGTCACGTATCGCACCTTTGTTATCGACCTTATTGCTAGCTACATTCCTTGGCGCTTGCGCCACGAATTCGCCGACCGGTCCGGTGTACGACCCATACGAAAACACTAACCGAAAGATATACAAGTTCAATGATGCGCTGGATCGCGCCATATTGAAACCTGTCGCCAAAGGTTACCAGTTCGTACTACCTGATTTCGTTGAAACAGGGGTGTCAAACTTTTTCAGAAACATTGATGACGTCAGAGTGGTTGTCAACGATCTGTTGCAAGGCAAGTTTCGTCAGGCCGGCTGGGACGGCACGAGACTTTTTTACAATACGACAGCGGGCCTTTTAGGCGTATGGGATGTCAGCACCCGCGCCGGTCTGGAAAAGCACAATGAAAGCTTTGGGCAAACGCTCGGCGTATGGGGCGTTGGCGAAGGACCTTTCCTGATGTTGCCCCTGTTTGGACCCAACCATGCCCGTTCAACGACTGGATTGTTTGTCGAAAGCACTACGTTGGATGTGACAGGCGAGATCATTGATGATAGTTCAACTGAGACGGCCCTTACTGTTGTCAACGTCGTCAGCATTCGGGCACAGCTGCTTTCTGCTGGCAATTTTCTCGATTCCGCACTGGATCCCTATCTCCTTTTGCGTGATTTCTGGGTACAGAACCATCGCCGCAATACTTGGGATGGCAAACGAGAGGTGGGCATCGGTACGTCTGGCGGAGATGATTTTGACGAACTCGATGAACTCGATGAACTCGATGAACTCGATGAACTCGATGAACTCGATGAACTCGATG
>CAYUZB010000015.1:0-24777 GCA_964449565.1 uncultured Granulosicoccaceae bacterium | reverse complement strand
CTCGCGGATTTGACGAAAACGATTTTGCCCGTTCTCACCCTGGCGGCAGGTTAGGTCGACGCCTGTTGATGCGCGTTGAAGATTTAATGGTCACCGGCAACGATATGCCTGTTGTACCGGATTCAGCCGGACTCAAGGAAGCGTTGGTAGAAATCACGGCCAAGGGACTCGGCATGGTCTTGGTGGCAAATGACAACAAACAACTGATGGGTATTTTTACTGATGGCGATCTGCGCAGAGCGTTTGATCATGACATCGATATCCGATCAACCAGTATCAAGAGTCTCATGACGCCCGGACCAAAAACGATAGAACCCGGTGCCCTTGCGGTCGCTGCGGTTAACCTTATGCAAGAAAAGCGCATCACGGCATTACCTGTTGTGGCGGACGACAAGCTCATTGGTGTCGTAACGATGCATGCGATGCTCAATGCAGGTGTCGTCTAGTGCTGACCAGCGCCTGGTCCAGCTTGATGCGAGTTCTTTCGCGTTACTGGCTGTTGGTGCCGCTGATTATCATTGCCATTGTCGTTCGCGACTGGGTTGAAGACCCCGCAACCATTGCGGATGAGGCAACTATCGAAATGAAGGACACACGCTCCGACTACTACCTGGAAGAGTTTGTCACCCGAAGATTCACCAGTAATGGATATCTTGAGTATGAATTGCATGGACAGTCGCTCGCCCACTATCCGGAAGATGATCATTCACAGATAATCAAGCCTGTCATGACCATGCACCGACCGGCCGCCAGCTGGCATCTGGTATCCGGCGAAGGTCGTTTCGACACCAATCCCGATGTGCTGACACTGCAGGGAGACGTCACGGTGCAAAGGCTGAGCAATACGGATGAATCGATCACGATCACCACCAGTGATATTCAGGTTGAAACCGACAAAAACCTCGTCAGGACCGATAAACCAATCACGATCAAGGGGCAAAACTGGCGCCTTGATGCGGTTGGCTTGCAGTCCGCGATCGATGACGGCAAGCTTGTTCTGATCTCACAGGTAACCGGACGCTATGATCCACCGACAGAGCCTTGATCAAATGAACCTCAAGCGGCAAGTATTTCGATTGCAATTGCTTGGAAAATTCATATCCCTTGTTGTCATGATCTGCCTCTTGCTGCCAGCGAGTTCGGCAATGGCGCGCGAAAGTGATCTCCAACAACCGATTGATGTCAGCGCCGACCGCTCTGAATATGACGACAAGGCAGGCACACAGAAGTTGATCGGCAACGTCGAAATTCGTCAGGGAACCATGAGAATAACCGCTGACACTATCGCGATCACCTTGAAGGATAATGCGCTGTCGCGTATCGACGGCAAGGGCTCGCCGATTCGATATGAACAGGAAAACGAGAAGGGTGAATTGTTAAAGGGAGAAGCGAGAGAAGTCAATTACGATGCAATTGATGGCTCACTGGTTCTTTCAGGTGGTGCGAAATTAAGCCAGCCACAAAGAAATATCAAAAGCGAACGTATCGAATTCAATGTACGAACGCAAACGGTCAGCGCTGAAGGCAGCAAGGATACCGGCCGGGTGACCATTCGCATCGAGCCACCAAAACGCTGATGACACGAACACTCAAAGCCGAGTCTCTACACAAGGCATATAAAAAACGTCGCATCCTCGAAGGCGTGTCGTTAAGTGTATCCAGCGGCGATGTTGTCGGACTGCTTGGCCCCAACGGAGCGGGCAAGACCACCTGCTTTTATATGGTGGTAGGACTGGTCAAACCGGATCAGGGGCAAATACTGCTTGATAACACTGATATCACGAGTCATCCAATGCATTCGCGCGCTCGACTCGGCGTTGGTTATCTACCGCAGGAAGCGTCGGTATTTCGGCAACTCACCGTATCGCAGAACATCATGGCCATACTTGAAACGCGGCGGGGGCTCGACAAGGCAGCACGACGAGACCGACTCGAATCGCTGCTTGAAGAATTACAGATCGGGCATATCCGCGACAGCCTCGGTGTCAGCCTGTCCGGTGGTGAGCGACGTCGAGTCGAGATAGCTCGCGCATTGTCCGCGGACCCTGGTTTTATTCTCCTGGATGAACCATTTGCGGGTGTTGATCCCATTTCCATCCTGGATATTCAGCGCATCATCACGCACCTGAAAGAGCGCAATATTGGCGTTTTAATCACTGATCACAATGTTCGCGAGACCTTGGGCATCTGTGACCGAGCCTATATTCTGAGCGGCGGCAAGCTGATCGCCGAAGGCACTGCCGATGCGGTACTCAATAATGAGGAGGTAAAAAATGTGTACCTCGGCGACAATTTCTCGATTTGAGCCTGAATACGCGACTTACCTGCGCCGCTATACAATATACCTCTACCAGTTTGTAATCCACTGCGGATCAGCCATACTCGAAAAGGGCCAGTTTCTTGCGTTTGGCAATTTGCTACGGCTTGAACTTCCTTTGTTGCCACCTGTTATCGGGCTTCCTGGACACACTGAATGAAACAGTCTCTGCAGATAAAGATGGGCCAGTCTCTGGCCATGACGCCTCAGCTCCAACAGGCGATCAAGCTCTTGCAGCTCTCCACCCTCGAATTGCAAACCGAGATCCAGAGTGCTCTCGAAAACAACCCCATGCTGGAAATGGAAGAAGAGTCCGGCGAACCGCGAGAGGCAGATCTCGCGAATGAATCCAAGGAGACGCGTGAAGCCAAGCGCGAAGAGGAAAAGCAGGTTGCGGAAGCTGCCAGCGCCGAATTTGATGCCGGTGGCGATGTTACCAGCGACGACACACAGGCGATCGACGTCTCCGGAGCCAGCGATGATGTGATGCCTGAGGATCTGCCGGTCGATAGTGCCTGGGAAGATATCTACGAGTCGGCCTCACCTGTAAGTTCCAGCAGTACCGGCAGCGGTGACGGTGAATCACGTGACTTCACCGAGTTTCACAACTCCGGCATTTCAAGTATTCAGGACCATTTGAACGAGCAAATCCGCTTTGCCCCACTTTCGGATCGGGATCAGGTTATCGCCGAGACGATCATTGATGCCGTCGACAATAACGGTTACTTACTTGACGATGTGGACACTTTGCTTGAAGGTTTGAATCGCGATTTCAATCTCCCCGAGGAGATGTACACCGAAGATGAATTCGAATCGGTACTGCACCTCGTTCAGCATCTCGACCCGGCGGGTTGTGGTGCGCGTGACGCCAGTGAATGTATGACTATCCAACTGTCACAAATGACTGATTCAGACACCGTCATGCATGCGCGAGGCATAGTCAAAGACCATCTAGACCTGTTGGCGTCGCACGACTTTGCGCGTCTGCGCCGTCTATTCAAGATCAACGACGAGCAATTACAGGAAGCCATCGCACTGATTCGCAGCCTGAATCCTCGCCCCGGCCGGCAACTGGTCAACGATCACGACCAATACATCGTGCCGGATGTCTTCGTCAAAAAGATCAAAGGTGTGTGGCGGGTTGAGTTGAATCCGGACATTGCCCCAAAGCTGGGCATCAACGCCCTCTATGCGGGCATGGTCAAGCGTGCCGACAAAAGCGCAGACAATAACTTCATGCGCAATCATCTGCAGGAAGCTCGTTGGTTCATCAAGAGCCTGCAAAGTCGCAATGAGACACTGCTTCGAGTTGCGACTGCCATCGTCGAACGTCAGCGCAGCTTCCTCGAATACGGTGACGAAGCCATGAAACCATTGGTCCTGCGGGACATTGCCGAGCAGCTGAGCCTGCACGAATCCACCATTTCGCGCGTCACCACGCAAAAGTACATTCACACCCCGCGTGGCATCTTTGAGTTCAAATATTTTTTCTCCAGCCACGTATCGACAGCCAACGGTGGCGAATGCTCGGCAACTGCGATAAGGGCCATGATTCGCAAATTCATCGCCGCGGAGGACGCCACAAAACCGCTGTCTGACAGCAAGATCGCCAGCACCTTGGTCGCTGAGGGAATACAGGTTGCGCGAAGAACCGTAGCCAAGTATCGTGAATCCATGGCCATCCCGCCGTCGAATGAGCGTAAACGTCTGAATTAACAGCTATTTTAGGAGATTCATGCCTGATCTGAGGCAGCAGAGCACGTTTCAATCAACCCGCCCGACAGCGTCTTGTCGGGCCGTTACAGCTTCGCGGTTTGGTCCTCAGGACCTACGCAATCAAGCTTTACCATCATCCGCGGCACCCCAATACCTTGGCCGCACCCATTCCGCCTGCCCGATCGCCACAAGCCGAGTGCTGGGCAGGTGTCACATTTTTACCGTAGTGCCCCCATTCACATCCAAGGAGTTGCCTATGAACCTTATCGTTACTGGACATCACGTCGACGTGACAAGCTCAATGCGCAATTACGTGACCGAGAAAATGGAACGCCTGCAACGCCATTCCGAGAACCTGTTTGGTATCCACGTGATTCTTTCTGTGGAAAAAGTGCGGCAAAAAGCAGAAGCGACGGTCGAAGTCGCTGGCACCAAGCTTTACGCAGAAACTACTGAACCCGATATGTATGCCGCGATCGACCTATTGGCTGACAAACTTGATCGCCAACTGATCCGTCACAAGGAAAAACAGAAAAAGCACCGCCGGGACAAAGAGCCAGTTCCGGTAATTGAGTAGCGTCGCTTTCCAATGGCGCGCCAAGGGCGCACAATAGCGCTTTAGGAACGAAGGCCCTGCAGACATCCCTCGGTGTAGAGGGGGTCAGCAGGGCCTTTGTTTCGACAGAAACCGAAAATTCTATTCACGATCTCATGGATTTACCCGAACTCCTCTCCCCTGAGCGCATCAGCTGTAACGTGCGCATCCAGAGCAAAAAACGCGCTTTGCAGACTCTGGCCGAACTTCTCGGTGCCTCTATTCGCGAAAATCTCGGTATACACGAGCCTGCGGCGAATGACAGCGATGAGCTGCCGGACCCGGCCAGCTTCAAGGCACAGACATACGCCAACGAGGCGAAATCCAAAGAAGAAAAAGCCAAGAAGGCTAAATCGAAAAATAATGGCAGCATGGACGGTGATACCCCAGAGTACCTGTCAGACATGGATATCCTCGATGCGCTGATCAGTCGCGAGCGACTCGGCGCGACAGGGCTCGGCCATGGCGTGGCGCTCCCGCACAGTCGCCTCAGCGCCATCGATAAACCGATGGCCGCGATGATCACGCTCGACAAAGGTGTTGATTTTGAAAGTAATGACGACCAGGCCGTCGACTTGATGCTCGGTCTTTTGGTACCTGAGAACTGCAACGATGAGCACCTGAAGATCCTCGCCATGCTGGCAAAGCGGTTCAGCAGCGAAGCCTTGCGTGCCGAACTCCGATCCTTTGAAGATCCCTCAGCCCTGTTCGAACACATCACCGAACTGCCCCCTCTCGAGTAAGCGGAGCCACAGCAATGGGTAGTCGCAAACTCAACGTTGCAGAGGCCTTCGAGGCTTTTGCCGAACCCTTGAAACTCAGCTGGCAGGTCAGCGAAGAAGGCGGCAAACGCCAGCTGACTCGAGACGCCGCTTCCGGCCAACGACCCCGTCTTCTCGGACCGCTGAATTTCAATAGTCCGAATCGTATTCAAATATTGGGAGCGTCTGAGGTTCGTCTTTTCAGCGACCAAGCCGTGCTTGATCAATCACGTTTCGAATACGAGCTCGAGCACTCAACCGATCTGTTCATCGTCACCGATAGCTTACCGACCCCACCCGCGATCGTAACGCTGGCCATGCGCGAGTCGATCCCGGTTTTTCAATCGAAGCTTGGGTACAGCGAGTTGCAGAAGAGTCTGCGGTATCTCTTGATGCAACACTTGGCGAACCGCCAGATCGTGCACGGTGTAATGATGGACGTACACGGCACCGGTGTACTGATTACCGGCGACGCCAGCGTCGGTAAAAGCGAACTGGCGCTGGAGCTGATCAGTCGCGGACACATTCTCGTCGCCGATGATGCGCCGGAATTTACCCGTATTGCTCCAGGGACACTCGAATGCGAGTGTCCGCCCTTGCTGCAGGACTTTCTCGAAGTTCGTGGCATCGGTGTATTGAATATTGCGCTGATGTACGGGCATGCACACACGCGTCCTCGCAAAATCCTTCGATTCATCGTGCACTTGCAGCAAGTCGATCCCAATGTCGCAGGTACGGGCAAGGGGCTCGCCGATCTCGTCGGGGATCGCATCAGCAAACCATCCAGCAGTCGTAATATTCTGGATGTCGAAGTACCCGAACGAACGATTCCGGTCGCCCCTGGCAGGAACCTCGCGGTTTTGATCGAGGCCGCGGTACGCGATCAGATACTACTTGAAGGCGGTTACAGTGCGTCAGAGGATCTCGTCAGAAAGCAAGCTCAGGCGATGCAGGATGCCCAAGGATGAATGAACAACAAGTCGATGAAACAGTCATGAGACGTTTGACCGTGGTAACAGGCTTATCGGGCTCTGGCAAGAGCGTCGCCTTGCATGCCTTGGAAGATGAGGGCTTTCATTGCATCGACAACCTGCCGGCAAATCTGTCGCTTGGTCTGATCGACAATCTTCTTGCGAGCCCGGACGAGCACTATGAAAAGCTTGCCATTGGCGTCGATATGCGCAGCGAGCGGGCATCGACCGACAACCTCACTGCATTGCTCAAAGCCCTGCGCCAGCGCGAGGATCTACAAGTCGATGTTGTGTTCCTGGACACCGATCGCAATACCTTGGTCACACGCTTTTCGGAAACGCGTCGCAAACACCCGTTAAGTAGCAACACCAGAAATAGCCAGAAAAATAGCAAAAATATCGATCTCACTAACAACGGTCGCAGGTCAAGTGATTCCAGTCCAGGCAATCGTCCACTGATCAGTGCCATTGATGATGAAGCGCGTTTACTCGACAATATCAAGCACGACGCTGATGTCGTCGTCGATACATCGAATCTGACGCTGCACGATCTGCGTGACATCATCAGAAACTATGTACTCGGTAACGAAAACAGCGCACTCAGCGTAACCTTCCAGTCATTCGGTTTCAAACATGGTGCGCCAGCAAGCACTGATTTTATGTTTGATGTTCGCTGCCTGCCAAATCCGCACTGGGAGCCTGAACTACGCCAGTTCACGGGGCGTGAACAACCTATCATCGAATTCTTGGAAAATGCCGATGATGTCAATGACATGTATGAACATATTCGCGGTTTTCTGACTCGCTGGCTACCGCTGTTCGACGCGGAAAACCGCGCCTACCTGACCATATCCATTGGCTGTACCGGTGGTCGTCATCGCAGTGTCTACCTGACCGAACGTTTGGCGACACACTTTTCCACCACACGCGATAATGTGTCTATCCGACACCGCGAACTGGCCTGAACCCGTGCTGCTATCCCGAGAGATCGACATCATAAACAAACTGGGCCTTCACGCACGCGCTGCGGCGAAGCTCGTTAAACTCTCATCCACCTTCGAAGCTGATATCGATATCGAAAAAGAAGGCCAGCGTGTCAACAGCAAGAGCATAATGGGTGTCATGATGCTAGCCGCCAGTCATGGCTCTAGAGTCACCCTGTACGCCGAAGGTCCCGATGCCGCTCAGGCACTGGATGCCATCGTCGATCTGATCGAAAGACGCTTCGAGGAAGAGGAGTAAGTCGATGAGCTTGATGTTCACCGGTATCGGCGTTTCCCGGGGGATAGCCATAGGTAATGCCTATTTACTGCGACGTAACCAGATCGACATCACCTCCAGAAGTCTGTCTAAAAAGGCAATACCCGCTGAAATACGTCGCCTGAAACGTGCACTGAAAATAGCCCGTAAAGAAATGGAGACGGCGCGCGAGAATATCTCAAAGGACGCGCCGAGTGATGTCAGCGCCTTTATCGAAACGCATATCCTGATGCTCGATGACAGTCTGTTGTCACAGCGCCCGATCGAAATCATCAAATCTGAAATGGTCAATGCTGAAGCTGCGATGCAGCAGCAACGCGAAGAGTTGGCCAAGGTCTTCGGCTCAATGGAAGACAGCTATCTCGCAACCCGCATGGATGATGTCAATCATGTTATCGATTCGGTACTACGTGGGCTTGATGACAGCGAATCAGAGTCAGGAATAGCCGGTGAGCATTTGAAAGGTCAGATCATCATTGCAGATGATTTGACCCCGGCTGATACCGTCAACTTGCAACACTATGGTGTCGCAGGCTTTGTCACTGAAACCGGTGGGCAACTATCACACACAGCCATCCTTGCGCGCAGTCTTGGCCTGCCAGCCATTGTCGGTGTGTCCAACGCCCGAAGATACATCCAGCCAGGAGAGCTGATCACGCTCGATGGTCGCAACGGTAGCCTGTTGGCAGAAGCTACCGAAGACATGCTCAAGGTCTTCCGGCAAAAACAGAAAGCCATAAAATCACGCCAACGAGAATTGGCCAAGCTTATCGATACCGAAGCCGTCACGCTCGACGGCGTTGCATTGAATCTTTCAGCCAATATCGAAATTGAAGAAGACTTGAAAGCCTTGAAACGGGTCAATGCCAGCGGCGTTGGTCTGTATCGCACCGAATTTCTGTATATGAATCGCGATACGGTACCGACCGAACAAGAACACTTTAAGGTCTACACCAAGGTCTTGCGTGCACTCAAGGGAAAACCATTGACGATTCGCACCGCCGACCTCGGTGGTGATAAACAAATGAGTGCTTTGACTCATGGCAACACTGCAGCACCATTGGCTCACAACCCTGCCATGGGTTTACGCGGTATTCGACTTTGCCTTAACGACACATCTCTTTTCATTCCGCAACTTAGAGCCATTTTGCGTGCCTCGGCCAAAGGCCCTACGCGTTTGTTGCTACCAATGCTGACCAATCTCAATGAGGTGCATCAAACCCTGGCCTTGATCAATACGGTCAAGGCGGCGCTGACTGAGGAAGGGGTGGAATATGACGATCAACTACCCATTGGGGCGATGATCGAAGTACCCGCAGCTGCTATTGCCGCCGAGCAATTTGCCGAAGCACTCGACTTCCTGTCAATAGGCACCAATGATCTCATTCAGTACACATTAGCCATCGACCGTGTTGATGATCACGTTGATTACCTGTACGACCCGATGCATCCAGCCGTTTTGTCACTAATTCGACATACCATCGAAGCAGGTAACAAAGCGGAGATTCCAGTCGCCATGTGTGGCGAAATGGCCGGTGACCCGCGCTTCGTTCGACTGTTACTCGGCCTGGGACTGACCGACTTCAGCATGCCACCAAACCTGTTGCTCGAGGTCAAGCGGAGCCTGATGGAAATACGTCTTGCATCCGTGAAGAAAAAAGCCAACAAGTTGATGAAAACACATAGTGTCGAAGAACGGACCGCTATTCTGGCGCGTATCAATGGCAGCTCAGTGGACGCCTGAGACGCCGTCATACCATGCTTGACAACGACATTGACCAACAAAGCGACACACTGGCGGAGAACATTACTGACGGTTCGCTAAGTGCCGCCCGCCAGGTTCTGCATGCCATGCATCCGGCCGAAATCGCCGATGCCCTGGAATCACTTCCACCTTCCCGCCGCCGCGTGTTATGGGATCTCGTTGACACTGAAGTTGAAGGTGAAGTGTTGATGGAGGTTGGCGATGAAGTGCGCGAGAGCCTCGTCCGTGACATGGATGTCGAAGAACTACGCGCGGCAACCGAACAACTGGATCTCGATGATCTTGCAGACTTTGTACAGTCGCTGCCTGAAAAACTGACACGCGATGTACTCGCCGGAATGCGACGAACCGATCGAGACAGACTCGATCAAGTCATGGCCTACCCCGAAGACAGTGCTGGTGGCCTGATGAACCTTGACACGATAACCGTGCGCGGCGATGTGACACTCGATGTCGTACTGCGCTATTTACGCCGTCGCGGCGAAATGCCAAGACATACCGACAGACTCTGGGTCACAGATCGCTACGGACACTTTCGTGGCGAGTTACCGATAAGACGGCTCCTCACCGGATCACCCGACACCCTGGTCAGCGATGTCAGCCGTACGGATGTCGATCCGCTGCACGCCCTGATGTCCGATAGCGATGTAGCGAAAACGTTTGAAGACTATGACCTCGTCTCTGCCCCCGTCGTTGATGACAACAAACGCTTACTTGGCAGGGTAACGATTGACGATGTTGTCGACGTCATACGTGAGGAAGCAGAACAGTCAGTCATGAGCATGGCCGGTCTGAACCAGGAAGATGACATCTTTGCCCCAATAGTCAAAAGTGCCAGGAAACGCGCCGTCTGGCTGGGCATCAACTTGCTAACTGCCCTGCTCGCCTCATGGGTGATCGCACAGTTTGAAGCGACTCTGGATCGAGTGGTGATACTGGCCGTACTGATGTCTGTCGTGCCCAGTATGGGGGGTATTGCGGGCAGTCAGACACTGACATTGGTCATACGCGGTCAAGCCCTGCATCAGGTAAATCGACGTAACATCAGCACCTTGCTCACTCGCGAGCTGGGCATTGGACTGCTCAATGGTTGTCTGTGGGCGCTGATTGTCGCGGGACTGGTCTGGGCATGGTTTGGTGATCCACAGATCGGTATGATCATCGGTCTGGCGCTAATCGTCAATATGCTCATGTCAGCCTATGCTGGCACCATGTTGCCTGTCATCATGCGCCGTATTGGTATTGATCCGGCACTGGCCGGCGGGGTTGCCTTAACCACCGTAACGGATGTGGTCGGTCTGGTCACTTTTCTGGGGCTGGCCACATGGTTACTCTGATCCGCAGTTGACACCGATCGCGTTCGATCAAGCGCCTGTTCGGCGATCACAGCATTGATGTTTTGTAACCTTTTGCAGGCTTTTTGGAAAACAATTGAAATATGGCACCACAGTGTGGCTTCGACTATTAAACTTGTGTGCAAACGGGTTGTTCGGACGTGTAGTGGCCCAACCTCACAAACTTAAATCCAGCAGGAGATTCCCTTGAAAAAACTTGTTCGCTTACCAGTATCGTCGTTAGTGATGAGTCTGGCCCTTGTGATTGGCGGCTGCGCCGGGTTCGGACAGCCGTTAATTAACGAGCCCCTATTGACGACAGTTGATGATACAGCTGACTTGTCACTTGCCGTGAAACGCGCTCTGAAAAATTCGCCACAGACGTCCTTCCACCAAATCTTCGTCACGACCGTTAACGAGGACACCGTCAAATTGTCTGGCGTCGTTCAGGATGACGCAACACTATACGAAGCAGAACGAGTGGCAGGACGGGTAGATGGTGTGCGGATTGTCCTGAATTCACTGACAACACGTTAAAAAATATCGCGATCTGGAATAGAAGTCCTTATTCCTTAATTTTGAACAAAAAAAAGCCCTTCATAAGAGAAGGGCTTTTTTCTGCCTTGATTAGACGTTCCTTAGAACGACTTGCTGAGCTTGATGCGCCAGCTTGTCAGATCGTTATCAGCATTGTTATTGTCTGATTCAGCTGTGATTCGAGAACTAACAGTCATACCACCACCGAGGCCGTAGCTAAGGTCGAGACGAATAGCTTCAGAATCAACTGGGCCATCATCTTCCACCGCTGAAATTGTCAATGCACCAGAAATGCCAGCGAATCCGTAGCCGAGTTGGACAGATACTGATTCCAGATCTCCATCCGTTCCAGCTTCCTCATCGATAAGCCAGTAGTGTGCACCGAGAGAAACACCGGCAATTCCATAGGTTGCACCAACTGCGAAACGGTCTACATCAGCGCGTTCCTCATAACCTGCGGCGACCCCGAAGCCAAACAAGCTAATTTTGCCGCCAATACCAATTACGTCTTCATTTTGCTCTGGTGAAAAGTTACCAACCACAGAAACGGGACCGAAGCCACCTGTGTAGCTGATACCGCCAGTGATATCGCCAGTGACGTCAAAGATGTCATTAGCAACCTGACCAAGCTCGACAGCTACCGGGATTTCGCCCACTCGGACATCACCGAAACCACCTTTGATACCGACATAAACTGCGTCAGCGGAACCGAACTGTGTAACTTCAGTATCATCTTCATCGTTACCTGGTGTACCCGGATCGATAGTTAAACGACCTTCGTCAGACAGACGATTGATATCAACTCGGACGCTACCGTAGCCAGTCAAGCCAACGTTCAGGGCATGCTCAGCCTGAATTCCGAACAAGACGTCATCGGCGGCAAAACGAGCATCGCCGTCATCACCGTCGGCGTCTGAACCATTTAACTGAATTTCTACGACACCTGATAATACTGTGTCAGCGGAAGCAATCATAGGAGCTGAAGCAATACCTGCGATTGCTACCGCGACAGCTGTCTTAGTGAATTTCATAGTTGTTTTCTCCAATCAGATATTTGCTGTGAAATCTGTTTATGTTTGTTTAGCGCATCAACTCTAGTCAGCGTGTCTGAATAATGCAACAACAAATTGCCGATATGCAAGACAGGACATGAGGCAGCGGCGCTGCACGTTTTACAGTGTAGAACAGAAACAACACTTGGCTAGCAAGAAACCCAAGAATAACGCGATTTTCACTTCAAGTGGTATTTTCGCAACAGTTTCTGGTGTGGCAGCGACAGGGAATCGGGAAATTCATCGCTTTAGCTGTAGTATTCAGCCAATTTCGCAAAATAGTGCGCCATCATGCACAGTATTATGGCGCTCTGCAGCTGAGATGCTGGTCATCGCGGCAAGTGGCGATGACCAGCTTATTTGCAATTCTCAGATAATGGCGTCTTTACCGCGTCGTTCCGCGGCGCGCATTTTTGCCTCCGCAGAGGGCTTTTTTGTATCACTCCCTTGTTCAGGCAGCGTAATGTTCAACTCGAGGACATCGCAGGCGTCCTGAGATTCGAGCTGAACAGAAAGGGCATCGTCCCCGACAGCTACATATTTCTTGATAACGTTCAGGATGTCCTGCTTGAGCATCGGCAGGTAATCCGGACCGTCTCGGCCAGTACGTTCATGCGCGATCAGAACCTGAAGACGATCCTTGGCCACCTGGGCCGACGTGTCTTCAGATCTGGAACGGAAAAATTTGAAAAATCCCATGGCGATTATCCGAAGAGTCGCGACAGGATACCTTTCTTCTTGGCATCCATAAAGCGATGTGGCTTTGTCTCGCCCAACAGACGATCGATGGCATCGGCATAGGCCTGCCCGGCTTCGCTGTCTTCGTCGAGGATGACCGGCTTACCCGCGTTAGAGGATTCCAGCACTGAACTGGATTCAGGGATAATGCCGAGTAACGGGATAGCCAGGAGATCAACGATGTCGTCGACGCTGAGCATCTGACCGTCTTTTACACGCGACGGGTTGTAGCGCGTGATCAAAAGGTGCTCCTTGACCGGGTCTTCGTTCATCTTCGAACGTTTCGATTCGCTCTGCAGAATACCGAGGATACGATCCGAGTCGCGTACCGAGGAAACCTCCGGATTGGTTGTAATGACCGCTTCATCGGCAAAATACAGGGCCATTTTTGCACCCTTTTCGATGCCGGCCGGGGAATCGCAGATGATGTAGTCAAATTCGCTCTTTTTCAGTTTGTGCATGACGCGAGCGATGCCTTCGATACTCAGCGCGTCCTTGTCACGCGTCTGGGACGCTGGCAGGATGTAGAGGTTGTCAATGCGCTTGTCCTTGATCAGGGTCTGATGCAGGCTGGACTCCTGATTGACCAGATTCACAAGATCGTACACGACGCGCCTTTCGCAACCCATGATCAGGTCAAGATTACGCAGGCCGACGTCAAAATCGATAACCACCGTCTTGTAGCCGCGTTTTGCCAGGCCCGTAGCAATGGAGGCGCTGGTGGTTGTCTTGCCGACCCCACCTTTGCCTGAGGTTACAACGATTGTCTTGGTCAAGCTCCCACTCCCGAAATAGATGTTGTTGCTAAAGTGGCTCTATGCTGAGCCTGTCATTATCCAGCCAGATCTGCGCGGGTTTGCCGCGCAGTTCCGCCGGAATGGTTTCCAGCATGCGGTAGTTTCCTGCTACCGATACCAATTCCGCTTCCAGCGACTGGCAAAAAATACGGGTTTTCGAATTCCCCGAAACTCCGCACAACGCCCGACCCCGCAAAGGGCCGTAAATATGGATATTGTTATCCGCAATGACCTCGGCACCCGGGCCGACTGGGCCCATGATGATGAGATCGGTTTCCCGAGCGTAGATCTGTTGCCCGGAGCGCACCGGTTTAGTGATCAACATGGGTGATTTGACGACGTACTCGACCTCGGCTGACTGCCTTGCTTCGGCCTGTTCATCGCCCGGTTTCGCATCGGGGTCCGGATTTTTTTTCCCTGAACCACCGCTTTCACCGTCATCCGATTTGCGCTGTTCCCCCTTGCTGGATCGCTTAACACTCCCCTCTATCAATGGTATCGCGATTGACTCTGCCAACGGTGAAGATTTATTACCAATACTGGCCACGATAGGTACAAGAGCATGCTTTTTTATGCAGTCCAACAGGGACTTTCCGTCGAGTGAGATCTCTTCCTGTTCAAGATGCGTCAGATCGACGACAACGGGTGTGTTTTTGAAAAAACCTGGGGCCTGCTGGACCTTGTCGGCGATTGCCTGATCGATCTCTTGCATATCGCCCGTCTGGAGCTTGAGCGACATGAAGGTGTACATGCCACCCTTGAGTTCAACCCCTGCCTTACTCGACGCATCATGGCTCGACACACATTGCTCCAAATTCCATCAAGGAGGGAATTCTAAAGCAATTGTATTGCTTACATAAGTCTATTGGTGGGGAAAGGAGAAAGTCTTGCAGCAGCTATGTAGCAGCTGCGATTGGTGACACGCGAATCAGGCGCTTAGAACGACATCCGGAAACGTTGTTGCAGGCATCGGCTCGCACAGGTAGTAGCCCTGCGCACGATCACAACCAAGCTCGGCTACCAAGTCGAACTGCTCCTGATTTTCGATACCTTCAGCGACCACATCAGCACCGATGCTGCGAGAGATACTGACGATGGCTTCAACAATGTTCTGACTGTTGGTATTGGTCGCAATGTCCGCCACGAATGCTCGATCAATCTTCACTTCGTTGATCGGGAAATCTCGCAGTTCCAGTAGCGATGAATAACCAACGCCAAAGTCGTCGATGGCAATGCGAGTCCCGAGAGAAGTCAGATCATGCAAAATGGCGCGAAGTTTTGATGAATCACTGAACAAAGCCGTTTCCGTTATCTCCAGGCAGAGCTTTTCCGGATTGAAATTTGTCTCCTTCAGCAGGTCTTCAATCTCATGCACAATTCGCCCGTTGTCGAACTGTTTTCTCGACAGATTGACCGACATCATCGCTGGCGACATGCCATAGCGAGCAAGCCGCTGATAGTCCTGCACCGCCTGGCGCAGCACCCAGGAGCCCAAGTGATTGATGATGCCCGTCTGCTCGGCGATCGGGATGAAATCCGCGGGCGATACGCGCCCGTATTCAGCACTCTTCCAGCGAAGCAAGGCCTCCATGCCGCAGGTCATCATGCTTCTGATGTCGATCTGCGGTTGGTACTGCAATGACAACTCATTTTTTTCGACTGCACGTTGCAAGCCGATTTCCAGCTGGTGTCGACGTTTGGCCTGCTGCTGCTGGCTGGAATTGAATACCACCAGGGTATTGTTGCCGAGTCGCTTGGCGTGAGCGCAAGCACTATCGGCGGCTTTCAGCAAGGAAGACACGGTATTACCATGCTCTGGGGCATAGGCGATACCCACACTTGCCCGGGCTGGGACGTTCATATTACGGACGTTCAGGCCAGCGCGCAGTGTCGTTAGCAGAAGTGTCACCCGTTTCTCGATATTCCGACGATCAACATCAGCCTCGAGCAGGACCGCGAACTCATCCCCGGCTGTGCGAGCGATCAGCGCATCGTGGGGCATGCAGTGCTGCAAGCAGATGGCGGTCTGCTTCAACAGTTCATCACCTGCGGCGCGGCCATAGGAATCATTGATCTGGCGAAAGCTTCGAAGATCGACGATCATTAACGCCAGTTCATTGCGCGTGCGGCTACAACGCTGTGCTAGCGCATTGACGAGGCTGGTTCGATTCGGCAAAGCGGTCAGCGGATCATTCGTTGCCGGACCGTTGTACGAGGGGCCTCCGTGAATGGAAATCGCGACGCCACCGGTCTCGGTCATACGCTCTTTGACCAACAAGGCGCGACGCCCATAGCTCGGCACCTCAAAGTTCAGCGTGGCATTCGGATCATTCAATGCCTCACGAGCGCGATTTCGCGCCCGTTCGATCGCGACATTGTCAGGCGATATCTGGGCATAAAGATCACTGGTCGTTGTCTCCGGGAAGGCTGATGAGTCAATTTCCAGTGGCATCAGTTTCTGCAGCTTGCGATTTAGCGCCGTCAACTGGCCTTTCGGGTTGAACAGCGCCACCGCGTCCGGCAGCGCATCCAGCGTCTTCTGCACACGGGTGGTGCGCCGCGTGCCGCGTTTGAAACGACGCAACAGCAGAAAGGCGCTCAGCACCGCAGCTCCCCCTAACAAGCCACCGACAAGTGCGCCGCTGGTCAAGCTTGAATCGAGAACAGACTGCCAAATGCCATCAGCCAGCTCAATCGCGGGCTTCAGTCGTTCGCCTAAATTTATGAGTTCATCAAATGCCACCTAAAGAAAAGTAGCAGAAGAATTCAACAAACCCAGTTTAATTGGCAAATGACAAGGTTCAAGCGTGCGCAGCAAACGGCAGCACGTTAACTGCGTGCGGTCACTTCGACGATGTGATAACCAAAGTCCGTCTTGATCGGTCCTTGCACTTCACCAACCGGACCTTCAAAACAGGCTGTGTCAAATTCGGGAACCATCTGGCCGCGACCAAAAGAACCCAGACTGCCTCCGTCACGACTCGACGGACAACTGCTGTTGGCCTTGGCAACGTCGGCGAAATCGGCGCCGGCCTTGATCTCGTCCATCAGTGTCTGACATTTTGCTTCCGAGTCGACGAGGATATGACGGGCAGTAGCTGTACTCATGTTTTGGGTTTCCAGATTCCAAAGGCCTCTTGCGGAGGCGGAGGGGGTGCTGATGCCTGTCGCTGTTTATCGACATCATCGGCGACGTGTTTCATGAAGGCGCCAAGCTGCTCAAGAACCTCATTTTTCTGAGTCTCAGGCATATCCTCCTGGCCGAGCAGAAAACCTACCACGGCACAGAGGTATTGCGAGGCGACACCGGGATCGCTGGCCGCTGGGTCATGCTCCTGAATCAAGGCGCGTACATCACCGACCAGTTTGGCCGACAGTTGTAGTTCACTCATGTGAAGACATAGGTCTCGTGGTAGCTGCCGGAGTAGTCGACGTCACTAGCATACGCGTTGTCGTCCGCTCGTGGAATCGAGGCAGGCTCGCTCGTCATACGTACGGTCTTGCAATTTGGACACTGGTGCCAGCAAGACATAGCCTTGGAATCGGTTTCGCAGCGATCAAGCAACATTGGCGAGTGACAGACACGGCATTTCATGTTTCTGAATCCTTTTGGCTCAGCCACATTTGGAGTCGCCACAATTCATGCAGGTCTGGCAACCATCGAGCAGCACGACTGCCTTGTTGTTGCACTTGGCGCACAGGGTTGCGTTAGCCGCCCAGGATTCTTCGCCACCTTCATTGCCAGATGCGCCCTCGTTTCCAGTCAAGTTTGCAGAGGCTGATTTGGTCTCAAGTTCCGCTTTTTTTTCAGCGATCAGCTGCTTCTGGTGTTCATCCATTTCCGCGCCTTTGAGCATGCCGATATCAATCAGATGACGCTCGATGACATCGCCTATCTCGGCAACGATCGAAGGGCTGTATTTACCTTGGTTCCAATAACCACCACGAGGGTCGAAAACGGAACGAAGCTCATCAACAAGGAAGGTAATATCCCCACCTTTGCGAAATACCGCAGACATGATCAATGTCAATGCAACAATCCACTGATAATGCTCAAGGTTTTTCGAATTGATGAAAACTTCGAACGGCCGCCTGAGCTCGTGTTCAGTCCCTTCATTCAGGATGATGTCATTGACTGTGATGTACATCGCATGCGAGGACACATGCTCTGGTGTCTTGAGCTTATAGGTCGAACCGATCAGCTTTTGCGGACGCTCGAGCGTCTCGTGCATCTGAATAACATCGGCTGTCTTTGACACTGGTGTTACCGTTGCCACAGTGGGCGCCGCATCAGCATCGTCGTTTTTGTTGACACTATAGCCAACAATTTTCTTGGTGATTTTCATGGTTGTGTCTACTTAAGCTCTCAATGCCCCTTAAAACTTCCCGTAGTAACCTTCTTTCAAGGCGTCATACAGGTTTGCGGCGGTGTGTGTCTCGCCGTCGTATTCTATTTCTTCGTTACCCTTCACACTGACAACGGAACCATCATCCAATGTGAATTGGTATTCCGTATTTTCAAGATCTTCGTCCTTGACGAGAACACCCTGAAAGTTTTCCGGGTTGAAGCGAAACGTCGTACAGCCCTTGAGTCCCTGATCGTAGGCGTACATATAGATATCCTTGAATTCTTCAAACGGAAAATTCGTTGGTACGTTAGCCGTTTTTGAAATTGAAGAATCTATCCACTTCTGAGCAGCCGCTTGTACCGACACATGATCCTTTGGTTGAATATCGTCAGCGGCGATAAAGTAATCCGGCAATTGATTTTCAGGATCTTCCGCATAAGGCATTGCGTTCTTGTTTTTTAGCGCTTGATAAGCAAGCAATTCGAACGAGAATACATCGACCTTTTCCTTCGTCTTGCGCCCTTCACGAATGACATTACGTGAATAATGATGGGCAAAGCTTGGCTCGATACCGTTACTGGCATTATTGGCCAGCGACAGTGAAATGGTGCCAGTTGGTGCAATGGAACTATGATGGGTGAAGCGGGCACCATGCTCGGCTAGCTCATCAACCAACGCTTTATCAACAGAGGCAATGCGTTGCATATAGCGGCTATAGCGCGCATGCAGGACACGCCCTGCGACCTGGTCCCCGACCTGGTAACCATCATCTTTCATTTCTGGTCGGTGACGCAACATTTCACCAGTAACCGGAAAGGTTTCATCCATGATCGGCGCAGGACCTTTTTCCTTTGCCAAAGACAAAGCTGCGCGCCAGCCCGTGACGGCAAGCTCGCGTGTGACCTTCTCGGTAAATTCCAGAGACTCCTCACTTCCGTATTTCAACCCCATCAACGTTAGTGTGGAACCAAGGCCCAGATAACCCATGCCATGACGCCGTTTTCGACGAATTTCGCGACGTTGTTGCTCCAATGGCAAACCGTTTATCTCAACAACGTTATCAAGCATGCGCGTGAATATATCGACAGTCTTGTTGAAACGTTCCCAGTCGAATCGGGCACTGTCAGTAAACGGGTCAAGAACAAAACGGGTCAGATTGACTGAACCAAGCAGGCAGGCGCCATAAGGCGGTAGTGGCTGTTCGCCACAGGGGTTGGTCGCACGAATGCTTTCGTCAAACCAGTTGTTATTCATCTCGTTGACCTTGTCGATCAGGATGAAACCCGGTTCGGCAAAATCATAGGTGGAGGCCATGATCAGGTCCCACAGACGACGCGCCGGCAAGGTACGATAAATACGGCAGGCAACCAGCCCTTCCTCATTGGCAACAACACCCTTGTGCGTCGGCCAATCACGCCAAACGACCTGATCCGGATCATCGACCGAGATCTCACCTTCATCGAGTTCCTTCTGACGGATCGGGAAAGCGAGTTGCCATTGTTCATCAGCCTTGACGGCTTGTATGAAATCTTCAGTGATCAGCAGAGACAAGTTGAATTGGCGCAGGCGACCATCTTCACGCTTGGCCTTGATGAATTCGAGTACGTCGGGATGCCGTACATCGAAGGTTCCCATCTGTGCGCCACGACGACCACCGGCAGAAGACACGGTAAAGCACATCTTGTCGAAGATATCCATGAACGAAAGTGGGCCTGACGTATAAGCGCCCGCACCGGATACATAGGCACCATGTGGGCGAAGCGTCGAGAAGTCGTAGCCGATCCCGCAGCCTGCCTTCAACGTCAGGCCAGCTTCATGAACCTTACCGAGAATATCGTCCATGGAATCCTCGACCGTACCCGAGACCGTGCAGTTGATAGTAGAGGTGGCGGGCTTATGCTCGAGTGCACCCGCATTGGAGGTAATGCGTCCCGCTGGAATCGCGCCCTGTTCGAGCGCCCAGACAAATTGCTCGTACCAATGCTTGCGTTCGCTGTCACTACGCTCGACTTCAGCCAGTGCGCGCGCCACTCGTTCAAAGGTATCGTTGATCGTGTGATCAACACTATCGCCATCCTTGGTCTTGAGGCGGTACTTCTTGTCCCATATGTCCAACGACGTCTCTTGCAAGGGCAAACGTCCAAGGGCGTGCTTCGCATCGGCATCGTCCAGGGCCAGTACGTCAACAGTGCTCATCTAATCCTGCTTCTCCGATTATATAGAGGTAAGTCGAACAGGGACCACCACATATAGTGCTTGTGTAGTGCTCTCTACGCTATATCTTGTGATTGAGCCTAGTAGGCTCTGAAAAAAATGCCACTGACCAGCAACACGGCGAGCGCCTGCCGGTCAAGAGTGTGAACCGGGTCTCACTCGTTATCGACAGCGGCCGCGCAGTGTAGCCTTGTGTCAATCTCCCGGTCAATGCGCCAAACACTATATATGGGGTGATTTTACAATTTATGCACCAGATGTTGTGGTTACCATTTCTTCTACTGGGTATAAACCGACGGACAAACACCTGACAAACTGTGGACAAGCCGTGTAAAACCCTAACCTCACTTTGGCTAAGCCACTGATATCGTCATCAAAATGACAAATCAGCGTTTTTCTTGCCCTTTTTCCCGTGGCATTCAGCTCGAGTCAAGCATTCGACGGCTTGTCAACGAGTACCATTTGGCATTTTCATGGCTTTTTGACAGGAAAACTTGAAACAGCCCTCGAACCGCTGTCAAAGGGGTGGCGAAGGCGATTCTTAACGCTTACATTACTTCCCAAGCCAAACCCCACTGGCCCACACAAAAACAAGATCGGGATTACCCGACAAGGGAGTGACAAGATGTTTCTGAAGCAAAAAGCCAACAAGAAGAAAATTCGTCCTGAAGCTGCAGCTGCTACACGCATCGTTCCGGAAAGCCGCTGGTTGCACCGCAATCAACTGGAAATCGGCATGTATGTATCAGAGCTCGATCGCCCATGGTCAGAAACACGTTTCATGTTTCAGGGTTTTGCCATCGAATCGCAGAAAATGCTTGAAGCCGTTCAGGAATCTTGTGAATACGCTTGCGTACAAACAGAGAAGCTTGCAGTGGTTTGTTCAAACAGTTCTCATCGACTGGTTGGCGCCTGCCGCTCGTAGTCTTCAAAACGTCGCCCGCAACGTCGGGCGACGACAGTCCGACCCGCTTTACATCGAAGTTTTCCAAGCTTTTGCTCAGTCCAGCTTGAGATCGAGTAACTGCAACTCGCTGTAAAGATTATCGATGTCTTTACGAGCAACCCGCTCACCAAAGTAATATCGCCCAACCGGTAGTTGTTCTCGGAGAGCGTCAGCGGGGGGCTTCTTAAGAAATCTGCCATCGACCGCCAGAACAGCGGGTGTATTGGGTAAGAGTCGATGGATCAGGCTCTGCACACTATCTACGAACACCTGCGGATTACTGACGTACATTACGTCGAACCACAAAACATCCGCCCCCTTGGGTTTGATCGACAGGAACAGTAGCGCCTGACCATCTCTCGACTCGAGCAGAATCGGTTTCAATGAAAACCCACGCATGTCATCCATTATCTTGCGCTGATGTGCTTCAACCCGTGTCCGAATAGCATCGAAATCATCGAGAATCACAGGCTCCGGGAGCACAGAGGCTTGGTCGCCACTCTTCTTCCAGACATAGCGATGATCCTCAAGTACCTTGAACCCGATGGATTCCACAATTCCCAGAGGCTTTCTCGAATTGGTCAAGGTCGCATAAGTCAGATTGGGGTCAGCAAGCGATGACACCAGCATTTTTTTGCCTAAGCCTTGTCCACGCAGGGATTTGTCCAGGTACCAGGAACTCATGCTGACAATCCGCTCTTCAGTCAGATCATCCGCTTTGTCGCCAATCAGACGATCCGCATACACCATGCCGCAAAAACCAAGAACACGGCCGTCAGATTCAACCACTCGGCCAAAATCCGGTTTCTCCGCCAGCCATTGATAAGTCATAAGCTGGCGCCAGCGTGCCTCTGGAATTCGGGAGTTCATTTTGCTGTGCAACAAGGAACAGATCGCGTCGATATCACGTCTTGTTGCGGGTCGAACGAATGCCTTGCTCATCGGGAAATCCTGAAAACCTCGGTCGGTGCCACCCAGGCTGCACCCGGGTGATCATGCACTGCCTGTGCAAGACGAGCACTAAATTCCCAACCCGGCAGATCGAGATCGATGTGATGGGTCAGATAACCAGTTACTTCATGGACATCGACTTGTCCGGTTCGACGAGCTTGCAAATGTTCAAGCAATTGCGCAATCGTTTTGTCATCTCCGCGAAACTCGGCCCCAGTTTTCCAACGAATGGGGTCGCAATGGGCATTGACAACCGTTAGACCTGACACAGGCTCGACATCGATACGCGGACCAAATGTGGACACGCCGACATAGCCGCGACTGGCGATCGGACTCAATAGGGCCGGGTCGATATGATTCCAGGGGGGGACGACGATCGGTAGAAACCGTTCGGCAAAACTCGTTTCGAGCTGCTCGCGGCCCGCATCAAGATCAGCCATGACCGCCTCCAGCCCACGATGCATACCCAGCTCCCAGGCACCAAGCCCCTGCCCCCGTGGCGCATGATTAATATGGGCATAGCCGTGCTGCGCCACCTGTACATGCGGCACTGTGCTCAGGTCCTTGACCAGATCAGACTGTAGACGCGCCGGAATGACGGCAAGCAGAATCCCGGCAGACGACGATAGCTCGATCAATCGCGCAAGCTTGGGTCCTGACGCTCTTGCATCATCGTCACGCCACCAGAGTGTTGCTGGCTGCCCGGATGCTGCCCAAGCGTCAAATTCAGCATTTAATGAGACCCAAGGGTCGTTGTCCGTATCCATATCTGTTTGCGCGAGGTGTGTTTTCGAATATACCGTGAGAGACTCGATTCCACAGACCGCTTCGATTACTTTCAGGCGTCTCTTTCATTGAAGAGTTTACGCAGAATCTTACCGGTTCCGGCGGCACCCGCGGTATCGATTGTTGCTGTCGCCAGTGAGTAGTCCGGGGACAACATAGGGCTTATGGCTGATGCAAGCTTGTCACCTGACAGGCTACTTTCAGCCAGGACCGCGGCCAGCCCCAGCCGTTGCAAACGCATCGCTCTGTCGGACTGTTCGGTCTCTCCGTGAGCGCTGTAGGGAATCAGGACAGCATGACACCGCGCCTGTAAAACATCACTGACAGTGTTATAGCCCGCTTGGGAGACCGACACTTGGGCTTGCGCAAGGAGACGAGTGAAATCAGGCCTGAAACGTTCAACAGTGACAGACGATGGAGCGCTATCCACAATCTCCGCAAAATCATCGTCTGGCATGTGCGGCCCGGTAACGACGCACCAGGAGCCAAGCTTCGGTAACAGTTCTGCCGCTCTCAGGGATGCCTTGACCAGCTTCGACCCTACCGCCCCGCCGCCAGCGGACACCACGACATCAAAGCGCTGACCACCTGGTTTCGGCGGAGCGGCGCAGACCAGACCCGTATAGGCAATCTTGTCAGCGATATCGTTTGCATAGGGAAACGATTCATCCAAGGTGGCAAACGCTGGATCACCATGCACCAGCACCTTGTCAAAATACTGATTGACCAATTGCGCGGTTTCTTCATCACGGCCAGGCTTGCTCCGACGTTGCACAATGTCGCGCAGAGAGGTGACGAGGATCGGTCGCGGATTGCTGGCCTTGATCGCTTCGATCAGCGGTACAAGTTCAAAGCGCACTTGTCGTCGACCAAAAGGATACGCCTCAAGCATAACGATATCGGGCTGTGTAGAGCGATAGATATTCAACAGCTGATTTTTCCGATGCTCCTTGAAGGTCGAATCAATCACCTGGCCTTCACTATCAAGCAGATTACCAAAGTCACCATCACGAATAGCGATGGCTGCCAAGGCGACCTGATCGACACCTGAATGCTCAAAACCAGGCACCGGTAATCCACCCGTTACCAACGTCACCTCAAATGCATCGTTTTGCAGCGCGACAGCGATTCTGCGCGCCCGCATCAAGTGACCTATGCCAAGTAGATGCTGAACATAAAACAACACTCGCAGTGGGCGGGTCTGTTCCTTCAAGTCACGGTGCTCCATTCAGCTTCAAACAGTTGGACCAATTGCCCGATACTGTCTCGATAATCAAGCGTGCGGCGTACTTTTTCCTCAGCAGCCATGCCAAGCTGGTTTCGCAACCGTGGTGACTCGATCGCCTGGGTCAGCGCCGCTGCAAGCGCCGTGGGATTTTCAGGATCGACCAACAGGCTGTTGTCTTCATCGAATAGTTCCGGAATCCCAGAGACGGCAGTCGCTACACAGCAAAGTCTCTGGCTGGCGGCTTCGACCAGCACATTAGGCAAGCCATCGCGATCACCGTCATCGCTTACCTTGCTCGCGAGCGTGAACACATCGGCGCTCCGGTAGTTGTCCAGTACCGCCGCTTGACTCATGGCACCCATCCACGTGATTTTTTCATCAAGTTTCAGTTCCTGAGCAAGTGATTTCAAACGGTTCAATTCAGTACCACCACCTATATGTAAAAAACGCCAATGCAAGG
>CAYUZB010000014.1:45388-47465 GCA_964449565.1 uncultured Granulosicoccaceae bacterium | reverse complement strand
ATACCGGCCTGTCACGCCGGGGGTCGCGGGTTCGAGTCCCGTCCGCTCCGCCATATCTAGTAAGTGAAATAAAGGGTGCTTCGGGCACCCTTTGTTCATTTTGAACCTCAAGGTCTGATAGACGTACTAATCTATCCACAACGTTTTGCAGAATTCAGGAATGCCCCTCCATGTTAATGGATCTCCGAGAAACCATTCGAAACTCGAAGCCGATCAAATACACCTTGGTTGGCGTCATTACTGTTGTATTTGCCGGAGTCGGCTTGGGATCCTATTTTGCCGGCGGCTCAGCGCCTCCAGTCGCTCATGTCAATGGCGAGGAAATTTCCGGCTATGAACTCGAAGGTGCCATCTACCAGCAACGCCAGCAGTTGGCTCGCATGTTCGGGGGCAATCTGCCAGAGGGGTTTGGTTCGGATGAAATACTGCGTTCGCAGGCACTCGAACAGCTGATATCCCAACGGGTACTCAATAGCAATGTCGCTGCGCACAAGTTTGCGGTAGGTGACGAAACCCTGGGTCGCTCCATCCGCCAGTTGCCGAACTTTCAGGTTGATGGTCAATTCGACCGGGAAACCTATGAGCTGGCGCTTAGAAGCTCGGGTATGAGTGTGCCGGCATTTGAACAGAATTTTCGCGATAACACTGCGGTCAATCAATTCCGCAATGGCGTTATTGGCACCAGTTTCACTTTGAAGCAAGAGGCCGAAGCGCTTGGCGCGCTGACCCGTCAGACGCGAACTGTGGACACCGTGACCTTTGACTTCGCAACCTCCAAGGAAGGCATTGAAGTCAGCGATGAAGATGTAACGAAATTTTTCGACGAAAACAGTGGAAATTACAACGCGCCGGAACGTGCCAAAATTCAGTATATCGAGCTCAACAGTCAAGCCTTGGCCGACAATGTCGATGTGACGGACGAAGATGCTGAAATCTATTACGAGGATAACAAAGCGCTTTACGTCATATCCGAGCAGCGAGAAGCTTCGCACATACTGCTTGAAGTTGATGTTAATGATGCCGATGAGGTGACTGAAAAGGCGTCTGTGCTGAACGATCTGAAACTGAGAATCGAAGCGGGCGAATCGTTCGCCGATCTTGCCCGTGAGTTTTCTGATGATATTGGCTCATCCGGAAACGGTGGAAACCTCGGCATCATCGCGCCATTTGATCCCAGTGACCAATTCCCCAGTGATCAGGCCTTGGCTGACGCTTTGTATCAACTGGAAAAAGAAGGATCGATATCCGAGCCAGTAGTCAGTTCTGCCGGTGTACATCTCTTAAAGGTCGATCGGGTTATCGAAGAAAGTGGCAAGCCGTTTGACGAAGTGAAAGAGGAAATCATTGCAGAGATCAAGCAAGATCAGGCTGATACCGAATACTTCGATTTACGTGAGATCTTGAGCGAGCAATCTTTCGATGCGCCAGAGTCTCTCGAACCTGCCAGTGATGTAAGTGGCCTCGAGCTCAAGACATCCGACTGGATTGACGTCACGAGTAATTCAGATCCGGTGCTGTCCAACCACCAGGTTTTGGCAGCTGCATTCAGCCCGGATGTCAAAGATGATGGCAATAATTCGGAATTGATTGAAATCGGTGAGAGACACGTTGTTGTATTGCGCGTGCTCGAGTATGAAGATGAGCGTCCACAAACCCTTGACGAAGTTCGAGACGAAGTTGTCGATTCCTTGAAGTCCGAACGTGCAGGGGAAGCCCTGAATGAATTGTCTGTCGCAGCGAACGATCGCCTGCTCGCCGGGGAGAGTGCTGAAGACATTGCCGAGTCGGATGACCTGGCCAGCGCCGCAACGGCTGTCGTGTTGTCTCGCCAGTCGACTGAATTCGATCGTCCGGTGATGGATCAATTGTATGCGTTGCCGAAGCCGGTCGATGGGAAGCCAGTTACGCACAATGCAGTGCTTGGCAATGGCAATCGGGTCGCTGTGCGCCTGGTGGACGTTGGCGTTCCCGAGGCCGATGAAGAGGCACCGGCTGCAGCGGGTACTACAGTGGGGGCTAACCCGCGACTAGGTGGCGTTGAATTTCAGGCCTTGATGCAGAGCCTGCGTGAAGACGC
>CAYUZB010000014.1:27349-45288 GCA_964449565.1 uncultured Granulosicoccaceae bacterium | reverse complement strand
TGATGTGATGTGATGTGATGTTTGTCGCCACGTTATAGCATTTGTTTTAGAGTTTACTTCGATACCGTCAAGTCAATAATTTGCCATAGATATGCAGTTCTCCTGAACTCTGAAGAATACTTCATGAGTGCGTCCTAGTTGTTGGACAACGGATATGGGCGGCTTTAGTATCGACGCGACAGCGGATTTGCTGTCGCGTCATTTATCTTAGGGAGACTTGTAAATGGGAATGGTTTCGGAGTTCAAAGAATTTGCGATGAAGGGCAGCTTGGTTGATATGGCTGTCGGGATAATCATTGGTGCAGCGGTAGGCAAGATGGTTGGTGCCTTGGTTGAAAATGTCATCATGCCGATCGTTGGTATTTTCATGGGTGGAGTCAACTTCGAAGACTTGTCTATAAAAGTCGGCGACGCCGCGATCGGATACGGGGCGTTTATTCAATCCTTGATCGACTTCCTGATCATCGCGTTCGTCATCTTCATGATCTTGAAAGCCATCAATAAAGCGAAAGCCACTTACGAAGAAGAGAAGGCTGCGGAGCCCGATCCTGATCCGGCCGATGTGGTTCTACTGACTGAAATTCGAGATCTCTTGAGCAAGCGATAGACTCTCCGCTCACGCGGTTCCCAAAAGGCACTCATTGGGAGTGCCTTTTTTATGTCCGGATAGAAATCATGCATAGCGTTCTTTGGGGATTGATCGGTGCCTTGACGATCGGTGTGTCTGATTGCATTGCACGGGTGACCGCCGCGCGTTTACCCACTGAGCTCATCGTGCTGGTCGTCATGCTGGTGTCGACGATTGCCTTGAGTGTTGGCTTCGCGATCTCAGGTGCCTGGCCCGGCTGGCATCCTGCGGCCTGGGCATATTCTGCCGTGTCAGGGGTTCTTAATATCGTTGCTCTGCAATGCCTTTACATTGCTTTGCGGCGTGGTCCGGTATCCATTGCCTCGCCGACTGCCTCCGTGTTTTCTGTATTGATCGTTGGTATGAACATCGTTGCCGGCGCTGCCTTCACTGTCTGGCAACTGGTCTCGATCAGCCTTGCATTCATCGCCATCATCAGTTTGTCTCGTCCCAGTGGTAGTGCGGAAGCTGATCTTGATCATGATGCACGCTGGCTAAGAATCACAGCGTTGATCGCGTTGGCTGCGGCGACAGCGATTGCCTTGCGTTTTTTTCTTGCTCAAGAAGCCAGCGCTCTGGTCGGTAGTGTTGAAGCCTTGTATCTCAACAGACTGTTTGCCCTGACGGCTATCATAGTCTTCGTGTTGTATCGTTTGCGTTCGGTACTACCGATCTCTTACCCAGGGCGACGCATTACTGTGTTGCTGTTGATTCAAGCTGTACTGGAGACGCTGGCACTTGGCGCTTTTCTGACCGGCTCAAGTGGTGACGGCCGGGTCGGCGCGGCCATTGGCTTTTCGGCGTTTGCTGCAGTGACAGTCTTGTGCGCGCGCGTCTGGCTTGGTGAAGCTGTCGGTTGGCGTCGAGCAATATGGATCGTGGTTATTGGTGGTGCGATCGTGATGGCTGTTTTAGGCTCGCCATAGGTTCGCCGTAGACCGAACCCGCTGTGTCGGTTTATATGTCGCTTGCGAGCAACGCCGAGCATTTAAAAAATTGGGTTAGGCAACGGTTTTGTCAGAGTAGTTATCCAGGTCGAGGCAGGTGCTCCGCGTTCGATACTCGTCAGATCGACCAATCGATTGATGATACGCTCTGGCTCACGGGTGTTCAGCGAGCAAGATGTTTCGACGAAAATTCGTACCTCAGCGACATCATCCGCGTGACCTTGCCGCAAGGCTTCCGATTGCAGGTGTTGGGCAAATTGCCATATCAAATCCGGCAAGCAAGCAGCCTTTCTTGTTTGCTTGGGGGTCAGATGATCGGCCAGTTTGACGCGGTAGTCGCCGCCCTTGGGTGTCCTGACATGAAAGGTGGCATTGCCGCGTTTGGAGCGCAGCATCATTCGCCAACTGAATTGATGTCCTTGTTCAGTCCAGTTGACATCACCCGGTATGCGGTAGTGGCGTAGCGGAACCAGAATTTGTAACGTCAGCCATACCAGCACCATCGTTACGATACCGGTTCGCCAAAGGGTTTTTATGCCACTGTGGCTGTCACTGGACAAGGTCGTTGAGTTTTCCGTCCGGGCTTTCCCAGGTTCGAACGATGCCAGTGATTTGAATTTCTGCAGATAGCCACGCTGATTGATGCGCTTGATCATCTGGCGCGGCCATGAGGGATCGAACATCAGCATGGTGGCCGCAATGGTCATCCACGGGAAAATTCCAATGTTGAAGACGAAGGCGTTGATCGTATGAAATACGCAGTAGCACAGAAAAACGACAAAGCGGGTTCGTTTCCAGAGCAACAATGGCGCTCCGATGATATGCAGGATGATGACGCTGTAACTGGCGAGCGCGATACCCCAGTCCTGTGTTACCCATTGCAGAAATGCCCCTTCATCAGCGCTGCGCGCATTCATCCACAGGCGCATGGGCTCGAGCTGTAACCAATCCGAATTTATCTTGACGATACCTGCGTACAGCAGCACGATTTCAAGTTGGGCGCACAACCAGAACCGGGTCCAGGCCGGAACAGTTTCGCTTTGCTGTGGCCGAGCGCGTCTGGCATCGACCGACCAACAGCGATTTGCCGGCAGGAATATCAAAATGCCGATGAACAGCATCGTCAGATAGTAATGATTCAGGTACAACGCTCGATCGAGCAGAAAGTGATAACTGAAAGCAAGAAAAACGACGATGATAGCAAGGCGATAGCGGTAGCCAATCATCACGCAGAAACCGGCTATTGCCATGATGGCAAACAGAATTTCGAGCCCTTTGCCCGGTGGCAACACCGCCCAATCGAATCCCGGATACTTGAACAGTAGGGAGGTCTCTCTGTACATGCAGTCAAGGCAGAGAAAAACGCCATAGTTGACCGCTTCAAATAACAGCAATGCGCCGAACAGAATGCGAAAGACGGCTAGAGAGCTAGCATCGATCTCGCGAAAAAACAGACGTTGAAAGTGCGCAGCCATGATGCCATTCTACCCCAGTGAGGTCAGCGTGAAGGGCGATACGATACACTCAACCTCATGAGCCTTATTTACAAGACTGCCACTGAGATCAAGGTGCTGCTCGATAGTGGTGACATCTCGCCACTTGATCTGCTTGATGCCGTAGAAGCCCGAATTGCTGCCTGCGATCCAGCAGTCAACGCATTGCCAACCTTATGTTTTGAGCGGGCCCGCAAGCACGCTCAACGGTTGCAAGATACGTCGCCAGCAATGCGTGGCAGGCTTATGGGTATACCGGTTGCGATCAAGGACCTTGAACCGGTTGAAGGCGTTCGTTCGACCTGGGGATCGCCTATTTATACGGATTTTGTTCCTGCCGCCTCCGATTGCATGGTGGACATGATCGAGCGTGAAGGCGGGATCGTGTACGCCAAGTCCAATACGCCGGAATTCGGCGCGGGTGCCAATACTTTCAATGAAGTATTCGGTCGTACGCTGAATCCATGGGATACCTCAAAAAGTTGTGCGGGCTCGTCGGGTGGTTCTGCAGTTGCATTAGCGACGGGCACCGCTTGGCTTGCAACCGGTTCCGATCTCGGTGGCTCCTTGCGCAATCCCGCGAGTTTCTGTTCTGTCGTTGGCTTTCGACCAAGCGCGGGTCGCGTTGCACATGGTGCGGGTGGCCCGGGTGCCTACCCGGCAGAGTTCGGCGGGATGCCTAGCCAACCCTTTTCGGTGGCCGGGCCGATGGCGAGAAATGTACCGGATGTTGCCCTGCTGCTTGATGCGATGGTCGGTGCGCACCCGGGGGATTGCCAGTCCATGCCGCGTGAGGCCGGATCCTATGTCGACGCCGTTAAGGCGGCGCTGAGCGGACAACATCAGCCGCGCTTGAGAGTCGCTTTCAGCCCGAACCTCGGCGTGACACCGGTTGATCCTGAAATCGCACGAATTAGCGAGGCGGCTGCGCTTGAATTTGAATCACTGGGTTGCAAGGTTGAGTACGCGCATCCGGATTTCAGCGATATGGAGGATATCTTTCAGATCAACCGCGCCATGATGTTTTATGTCTCGCAAAAGAACATGTTGAAGATGCATCGAGACAAGTTGAAGCCGGAAGTTATCTGGAATATCGAAAAGGCAAGTGAGGTGTCAATGGATGATATTGAGCGGGTTGAAAATGCCAGGGGTGCTTATCTACGACGAGCTACCGATTTTTTCGAGCAGTATGATTTGCTTTTGTCACCGGCAACGATTGTTCCGCCCTTTCCAGCAGAGAACCGTTTTGTGGAATCGTGTGAAGGTGTCACGTTTGATAACTACATCCAGTGGTGTTCCATTGCCTATGCAATAACCATTACCGGCTTTCCAGCGATGAGCGTACCCGGTGGTTTTACGCAGAACGGTTTGCCTGTTGGATTGCAGGTGGTTGCCGGCCCCAGACAAGAAGCTGCGTTACTCGCAGCCGCGGCGCGGTATGAGCAGTTGACTGGGCTGGCAGATAAAGTACCGATTGAGCCTGTTATCAAAGGCTGAGATGCGCTGCTATCTGAATCGATAGCAACGGCTTGTCGGGTTTGGGCTTCTACAAGCCCAACATCTCCAAGAGCGATGAGTCGAGTGGCATTTCCATAGGCCCTTGCAACATCAATGCA
The DNA here is from genome assembly GCA_964449565.1 of uncultured Granulosicoccaceae bacterium. Taxonomy (GTDB): domain Bacteria; phylum Pseudomonadota; class Gammaproteobacteria; order Granulosicoccales; family Granulosicoccaceae; genus Granulosicoccus. The sequence continues at coordinate 40,604 of CAYUZB010000014.1, read as the reverse complement.
AGTGACAACGGTTGCCCATTGATATCCACAATTGCCTCATCAAGCGTGATATTGGCGGTGTATTTGCCGTTTTCATTAACCAGTACTTGAGATGCCTGCGGGCTATACAACAGCATGGCAAGCGGTGTGCTTTCGAGTGCTGCGGCGTCTGCATCGACTGTCAGGCTCGCTTGCAGTGCATGAATGAGATCACCAACCGTTGCCAGATTATCCATGCCATTGGCCGAATCATCACCCTTGAACGTCAGGCTTACCTTTGAATCGGCTGCACCGCCGGAATTGGTAAAGCCAAAGCCGTAGCTAATGCTAGCGCCTTTGCCAATCAAGCTTTTGTACACGTTTCCGAGCTCTGCAAGCAAAGTTTCGTCCAGTGAGTCTGCATCTTCCACTATTAGCTTGTTCGACAGTTCCTGTGCTTGCTCGTAAGCTTCCAATTTCACGCCCGATATAGAATTGCTCGCGGACACCGTCTTTAAATCAACCGGGCTTTCGAGATCGGCGATCTCAATCGTCTGGTCGTAGGCGATGGTGCCATTCGATGACTTGGCCAGTTGTTCATAGGTAACGTTGTTTAAACCGATAACCGTGCCGTTTCTCTGAATGAGACTGGCTGTGTCCAACGCTAGTGTGCTGGTGCCGGTAAAAATCCCCGTCTGAATCCAGTTCAGATCAAAGGCATGCTTGATCGGTGACGCTGTAAAGTTGTCGCCTTCTGCGGAGCTAAAAGCCAATTCGCCCAACTCACCTGAGCCAATCAACTTCCCGTCTGGATCGAAACTGAATTCATGCAGACTTTCTTTAATATTAAAGCTACCGCCATCGCCTGCGATATTGATCGGGGCGGTTCGTAGCTCGTTCAACGTCTTGCCATTGAAGCCAACTGATGAACTCAATACGACAGGTTCTTCGTCACCGAACAGTTCGCTAAATTTTTTACCGACGTCCGAATCTGGATCGATCAACAGGGTTGTCAGGATATTCGAGGCGCTAACGCGTGCAGCGCCGTCGTTAAAACCGATGGGGGAGTGGTCGATTTCGTGGTTGAGCCGAAACATGATCTCGGCATCGTCCTTGTCCGAGGTCTTGACGATAGTGACTGCAGAGCTTTTCATGAAGCCAGAGGTATAGGATTCATTCTCGACGGCAAACGAATTGATCTGCCCCATTTGAGCCAATAACTGGTCATAGGCATCACGTGTTTGCGAGCCACTGTAGTAGGTGGTTCCGGCCCAGGAGGCACCGGCGACGAGAGGCAGTACAGCTAACAGTTTTTTCATGATCGGTTTCGCGTTTCTTATCGATTAAATGTATCTGTAACTGTTATCGAACGTTACACTGTGACTTTCACACGGCGTCATGCTTACTGTGAGCCAATTCCCGATCAATCATGTCTTTCGCGGTATGGTCCGCGTTCCATAACCTGTTTAGCTTCGTATCAAAGCGCCGCAGGGCTTACCCTCCTTGGCTCAGCTCATCGACGCCCCCTGATGAGTCAAGCTCATCGGGCCAGTACATAGGGTCAAGTCATCGAGTCAGGGACTGACACTATATTGAAACCCCCATCAACATAAATAATTTGCCCGGTGATGCCTGAAGCCATGCCGGAGGCTAAAAACGCGGCAGTATCGCCGACCTGTTCGATGGTGGTGTTTTCGCGCATCGGTGCCACGGCGGACACATGCCCCAGCAGTTTTTTGAAGTTACCAATACCGGCTGCCGCCAAGGTCTTGATGGGGCCGGCGGAGATCGCGTTGACACGGATTTGCTCGGGGCCCAGTGACGTTGCCATGAAACGGGTGTTGGCTTCGAGTGAGGCTTTCGCTAGCCCCATGACGTTGTAATTTGGCATGGCTCTGACTGCGCCGAGGTACGACAAGGTGATCAGAGAGCTACCTGGGCGCAATTGTTTGCGCGCAGCCTTGGCGACAGCGGCAAAGCTGTAGGAGCTGATATCGTGTGCAATGCGGAAAGCGTCACGATCGATGGACTCGAGAAAATCCCCGTCGAGCGCTTCACGTGGGGCAAAGGCTACAGCGTGGACCAACCCGTCAAAGCCTTCGGACCATTCTTTGCCAAGCTCTGCCATCAGTGTGTCTATTTCACCATCATCGGCTACATCACAGGCAAAGGTGAGCGATGAACCAAGTTCCGCTGCCATATCAACAACGCGATCTTTCAAGCGTTCGTTCTGATAGGTGAACGCCAGTGAAGCACCTTCACGATGCATGGCTGCAGCAATGCCCCAGGCGATAGAGCGCTTGCTTGCTACGCCAAAGATCAAAATTCGTTTACCTTCAAGCATTCCCATAAGATGTTTCCCGGTTGCTCAGCATGGAGACCATGACTGCTTCGTAGATTTCGGACAGTGTATCTACATCGGACATGCAGATGCACTCATTGATCTGATGAATCGTTGCGTTGATCGGACCAAATTCAACGACCTGTGCGCCGCTTGGGGCAATGAATCGCCCATCGGATGTGCCACCGCCAGTATCCAGTGTCGCGAGCTGTCCGGTCTTGCTTTTGATGGCTGCCTGCAGGGCGTCGGTCAAATTGCCCGGTGTTGTAATGAAAGGATGTGCGCTATCGTGCCACTTGATGCTGACATCCAGCGCGTGTTTCTTGCACAGCTCGGAAACGGTTTGTTGTATTTTCTCGCGGCTGCTCGCCGGGCTATAGCGAACATTGAAGTCGACCGTGGCTTCGCCAGGAATAACGTTAGTGGCGCCGGTACCTGCATGAAAGTTGGATACCTGCAGTGTGGTAGGCGGGAAGTGTGCATCTCCCTGGTCCCATTCGATAGCAACCAGTTCGCTGATAAACGGCGCTGCTCGATGTACCGGGTTGTCGGCCAGATGGGGGTAGGCGACATGGCCCTGTGTTCCCTTGATCGTCAGTTTTGCCCCGAGCGAGCCGCGTCGACCATTGCGAATAATGTCGCCAAAGCTGTTTGTGCTGCTCGGCTCGCCAAGAATGCAGTAGTCGATGTGCTCGTCTCTGGCGACCAGTGTATCGATGACCTTGGCCGTGCCGTTGACCGCAACACCTTCCTCATCACTGGTCAGCAGAATCGCCAGTGAGCCGTGCTGATGCTGGCCACTGGCGATGAAACGTTCCATGGCGGTCACCATGGCGGCCACCCCAGACTTCATGTCGGCAGCCCCACGTCCCGTCATGTAATCGCCGTCGATAGTGGCCGAGAAGGGCGGTGTAGACCATTGTTTTTCGTCGCCGGTTGGCACCACGTCAGTGTGCCCGGCAAACACGAGTAATGGTCCCTCGTCGCCGATACGTGCCCAGAGATTGTCTACATCTTCAAAGCGCAGGTGTTCAATCTTGAAACCCTGTGCGGCGAGGCGCTCGGCTATCAACGTCTGGCAGCCGTGATCTTCCGGGGTTACCGACGGGCGTTGAATCAAGTCGCGAAGCAGCGACAGTGTTTCACTCAAGTCGATGTCTTTGTCATTGGCCATGAAGATTGTCGGTCCGTGAGTTTGAAAAAGCTTATGAGTTTGATCAAGCTTACAAGCGTTCGCATAACATGTCTGAAAGATGCACTCTCTGTTCGTTGTTCAGTGGTGTTGCATCGATTGAGGTGACCAGAAATACATCATCGATGCGTTCACCCAATGTCGAGATTCTTGCATCATGGACATCGATGTTGGCTTCCGTAAAGCATCTACCGATATCAGAAAGAATACCCGGTCGGTCCGCGGCGGTTATTCTGACTTCAGTCAAACCGGCCATGCCTTCGCGTTTGGAGACGACTTCGAAGTCTATCTGGGTGTCGATGTCAAAATGTTTCAGGCGTCGTGATATGCGCTGATGGGAAATTTTTGGCAACTTGCCCGAGTTGGTCAAGGCGCTTTCGAGCGTGCGATAAATTTCATCGACTCGCCGTGGCTCCGAGATCAGGTCCCCATTGAGTTCGAGCACATGGAATGTGTCCAGTGCAACACCTGTATCACTGGTATTGATGGTTGCCGAGAGTACGTTAAGTTGCAAGGATTCCAGTATCGCCGTTATGCGTGCGAAGAGTGATTGATTGTCAGCCGTATAAATCAGTATCTCCATCGAACCACGCGATGGTGAATGGCGCAGATTTATCAGCGGATCGGTATCTTCGTTGCTTATTAGCAGTTCGGTGTGGCGGGCGATTTCATGGGCGCGATACTGTCGGAAGTAATCTTCGCCAAGCGTATCCCATAAATCCGTTATGCGCGCCTCATCAGCAAAGCCTTCGTCAAGCAAGCTCAAGGTATGCGCTTGACGGCGGGCAATGACATCTGCATCGTCAAGCGGTCGGTCAAGGCCACGTTGTAAAATCTGCAAGGTGTATTGGTACAAGGAACGCAGTAAGCTTTCCTTGAACGAATTCCAGAGCTCGGGATTGGTTGCGCGAATGTCGGCGACGGTCAGTAGGTACAAATGATTGAGCTTGTCGACGGTGCCCACTTCTCGGGCGAAGTCGAGTTGTACAGCCGGGTCGTCTATGTCTTTGCGTTGCGCGGTTATCGACATGATCAGATGATTACGCACCGTCCATTCCATCAACTCGCGATCATAGTTACGCATATTGTGGGAAGCTGCGAACGCTCTTGCGTCTTCAGCGCCAAGCACGCTGTGATCTCCACCACGCCCCTTGGCAATGTCATGGAAAAGGGCAGTCAGATACAACACATGTGGGTGGCGCACAGTTTGCGCAATCAGTGAGCAATGAGGGAACTCGACTTCGTACTCAGTCAATGTAAAACGACGCAAGTTACGGATGACAAGGATGGTATGTTCGTCAACGGTATAGATATGAAACAAGTCATATTGCATGCGTCCGACAATCGCGTCAAAGGCGGGCAGGTAGGCTGCCATCACGCCATAGCGGTTCATCAGGCGCACCGTGCGCGTCAACTTGTTCGGGTTACTGAAGATACTGATAAACAGCCTTCGATTGGCAGGGTCACTCCGGAAACGATCATTGATCAGTTTCAACTGGCTTCGAATCAGGCGCACGGTATTGGATTTTATTTTTAGCGCTTCCTCGGTGTTGCCAAATACGAGGAAAACTTCCAGTAGCGCAGAATGAGTGTGCGTGAACACATCATCATGTGTGACCTCGAGAAAGCCGTTGCGTAATTGAAAACGAGAATTGATCGGTACTACTGTTGAGGCGGCGGTTACTCCGGAGATGATGCCGCCGAGTCCTTGCAACAAAATTTCGTTCAAACGTTGCAAGGCCATGACCGTGCGATAGAAGCGCTGCATGAGCGTCTCTATCGACAGGTTGTTCGTGTCATCGGTAAAACCGAATTCATGCGCGATAACGCGCTGGTGATCAAACAGCAGGCGATCTTCATGGCGACCAGTTTCGTGATGCAACAGGTAGCGAATACGCCATAGCAGCTCGATGCCATCTTGCAGGTCATCCAGTTCTTCTTGTTCAAGCAGGCCGTTTGAGACCAAAGGGTCCAGATCCGGGGTGCCGAATACACGTTGGCTGACCCAGGCGATCGTTTGAAAATCCCGTAAACCGCCCTGGCTTTCCTTGACGTTCGGTTCCAGTCGGTAGGCATTGGTATGAAAGCGTGCGTAACGCTCTTCCTGCTCTTCCATTTTGGCTTTGTAGAACTTCTCAGCCGGCCACATTTTCTCGGGTGTGATGGCGGCTTGCAGTGCGTCGAACAGCTGCTTGTCGCCACACAGATAGCGAGCTTCCATCAGATTGGTGATAACGGTCAGGTCCTGTTTGGCAGTACTTGCACTTTCAGAGACGGTTCTGACGCTATGCCCGAATTCCAGGTTCAGATCCCACAAGCGGGTTACCCATTCACTGATGTTTGCCTTGAGGGTATCGTCGTGTTTTTTTGGCAGGAGTACCGTGATGTCGATATCGGATGCAGGATGCAATTCACCGCGACCATAACCGCCCACCGCAACCAGTGCGCAAGAGTTGAGTTCCTCGCCCGCTTTGTCCCAGAGTTGACGCAGGACATGATCGACGATAGCGGTACGTAAATGCAGTGCAGTTTTTGCACTTGCACCCTGTTCAAACTGTTTGTGTATTGCATCGCGCCCGGCGGCCAGGGCTCTTCGCCAGATATCCGGGGCATCCGGATCTTGCGCAATGACCGCATCGATATCGGCAAGCAGTTCCTGCATCGCTGATGCTTCAGACTCTACAACGATTGTCCATCACCCAAGGTCAGAAGGTCGTAACCGTCCTCGGTGACGAGCACGGTGTGTTCCCACTGCGCAGACAGGGATCGATCTCGCGTGACGACCGTCCAGCCGTCTGCCAGCACACGTGCATGGCGCTTGCCCTGATTGATCATCGGTTCGATGGTAAATGTCATGCCCGGGCGCAACACCTCGCCAGCACCGGGTGTGCCATGATGCAGCACTTGTGGATCCTCATGGAAGCTCGAGCCAATGCCATGCCCGCAGTATTCTTCGACGACCGAGTAATGCTGAGCTTCGGCAAACACCTGAATGGCATGCCCGATATCGCCAAGCGTCGCACCAGGGCGTACCACCTCAATGCCTCTGACCATGCTTTCGTAAGCAGTCTCACACAGGCGTTTGGCATGCGGGGCAGGGGTCCCGACGTAATACATGCGGCTGGTATCGCCGAACCAGCCATCTTTGATGACGGTGACGTCGATATTGACGATATCGCCCTTTTTCAGCACCCGATCGCTCGGTATACCGTGGCAGATCTGTTGGTTGATGGAGGTACAGATGGATTTGGTGAACCCCTTGTAGCCCAGTGTGGCGGGAATCCCTTTCTGCACATTGACGATATGTTCGTGACAGATCGTGTTCAGTTCGTCGGTGGTGACGCCGGGGACGACGTGCTCGGTAATCAGGTCCAGCACTTCTGCTGCCATCTGGCCGGCAATCCGCATTGCTGCGATTTGATCCGGGGTTTTCAGCGTGATCGCCATGGTCTTGGTAAAGGCTCTTGGTATCTGTTTTCTCAGTGAGTGCAGTGTACCGCGATGGCCCCATTTGTGTTATAAAGTCTGGCTGACCGGGACGGAGTTTCCGTACCGGCAATTCACACGCAAATCAACAAGATTCGGCCGGGTGCCCTTTATTCAAAAATCGGGTCTGTCGTAATCGATTTGCGGAGGCCAAACCCAACCAGGAAATTACTATGGCTGATGTAACCATGCGCCAGATGCTAGAGGCTGGCGTGCATTTCGGACACCAGACTCGATACTGGGCGCCAAAAATGGCCCCGTATATCTACGGTGAACGCAACAATATTCATATATTCAATCTTGAACACAGCTTGCCCGCGCTGCTAGATGCGGCCAACTATGCTGGCAAGATTGCCTCAAAGAATGGTCGAGTCCTGTTTGTTGGCACCAAGCGTGCGGCACGCGATGCGATCAAGGAAGCGGCAGATAGCTGCAATATGCCCTTTGTAAACCGACGCTGGTCGGGCGGCATGATGACTAACTTCAAAACAGTCAAGCAATCGGTCAAGCGTCTACTCGAACTCGAAGGCATGCGCGAAGACGGCAGCATGGAACGCCTGAGCAAGAAAGAAGCGCTTGGACTGAGCCGTGAATATGAAAAGCTTGAGCGTGGCATGGGTGGAATCAAGCACATGGAACGCCTGCCAGATGCCTTGTTTGTCGTCGATGTGGGTCATGAGCGCATTGCGATTACCGAAGCCAACAAGCTCGGCATTCCGGTTATTGCGGTGGTTGACAGCAACAATACGCCCGACGGTATCGACTATGTTATTCCAGGCAATGACGACGCCATTCGTGCCATTCAATTGTACGTACAAGCGATTGCCTCTGCGGTTCAGGATGGCAAACGTGCTTCGGGCAAGATGGACGAGGAAATGGTAGCGGCGAGTGCCGCGCCAGCGGCGGCTGAAACGGCCGATGAGCCTGCGAAAGCAAGTGCTGAAGCGGAATCCGCTCCGGCTGAGGCTGCAACAGCTGACGCTCCGGTTGCGGACGCGGCGGCTGCGGAGCTTGCAGCTGAAGCCGAATCACGTGCGGCAGCAGATGCGTCCGGCGATACACCCGCCAGCTGATAACTGGCCGACTTACCTTGCCCCGCTAGGGGCAAGCACTAACACAAGAGGATTTTCAAGATGGCTATCACCGCAAGCATGGTGAAAGAGCTGCGCGAGCGCACTGGCGCCGGCATGATGGAGTGCAAGAAGGCGCTTACAGAAGCCAATGGCGACATGGACGCAGCGGCAGAGCAAATGCGTATTTCCGGCCTTGCCAAGGCGGACAAGAAAGCCGGCAACACGGCGGCTGAAGGTGTTGTTTCGATCAAGATCGGTAATGGCGGCGCAAGCTTTGGCATGGTTGAGATCAACAGCCAGACCGACTTTGCTGCCAAGGCAGAAGACTTCATCGGTTTTACCGATCAGGTCACTGACGCGGTATTGAACGACAAGCCTGGCACGGTGGATGACATCAAGATCAACGGCGTTGCAGTCGAGGAAGTGCGCAAGAATCTCGTCGCCAAAATTGGTGAGAACATTCAGGTGCGTCGTTGTGTCTCCGGTGACAGCAGTGGCAAGTTTGGTGATTACATTCATGGCGGTGGCCGCATCGGCGTGGTGTGTGAGGTCGAAGGCGGTGATGATGCGCTGGCCAAAGACATCGCCATGCACATCGCAGCCAGCAACCCGGTATGCGTGGATGAGTCTGGTGTCCCTGCAGATGTACTTGACAAGGAAAAGTCGATTCTGACGGCAGAAGCGGCCGAGAGCGGCAAGCCTGCGGAGATCGTCGAAAAGATGGTCATGGGCCGAATCAAGAAATACCTGTCTGAGATCACTTTGGTTGGACAACCGTTCGTTAAGGATCCAGACCAGACTGTTGCTGATCTTTTGCAAGCCAAAGGGGCGAAGGTGCTGAGCTTTCACCGCTTTGAAGTCGGTGAAGGTATCGAGAAGAAAGAAGAGAATTTCGCCGACGAAGTCATGGCACAGGTGCGTGGGACCGAATAAGACGGTTAATATGTCTCGGACCTCCCGGCTGTTTGGCGATGATCGATCGCCAGGCAATGATGTTTTACGACTAAGCCGGGTTTTGCCCGGCTTTTTTGTGGCAAGCTTTTTTGCTGAACTGGAAATGGACAAGAATCTATGTCAGAGAGTGCTCTAGGCCTGGTGGAAACCGATGCGCGTCCTGCGTTTGATCGCATACTGCTGAAACTCAGTGGCGAAGCCCTGATGGGCGGTTTGGATTACGGCATCGATCCGACATACATTCTCAGAATTGCGTCTGAGGTCAAGGCAGTCAGTGACAAGGGTGTCGAAGTCGCCCTGGTCATCGGCGGCGGAAATATTTTTCGCGGTGCCGGTCTTGCCGAAGCCGGTATGGATCGCGTCACCGGAGACCATATGGGCATGTTGGCAACGGTCATCAATTGCCTGTCGATGCAGGATGCTCTCGAGACGCAAGGTGCTTATTGCCGTGTCATGTCTGCGCTCAAGATAAACGATGTGTGCGAAGACTATATTCGTCGTCGCGCGGTCAGGCATCTGGAGAAAGGCCGAATCGTTCTGTTTGCCGCCGGTACGGGCAACCCGTTTTTCACCACTGATTCGGCGGCCAGCCTGCGCGCGGTCGAAATCGGTGCTGACATCATGATCAAGGGCACCAAGGTTGATGGTATTTTCGACAAGGATCCAATGAAACACGATGATGCTGTCAAGTACGATGAGGTCAGCTTCGATGAAGCGATCAACAAACGACTCGGTGTGATGGATCAGACGGCGATAGTCATGTGTCGTGACAACAATCTACCCGTCAAGGTTTTCAATATGAACAGCGACGGCGATCTCATGCGATTGGTCATGGGTGAAAATGTCGGTACCACAGTCTCTTAAAAACCTGCAGCGGAAACGGTCATGATTGACGATATTCTCAAAGATGCCAAAACACGCATGGGCAAGAGTGCGGAGTCACTGGAGAACGAACTGTCGCGAATGCGCACCGGGCGTGCTCATCCCAGCCTGCTCGAAAACGTCAAGGTCGATTACTACGGCGCGGAATCCCCATTGAGTCAGGTGGCGAACATCAATACCGAAGATGCGCGCATGCTCACCGTGACCCCCTGGGAGCAATCGATGGTACCGGCGGTTGAAAAAGCCATCATCAACGCTGATCTGGGGCTTAATCCCAATACTGCGGGTACGGTAATTCGCGTACCAGTGCCGCCGATGACAGAAGAACGTCGTAAAGACATGGTCAAGATGGTGCGTGGTGAAGCCGAGAACGCGCGGGTTGCGGTGCGCAATATACGCCGCGATGCGAATGGCGATCTGAAGGAACTCGAGAAGGAAAAGGAAATTTCCAAGGATGATCTCAGGCGTTCGGAAGATTCGGTACAGAAGCTGACCGATGCCGCGATCAAGGCCATTGATGAGGTTCTGGCTAAAAAAGAAACGGACTTGATGGAAGTGTAGGTAGCCGTTGTCGCAGCCGCACAATCATCAGTCTCGTGAATACACCTATGGATAAATCGGCTTATCCACGCCATATCGCCATCATCATGGATGGCAATGGTCGTTGGGCAAAGCAACGCGGTAAACCAAGGGCCGCGGGTCATCAGCAAGGGTTTCGTACCACCCGCGATATCGTTGAGGCCTGTGCCCGGCACGAGATCGAAGCGTTGACCTTGTTCGCCTTTTCCAGTGAAAACTGGAAGCGGCCGGAAAAGGAAGTGGGCTTGCTGATGGACCTTTTCCTGCGGGCGCTGAAAAGTGAAGTCAGCAAACTCAAGGAAAACAACGTTCGTATCCGTTTCATCGGCGAGCGATCAGCATTTGGCGAGAAGCTGCGTGATGAAATGGCTCTCGCTGAATCCGCCACGGCGGACAACAACGGCTTGAAGCTGGCCATTGCCGTGAACTACGGTGGGCGCTGGGATATTGTCAATGCCGCGCGTTCGCTTGCACAAGCCGTGGTGGACAAGCGGCTAAAGCCTGAAGCGATCGACATCGAGCAATTTGCAAAGCATATTTCACTCGCTGATGTCAGCGAGCCGGATCTCTTTATCCGCACCGGAGGCGAAAAACGTATCAGCAATTATCTGTTGTGGCATCTGGCCTATACAGAGCTCTTTTTCACTGATGTGTTGTGGCCGGATTTTTCCGACACCGAGCTATTGGCTGCGATGTCCTTCTTTGCTGGAAGGCAACGACGTTTTGGTCAGACGGGTGAACAGGTAACAGGAACCGATGCTTAAAACTCGAATTATTACTGCCGTCATCATGCTGCTGGTTTTTCTGACAGCTTTGTTTGCCGCGTCGATCAGTGTCTTTGCCTTGCTGTTGGCGGCGATCGCCGCCGCGTCTGCCTGGGAGTGGAGTCGCCTGTGCGGTGTGCGTGACGAGAACCTGCAAACCGCCTATGCTGCAGGTATCGGTCTGCTTGCACTGATTTTTCTATATCTGCCACAAACTGAGCCCTTCATCCGCTGGATGATGCTGCTCGGGTTTCTGTTCTGGTTGAGCGTTCTCGCCATTTTCTATCTCAAACCGGCCCACGACCCGATTGTCTCGCCCAATGCGGTTCTGCTCCTAACCGGTCCATTTGTCTTTATTGTCTGTGTACTGGGTGTGCAGTATCTTCGCAGCCATGATGTAGCCGCCTCGCCGTGGTTGTTGCTCTACGCCTTGGCGACGGTCTGGTGCATGGACATAGGTGCTTACTTTACCGGACGCAAATTTGGCCAGAACAAGCTCGCTCCATCTATCAGCCCGGGAAAGACCTGGGAAGGTGTGTTTGGTGGGTTGGGCGTTGCCTTTGTCTTTTTTCTTTTGAGTCTGCTCATCGGCAACTGGCCAGAGGGCACCGTTTTCAAACTGTTTGTTGCAACACTGCTTGCGACCGCTGTGTCGGTCATTGGTGATCTTTACGAGAGCCGCATCAAGCGAGCTGCCAACAGGAAGGACAGCAGCCAGCTATTACCCGGCCATGGTGGCGTGCTTGACCGTATCGATAGCGTGCTTGCTGCCGTGCCGGTATTTATCTTTCTCTGGGTCTGGTTGTGAATCGGGCACAAGCAGTCACGCTGCTTGGCTCAACGGGATCAATCGGACACAGTGCACTAGACGTTATCGCACGTCACCCGGAACGCTTTTCGGTTTACGCACTGTCAGCCAACACCAATGTCGATGACTTGTTTCAGCAAGTCCGCACCTATCAACCGCGGCATGCGGTCATGGTCGATGAAGCGGCAGCCGCGGAACTTCACCAGCGCTGTCGTGATGCGGGGCTGGAGGTTGTTGTCGGTCACGGTGATGCTGCGCTGGCGCAAATTGCAGGTGATACAGACGTGGATATCGTGGTCGCGGCCATTGTCGGGGCGGCAGGTTTGCTGCCGACGCTCGCGGCGGCGTCGGCCGGAAAACGACTGCTGCTGGCGAACAAGGAGTCGCTTGTGATGAGTGGCGAGATCCTGATGCAGGCAGCAAGCGATGCCGGCGCGCTGATGATGCCGGTCGATAGCGAACACAATGCAATATTTCAAAGCCTGCCTGTCCAGTTGGAATCAGGCAAGGCCGTGGTTGATCGTTCCGGAATTGTAAAAATATTGTTGACGGCGTCCGGCGGACCATTACGAACATGCACACTTTCAGAGCTCTCTGTTGTAAGCCCGCAACAAGCCTTGAAGCATCCGAACTGGTCAATGGGGCCGAAAATTTCGATCGATTCTGCGACGCTGATGAACAAGGGTCTTGAGGTCATCGAAGCCTGCCATTTGTTCGATGTGGATGTCGACGATATTGATGTGGTGGTCCATCCGCAGAGCATTATTCATTCGATGGTCAGCTACCGAGACGGCTCGGTGCTTGCGCAAATGGGACGCCCCGACATGCGGACACCAATAGCTCATGCGCTTGCCTGGCCTGATCGCATCGATGCCGGTGTACAACCGCTGGACTTCTCTCAGATGGCCAAGCTCGAGTTTGAAGCCCCGGATACGGAGCGCTTCCCAGCGTTACGTCTTGCCTTCGAAGCTCAGCGCACAGGTGGCACGGCACCGGCCATTCTGAATGCAGCCAATGAAGTGGCTGTTGCGGCTTTTCTTGACGGCTCTGTTGCTTTTTTACAACTTATTCAAGTAGTTGAAGAAACTTTGTCACGCGCAAAAATATCCCCTGCTGCCGATTTGCCCACTATCATTGATGCAGATACCGAAGCGCGACAAATTGCGAGACAACTGATCCGTTCAAGCAAAGCCCCAAGCAAAACCTCAAGCAAAACCT
>CAYUZB010000014.1:9721-27249 GCA_964449565.1 uncultured Granulosicoccaceae bacterium | reverse complement strand
GCGAGACAACTGATCCGTTCAAGCAAAGCCCCAAGCAAAACCTCAAGCAAAACCTAGACAAACAGATCTTCGACAAGCGATTCCCGTAATTTTCACCACGCCCAACATTCTCCAACCGTTTCTTGTAACCCCATCGATGAAGTGTTCATGTTCAGCAATGTAGCGTTTAGCGTGCTCGCTTTCATCTTGGCGCTGGGAATCCTCGTTGCGATTCACGAGTTCGGTCACTTCTGGGTGGCGCGCAAGGTTGGCATCAAGGTGCAGCGATTTTCTGTCGGTTTCGGCAAATCCTTGTTCACTCGACGTGGCAAGGTCGATGACACCGAATTCGTGCTGGCAGCGATTCCACTGGGCGGCTACGTGAAGATGCTGGACGAGCGGGTGGAGCCTGTCGCCCGACATGAACGTCATCGGGCATTCAATAATCAACCGCTGTGGGCTCGAAGTGCGGTTGTCATTGCCGGCCCATTAGCGAACTTCTTACTGGCCATCGTTGCCTATTGGCTTGTGTTCATGATGGGTATCAGTGGTGTGGCACCGCTGATCGGTGCGCCGGTTCCTGGTTCTCTTGCCGATAGTGCCGGGTTCCAGTTTGAGGACCGTATTGTCTCGGTAGACGGGCAGGAGACACCTACCTGGAGCGATGCCAGCATTGCGCTTATCGAATCATCATTGGGTGTTGACGCACCGTTGCCGATTGTGGTGGAAACCATCGATGGTGAGCGTGAGGTGAGGCAATTGGCCATCACTCAGGACGCGATGCTCAAATCCGATGGCAATGCCATTGCAGATCTCGGCTTTACCACCTGGTGGCCAGATGTCGACGCCTTGATTGGCGAGGTGGTTGCCGATGGCGCGGCGGCGGCGGCAGGGATACAAGTTGATGATCTTATCGTTGCAATTGATGACACGCCTATCGACAACTGGCAAGGGCTGGTCAATATCGTTCGGGTTAGTCCTGGCAAAGCACTCAATCTGACCATCGAACGTGATGGCGTACTCGAAGAGTTGACACTGACCCCATCACCGGTAGAAGTCGCTGGCGAGACGATCGGTCGTATCGGCGTTATCGAAACTCGCTCAGCCGAGATCGCCGACAAAGCAAACGTTACGGTACGTCACGGCCCGCTAGAGTCGTTTACCCGAGCGATCGGCCGCACATGGGATATGTCGGCACTGACCTTACGTATGTTGGGCAAGTTGTTTGTTGGTCAGGCTTCATTGGACAACATCAGTGGCCCGATCAGTATTGCGCAATACGCTGGACAGTCGGCATCAATTGGTCTTGATCATTACATCAATTTTATTGCGCTGATCAGTATCAGTCTTGCGGTGCTGAACCTGTTGCCCGTACCGATACTCGACGGCGGGCATCTTGTGTTCTTTGCCGCAGAAGCGATTCGCGGAAAACCCTTGTCCGAACGGGTTCACTTGCTTGGTCAACAGTTGGGAATGGTCATGATCGGTGGCTTGATGTTTCTCGCCTTTTACAACGATATATGGCGGTTGATGCGATGAGTCGTTGGAGTGCGATAGGCTTTTTGCTATTGATGTCGTTTGCGGTATTGCACGGCCAGGCGCGTGCACAGTCATCCGAATTTGTCGTCTCGGACATCGTGGTCGAAGGCAATGAACGCATTGATCTGGGTACCGTCCTGACTTATATCCCAGTGCGAACTCGTGATCGTTTCGATCCGGCCACCGATGGTGCACGGGTGTTGCGAGAAGTGTATGAAACCGGCTTGTTCGAAAATGTTGCGATCAAACGTCGTGGTAGCAACATCTTGGTAGTTGAGGTTGAAGAGCGACCATCGATTGGCAGTATCAATATCGATGGCAACAAGAAGATCGACAGTGATCAATTGAACCAATCGCTCAGGCAGGCAGAAATTGCACCGGGGCGTGTCTACAACCGGTCCATTCTCGAGACGGTTGAGCGAGAACTTCGTCGTGTCTATTTCAGCTCGGGTAACTATGGCAGTGAGATTGACATCAATATCGAAGAGCTCGATCGTAATCGTGTAGCTTTGGATATCAATATTGAGGAAGGGGCAGTTGCTCGAATAGAGCACATCAATATCATCGGTAACGAGGCGTACTCTGACGCAACGCTGTTGGGATTGTTGCAGTCACGCGAGAAACCGTTTAACCCGTTTAGTAACGCTGACGAATACTCACAAGTCAAACTCGCGGCTGACATTGAAACCTTGCGTTCGTTCTATCAGGACAGTGGCTATATTCGCTTTGAGATCGATTCGACTCAGGTTTCCATCTCCGAAGACAAGCGCGATATTTTTGTCGTGATCAATATCCGCGAAGGGGATCGTTACACGGTGCGCTCGCTTGAGCTCTCGGGTGAATTTGATGTTCCAAAAGAGGAACTGGAAAGCAGGCTCCGCGTACGCGAAGGCGATGTTTTTTCTCGCAAGGACATTGTGCAGAGCAGTACTGCGCTGAGTGACCGATTGGGGGAAGATGGATTTGCTTTCGCCTCGGTCGAAGTCTTGCCGGATATCAATGACGAAACGCGCGATGTCGGTCTGACCTTCGTTATCAACCCTGGCAAGCGGGTTTATGTTCGCCGCATAAGTTTTACCGGTCAGTACAAGACACGAGACGAAGTACTACGTCGAGAAATGCGTCAGCTCGAAGGCAGTCGCTTTTCTCCGGCACTGGTCAATCGCTCACGCATTCGACTGCAACGTCTGCCGTTTATGCAAAGTGTGTCGATCAGAACGCCACGAGTCCCGGGTTCTGACGATCAGGTTGATCTTGAAGTTACCGTTGCAGAAGGGCAGTCGGGTTCCTTCAGCGCCGGTCTTGGCTATGGCAGTGATGGTGGTGCCACGGTCAACCTCGCGTTTCAACAGGACAATCTTTTCGGTACTGGTGAAAGTCTGCAGTTCTCATTTGATAATGCGCGTACAACGCGTCAACTCTCACTGTCATTTCGTGATCCCTTTTTTACGGCTGACGGTATCAGTCGAACGGTAAGCGCCTTTATTCGAGAGACTGATACGAGTAATCAGTCATCGACTTCGCGTTTTCTGACCAGTACCCGCGGTGGCAGTGTGCGGTTCGGTGTACCACTGAGTGAATTCTCGACCTTTCGGATCGGCCTCGGGTATGAGCGCACGGAACTCGGTACCACCAGTGGTACCCCGCAGGAATTTCTCGACTTCATTGACGAGGAGGGCGATACGTTTGATCTGTTTGATCTGAATCTGGGGTTCACCTTCGACACACGTAACCGAACGGTGTTTGCCACCAAGGGCGCGGTAAACCGCTTCTCGCTCGAAGCTATCATCCCGGGCAGTGATCTGACGTTCTACAAGCTCGGCTATCGCTTCGAGTATTTCAGGCCGATTACCGAGCGCTATACCTTCTCGTCAACCATCCGTATTGATGGTGGTTTCGGCTACGGTGACTCTGATACTCTGCCGTTTTTCAAACGATTTTTTGCCGGTGGGGTGCGCACCTTGCGTGGATTTCGCACGGGCACTCTCGGCCCCAGGGACTCCCTGGATAACGCGCAGGGCGGGGACTTCCGCACGCTCGGTACCGTCGAAATCATCTTCCCGCCGCCGTTTATCGAGGAGCCCGGTGCGACGCGTCTGAGCTTGTTCACGGATTTTGGTAACGTCTTCACGGAATTTGACGATTTTGACGCAGATGAGGTACGCGTCTCCTACGGTGTGGCATTTGTGTGGTTGTCGCCGGTCGGGCCATTGACATTCAGCATAGCAAGGCCGGTAAACGAGGAAGATGGCGACAGGGTTCAGCAATTCCAGTTCACAATCGGGTCAATTTTCTAGGTGGTGAACATGCTGCGAGCTTCCAATCGGGTAATATCGTCACGGTCAAACTCTTTCAGAGGTTTTTCATTGAATACATTTCTGACAACATGCCTGTGCGTCGCGGCGCTTTTACTGGGGCCTCTGGCGGGGGTGCAGGCAGATGACAGTCAGAATCCTCGCATCGGCTTTGTCGATATTCCCTATCTGATCGACCGCGCGCCGCAAGCGCTGGATGCTGAGCAACGTCTGGAATCGGAATTCGGGCCCCGACAGGTGGAGCTTGAAAGCCAGCGTGCGGAACTCGCCGCATTGACAGCCCGGCTCAACGATGCCTCGCTGGATCTGGTGGAAACAGAACTCGCGCAACTCGATCGTGAAATTCGCGGTCTGGAGCGTCGCATCAAGCGAGACGAACAGGATTTTCGCGAAGAGCTGAATATCCAGAAAAATAACGAATTCAAGAAGGTACGAATTCTGGTGCTGGAGGCGATTGGCCAGTTTGGCGAACAGCACGATTACGACCTGATCGTCAGCGATGGCGTGTTGTACGCCAACAAACGAATCGATGTCACCGAGCGCATCCTTGAATCGCTGTCGAAGGAGTATTCGCGCTTACAGTCAGCCAACTGAACTGTGTAAGCGCAGAGCCTTTGCCAAGAACACAAGCCAAGCGGAGCAACTGGTGAAACTCGGTGACATTGCCCACGCACTCACGCTCGAGCTTCACGGCGATGCAGATCACCCCATAAGCGCTATTGCCCCGATTGAATCGGCAAGCGACGAACATCTGGCCTTTGTCACCGATGCGCGTTATACCGAGCGCCTGGAAAAATCACGGGCGGGTGTCGTTATCGTGCCAGCATCAATGGCGGCAATTGCACCGGGCAATCATCTGATTGCTGACAATCCCTATGCTGCCTATGCCGAAGCGTCGTGGCTATTGTCTCCACCGACTGCTGCCGAGCCTGGTATTCATGCAAGTGCCATTGTCGATCCAACAGCGACGGTCGCGACCTCGGCGTCTGTTGGACCTGGTGTGGTTATCGGTGCGCAGTGCTATATCGCGGACGATGTTGTTATCGGTGCGCATTGTGTCATTGGCGCGCAGGTGTCAATTGGCCCGAGCGTTCACTTGTTTCCGAGAGTCACTATTTACGACAAGGTATCGATCGGCCGCGAATCGCGGGTGCAAAGTGGGGCAGTGCTGGGTAGTGAAGGGTTCGGCTTTGCGCCGACCCGCCAAGGGTGGCGTGCGATCCAGCAAACCGGTGGTCTTGAGATTGGCGAGCGGGTTCATATCGGTGCCAATACCACGATTGATTGCGGCGCCCTTGAACCGACGGTGATTGCCAATGGCGTCATTCTGGATAACCAGATTCAGATTGCTCATAACGTGCATATTGGCGAGAATACGGCTATTGCAGGTTGTGTCGGTATCGCGGGCAGTACGCGCATCGGCAAGCACTGTCAGATCGGGGGGGCTTGCAATATTGTTGGCCACCTTGAGATCGCCGACAATGTCGTTTTGAATGCCGCATCTCTGGTGTCACGTTCCATACCCACAGCCGGGCGCTATGGGTCGGGTACACCGCTGATGCCCATCCAGGCATGGCGGCGCAGCTTTGTGAGCATGGCGCGTATTGATGATATCGCTCGTAGGTTGCGACGATTGGAACGCGGGTAAATCCATAAATGAGCGAGATCGGACCGGAGAGTAAAATGGAAGCGCTGGATGATATTCGCGAGATTCTGAAATATTTACCGCATCGCTATCCGTTCCTGATGGTCGATCGTGTGTTGAGCTTCGAAAAGAACACATCGCTGACCGCGATCAAGAATGTCACGTTCAATGAACCGATCTTTACCGGGCACTTTCCGCAGGCGCCGATCTTCCCAGGTGTTCTGATACTGGAAGCTCTGGCGCAAACGGCGGCTTTGTGTGCCTTCAAGAGTCTCGGTGGTTATCCGAGTGAAGAAACCCTCTACTTGCTCGTTGGTATCGACAAGGCTCGATTCAAACGTCAAGTCACTCCCGGTGATCGACTCCATTTTGAGGTGACCGTTGAAAAGGAAAAACGTGGCATCTGGCGCTTTGATGGAAAAGCCACAGTCGATGGTGTGCTGTGTTGTTCCGCCGAGGTTCTTATCGCGAAAAACGAGATAGACGATTGATTCACGCAACAGCCATTGTCGATCCCACCGCCAGCATTGCTGATGATGTTGAAATTGGTGCGTATTCCATAGTCGGTCCAGAGGTCACCATCGGTGCTGGCAGCTGGATTGGGCCGCACGTGGTACTTAAGGGGCCCACCACGATTGGCAAGGGAAACCGTATATTCCAATTTGCCTCGGTGGGTGAAGATCCCCAGGATCTTAAATATGCCGGAGAGCGCACACGACTGGAGATTGGCGAAGGCAACACGATTCGCGAATTTGCCACCATCAACCGCGGTACGGAAGGCGGAGGCGGTGTGACTCGCATCGGGAATCACAACCTGTTCATGGCGTATATCCATATTGCCCACGACGGTATTCTCGGTGATCATATCGTGATGGCCAATGGCGCCTCCATAGCCGGGCATGTCGCTGTCGGTGATCATGCCATTCTCGCAGGCTTTGCCTGTGTACATCAGTTTTGCGCCGTTGGCGAACATGCATTCGTCGGCCTGAACTCGGTGGCGAACCGCGATGTCGCGCCATTTACCATGGCCGTTGGCAACTACGCCGAAGCCAAAGGCATCAACAAGAACGGTTTACGACGTCGCGATTTCAGCGAGGAAGCCATCAGTGCCTTGCACCGCGCCTATAAAGCTCTGCTACGTCAGCACGGTGAACGAGACAAGGCTATAGAGGCGATCAAGACAGACCGCGAACAGTTTCCTGAGGTTGCTCGGTTTGTTGAGTTTATCGAGCAGAGTGAGCGTGGGGTTGTTCGGTAGGGTTAAAGCAGTTTCAATTAGTAACGTAGTAACCCATATGCAATCTGAAGCCTGGCCACAAAGGCCTTTACTATTTGCAGTGCTCGGTGCTGTATTTGCACTCGCTATTCATTTTCTGGTTACAGATCTAAAGTTGACGGATCCCGGTTTTAATTGGCGGATCGCATTGGCTGTTGGGGTTGCGGCCTTCGGACTTGGTTTCGCCGTTTGTACGCATCGAAGGAATATATTCAGTGGTGCTGTGTTTGCATTGTTTGTTGCGGCAATAGCTGGGGGAACTACTTATTGGCGACTCTATCTGGATTGGTCAGGTTGGCCGAGTTTTTTGGCACTTGCTATTTCTTTATTCATATTTGCGCCTTTTTACCAAACCATTCTGATCAGTCATTGGCGTGACTATCGAGCGTTGCATCAGCATGCTTGGGGCAACACAGTTGTTTTCGCATTGGGTGGCGCTTTTATTCCTCTGAGCTTGGGTTTGGCTTTCTTGCTGGCTGCCTTGTTTTCAATTGCGGGCATAGATTTTCTAAAGGAATTGTTGCGTGAAGATTTAACCAGGACGTTGATTATGGGTGTGGCGCTTGGCGCGGCTATTGGGGTGTTGCGAGAGCACGATTCGATAATCGCCTCTACGCAGGCGCTAGTGCAGAGTGTGTTTTCTTTGTTAGTGGTGCCGCTTGCTGTGGGTCTGGGCGTTTTCCTACTAGCGCTTCCGTTTACTGGCCTGGAACCACTATGGAGCACTAAAACAAGCTCTACTGCGATATTGTTTTCTTGTGCCGTGGGTGCATTGATCATCTTGAATGCGGCTATTCGTGAAGACGACTCCACACAGAGTAAAAATTCTTTAGTGCTCCTGGCCTCACGAGTGTTGGCAATGACAGTAGCCCCGCTAGCATTGATTTCGGTCTATTCGTTGAAATTGCGTATTGATCAATACGGTTTGACGCCAGATCGATTGTGGGCAGCAGTAGTATGCCTATTACTCGTATTGTACGGCTTGGGTTATTTTCTATCGGCATTACGTCGAAGCCGGTTCTTTGTATGGGTCAGAAGCTATAACTTGTATATGGCGCTAGTGGTGTCTGCGTTGGCAGTTTTACTTGCAACACCGTTGCTAGATTTTGGCGCCGTAAGCGCGCGTGATCAACTGGCCAGGTTTGAAAATGGTATAACATCAGAAGATGATCTGGATTTAACTGCCTTTGCTTTTGATTTTGGCCCGGCCGGCCGTAAAACACTTGAAGACATGCGTGCTACGACGTCGACGGCAGTTGCTGCAAGAATAGACATTGTGCTTGATCAGGATAAGCGTTGGAATGCTGCAAGATTGGAAAAACAAAAGAATGAAAGGGATCTTAAAGACATAATCAAGAGCATCCCCAGTACACGGCAGATCCCTGATGAATTGCTCAGTGTATTGCGCGCTAGTGTAAATTGTAGAGATCAGTATTGTTATGCTGTCTGGTCTGAAAATGACGATACTGTTTTGATTGTTGATCAGAGCTGTCCGCTTTCGGGGCTGTGTCGGCCGAAAGTAACCTTATATATACGCAATGATTTTAATTGGCGTAGAGTCTTTCAGCACACTAAGCTTCCGGATGGAGAGTTAGGCGACGAAGACGATGTCGCAGCTTATCTGCAGAAGTTGGAGTCCGCAGCAATGCAGGGTGAGATTGAGCTACGGCCAGTGCAGCGAATGCAGATATTTATAGGCGATAGTCCGATTGGGCCAGTGGTAGAGTGATCGGCGTTGCTACCCCGTTTGGGTTGCTCCGTTATGGAGAATAGTTATGAGACTGACGTTAGGCTTGTTCGTCATGCTGAGTATCATGATGCCGCAAATGGTGTTCGCTGATCGCAGCCCGTTTTCTTTTTTAAGATCGGGTGAACTCGTTAATGATGATTCGCTTCAACACGTTTCCGACGCGGACCGTGAGTTGATTGAAGAAGCTTCTATCATCATCTGTCAGAAAATTGCGTGTGAAGATATAGCTGAGATTACGGTAGTGGCAGATCCTGATGGTAATTCTATCTGTCAGGTGGCTTCCAGTGACATTGCTGACAGGCTTTTTGTATGGCCTGTGGATTCAGGTAGCCGTATGGAACATAAAATTGGATGCCTTGTCTATCTTTTGACCAAAGAGGTATTCACGGATAGTGTCCCGGAGATATGTAGTAATCCGCACTACGCGGGTCGGGTTGCGATCGGTGCGGATATCCTTAAAGACATTGCCGAAAAAGCTATTTCACCTTCGGAAAATGTAAAAAATAAACTGAGCAGTTTATCCGATAGCTTGCACAGGTCTTGCGTGGCTTAGGTGCCTTTTGTTTATCATTTTACGGCTAGGTCACGGGTGTTGGTCCATTTGGATAAAAGTCGCTACGTAGAGATTGTGGGAACCATTTCCGTTATACCTTTTATACCTTTGTAGAGACAGCCAGGTTTTCAATTAATGCCGCCACGCGCTTCGATGCGCCTGGTTCACCCATGGCGAGCTTAAGCTCAGCAAGATCATCGTGCATCTGGCTTCGGCGTGTTTCATCGTCCAATAACATCAAGGCTTCTTTAGTGATGCTTTCAGCCGTTGCGTCGTCTTGAATTAACTCGGGCACTATTCGTCGCTGTGCAACGATGTTGACGAGTGATACGTCATCGATATTGATCATGCGTTTTATGATGGCGTAGTTGAGCGGACTGACTTTGTATAACACGACCATGGGTGTGCCCATCAAACCGGTCTCGAGCGTGGCTGTGCCGGAGGCAACGAGTGCGACATCCGCTGCTCGCATGGCGGTAATGGATTGGCCGTCAATAATTTGCAAGGGTGGGGCGCTGGCTAGGTTCGCACCTGCGGTTTCGAGTAATTGATTGAACCATTCGCGGTCTATGGTATTGGCCAGGGGCAATATGAACTGGCAGTTGGGGCGTTCCTTGGCAAGTTTTTCTGTGCTGGCGACCAAGAGCGACATATGGCGTTCGAGTTCGCCTTTGCGGCTGCCGGGCATTAACAGGATCACGGGCGTCGATGGATCAAGCTCAAGTGCGGCGCAGGCTTCATCACGTGTCAGCGTTGAGTGAGCATCTTCTACGACGGGGTTACCGACATAGCTGACCGGGATACCCGCCTTTTCGTAGATATCAACTTCAAACGGGAATATCACGGCCATGTGTGAAATTCGTGCGCCGATCTTGGGGACGCGTCCGGGGCGTGATGCCCAGACCTTGGGGCTGATGTAAAAAAGCACCGGGATATTCAACTGCCGTGCGTATTCGGCGAGCTTGAGATTGAAGTTCGGGTAGTCGACGATCAGCAATAGGTCAGGACGTCGTGCTTTCATCGCCGCTTTGAGCTTGCGCAGGCGAATCATGAAGCGCGGATAATTCTTTACGACATCGATAAAGCCGATGACCGCCAGTTCTCTGCAGTCAACTACCAGATCGCAGCCTTGCGCTTGCAAGAGTGATGCACCCATACCAAAGCTGTCGAACCCTGCACCGCGTGATTGCAGTGCTTCAAGTGCGTGCGCGGCGTGGGCATCGCCTGATGCCTCTCCCGCGGATACCATGATGTTGATACGGCAGGATGAGGTCATCAAGCATGTCAGGTGGCCAGGGCGAGGGCTATAGTAACTTCCTGCGCAGCACAATCAACAATCCGGTGACAAGAAAAGCGTAACCGGCAGACCCGGCGCCAGTTGCATCAGCGCTGAAGGCGTTTACCGTAGTAGCCCCAGTAGGACCGCTACCGATGCTGCCCGTCGCACTGTTGCCAGTTGTGGTGGCCGATGGTAGCGCCGCCGCCGCCACAGGTTCGGTCGTGTCTGGCGTTGTTGATGGTTCGTTCTGGTTCTCGGCCGGTTCTGATTCGCCCAGGTCGTCTATCGGTGCAAACTTTGATTGATCGTTGAACTGGTTATTGCTGAAGTCCGTGTCACGAGTGGCCAGTTCAAGACGCATGGACAAGTCTGCCGATGTGCCTGAACCTGGATCGACCAGCAGGGCGAAGCTTGAGAACTCGCTTTGTGCCAATTGTTCGCGTACACAGCGAAGCTCTGCGCCGTAGGCAAGACAGTCCCAGCCACTGTTGGGGGAGATGCCCGTCCACGTCGAGTCGTCTGAAATGGCCACGCGTAGCATCAGATCATGTGCGCCAAGCGAACCGAGGTTCATTACATTGACATCGAATTCCAATCCATCAGTTGTTTCCTGCAATTGTGAATATTGAACGGATAAATCTGTGGCATACATGTTCTCGACACTTTCTATGTCAAGCGGGCTCAGTGCGTCGCGCTGGCCGATCTCTACACCGTCGGGCGCTTCGATCGTTCGTTCACCTGTGGCGGTAAAGAAGAATTCGCCATAGTGCATGATCGATCCATAATCATATTCACCGAGTTGCTCGACACCGGCATTGAGAACGTCGAAATTGATCGTCTTGTCAGGGAAAACCTGATCCAGGCGAACGTTCACAAAGTTATCGCGGTCCGGACGAGTATGTTCGTGGAAGAGACCGATCGCGTGCCCGATTTCATGGACGATGCTGCCAACTGCACAATCGTCTGCAATCATGATCGATTGCTCGCCGCCTTGCATGCCCACGAATGACGCGCAGTTGTTGCTTGAGTCAAACCGTAGAAAATTCGGGTAACTGGATTGGTTGTCCGAGGTTCGCTCGACAAATTTCAAACTGGTGTTGTTCGTCCAGTGTTCGATTGCGGTGAGTACGTTCTCACGCTGAATGTCAGACGCATTGTCGGGGAGCTGGAATGGCACGATGCCATCCGGCCAGCGGCCAAAGGTATCGCCTCGACCCAGGCCCCGGTAACTGAATTGTTTGATCAGTTGACCCGCCTGGTCGACCCGGCCAAGCATGATGTCGCCTTCGGCTATGGCAAACCCCTGGATGATCTCATACCGCCGGTCGCCATCGCTTCCCTGTGTGACGTTGCTTGCAAATGCATCATTGAGGAGGTTGGGATTAGCTTTGAATTGTTCCGGCTCATTCGCCGATGCCATACCGACTACCCCAGGGGTAATCGCCATCAGGCATGCAATACCCACCGACCGAAAGTGTCGGTGTGAAGTTGAAAACATCATGTAGTGGACTCGCGTTTTTTATTATTTTTATTGCAGTCAAGCTGCGTCCATCCCTACTGTTATCGGTCCCTGAGAGGAAGCTTGAAGGTCGCTCTGCCCAAGACTGTGGGGTCATTCCTTTGAACACTCGAAGCGCTTTGCAAAACAATGTGAAAGCTCGACCGGTCGATGTGCAAGGCTTGTTTTCTTGCGCGTTGGATCACGCAGTGTCCGTGTCGTTTTTGTGAACCGAGCCAAGGTAACTTCGGTACCATGTTCACAATCGGTTTAAAAGGATGGTGCATGAACAGCTCTGGGGCTCAAGGTTTATCAACCGCACAGCGAGCGTTTATGGTTATCGCGGCGGGCTGTCTGATCGCGGCAATCGGCTTTGGTGCGCGCTCCTCCCTGGGCTTGTTTCTCGAACCGATGACCGCAACGCGCGGATGGACACGAGAAACGTTTGGTCTGGCACTCGCCATCCAGAATCTGTTCTGGGGCCTCGGTTTGCCGATCGCTGGAATTTTTGCTGATAAATGGGGTTCTTCACGCGTCATCACTCTCGGAGCCGTGCTTTACGCCGTGGGTCTGTACGGCATGAGTATCGCGAGCAGTGCTTCGGCCTTTTATCTCTTTGCGGGTGTGCTGTCGGGTATTGGTATTGCGTTTTCAGCTTTCTCATTGGCACTTGCGGCCATGGTCAGAGTCGTGGGCCCTGAACGGCGTTCCTTGATTCTGGGTTTGGGGACCGCGGCAGGCTCATTTGGGCAGGTGGTTTTCTCACCGCTGACGCAGGGCTTGATCGAAGCGTTTGGCTGGCCCGCTGCATTGGTCTATCTCGGCTTGTTTGTACTGGGTTTGATTCCACTGGCGTTTATGTTGCCGCATCACCGTGATGGTGAAACCGTGCAGGCGGTGGAACAAAGTCTGCGCGATGCCTTGCATGAAGCGTTTGCGCATCGTGGCTTCGTCTTGTTAACCATCGGATTCTTCGTCTGTGGTTTTCATGTGGCTTTTATAACGGTCCACTTCCCGGCGTATATCAGGGATCTGGGTCTCGATCCGGCGATCGGTGCCTGGTCTCTGTCACTGATCGGCTTGTTCAATATTGTCGGTTCGATTCTCGCTGGCGTAATCGGGCAGCGCTACAGTAAGCGCATGAGCCTGTCGAGCATTTACTTTCTGCGTGCGCTATTGATTTTCATACTGCTGATGTCACCGAAGACACCGATAGTCATCCTGGGGTTTGCCGCATTGATGGGCATTCTGTGGCTGTCCACTGTGCCGTTGACGACCGGTATCATCGCTCAAGTTTTTGGTGTGCGGTATATGGCGACGCTATTCGGTATCGTTTTTTTAAGCCACCAGATCGGTAGTTTTATTGGTGTCTGGCTAGGCGGTCTTTTATATGACACCACCGGCAGTTATGACGGTATGTGGTGGGCCGGTGTCGTGCTCGGTATAGCCGCGGGTGTGATTCATCTGCCGATTGATGAAAAACCGCTGGCGCGCCTGCAAACTCAAACGGGTTGAAGCAGGGCGCCAGTACTTCTTGTCAGCACTTTAGCGTCAGCACTTTTCGGGGCGAAGAACTGTCAGTGCAAACGGGCGATAAATTGAACTCAGGGAAAGGCGTCAGCCCGTCCGGCACGTGCGCCATCACCTGATCTGGCGCGCACTGCAACGACGCCTGCAGCGGGAGTCGATGAGGTCAATGGAGAAAAGTTTGTCCCGTCCAGTGAGAACTCAAGTGGCAGGCCGGGTACTTCGCTATTGATCGACAAGGTGCCACCGGTGTTGCTCGCACCAGGTACCGGAATACGGTATTGAATACCAGCCGTGTCGAGCTTTCTGAATTCCTTGGTACCGAGTGCCGCTGCAAATGCCGCGTAGTCATCCAGTAGTGTTTGCTGGGCAACGAAGTTGGTGCTGTCGGAAAAGGTACGCCCTTGCACGTAATCAAGTTCCCAGTCGGCTTTGTGCCAGGCACGCTCGGCCAGTGCCAGCAAGCGTGGGAATACCATGTAATCGAATTGTTCAGCTGTTCTGACCGTTTCGCTCCATAGCTGTCCTTGCATGCCAATGAAACTCTGCGCCGGATCATCGCCCGTGGCGACCCATGCATTACCTTCACGATTGACTGATGTCTCTGCATTTTGCGGCAGATTCTCGGGAGCAAAACTGAAGACCTTGCGCAAGCCGGTCGAGCGAGTTGCCCAATAGTAGCCACGTTCCTCAGGATTCACTTCTTGTGGGAAGTCGAAGTACAGGTAGTCAGGTACGGCAACAATGGTTTCAAAACCACGACTGGCAAAACCGTTGATCGTGTTGTAGCCACCACTGGTGACCATTTCCCAGAAGCCCACACCGGCAACATCAGTTGCAAGCTCGCTGGCGCTGAGGTTGTCATAGATGTCTTGATACGCATAAAAGCGCGGGATGTCTGCATCGGCAACCAGTTGGGACACACGTTTGACGAAGTAGGGCTGCAGATCGGTTAGGGAATCAACATCAGGTGTTGATGCGATGAACGACTGACAGGCCGGTGAACGTTCCCAAGGGAAGTCAAACAGGCTTGTGTCGATGTCACCTTTGTAAGGCACCTTGTTACCGTCGTTTATATCCTGAAAACCGGCTCCCTTGAATACATTGTTTGCTTCATCACCACCCATGTGCCAAACGTCAAGGCTAAGGCCCGCCGATGCATACATGTCATTGACATCGTCAATCACACTACCGATGAAGTTATAAGTGCCCGGTAGGCAGGGGTTGATAATACCGTCGTCATAGTGCTGTACGGTTCGGTAACGCGAGGTATCGGCAGGGTCATCAATGCGAATGGTTGTGTCCCCCGGGCGGCCCAGATTGGCAGCACGTGCGCGCATGGAAACAACCGCCGCTCTTGCATGTGCGGGCATGTCAAATTCTGGAATCACATCGATGTAGCGATCGGCTGCGTATTGCAATAATTCGATAAACTGCTCTCGGCTATAGAAGCCGGTTCCCTGATTGTTGGTAGTCGGTCCCGAGCCTAGTTGTGGCATCAAGCCCGCGGCTTCGGTGATATTGCCGTCGTTGTCGAGTTGAAACTGACGTCTGGCACCGACATCGGTCAGTTCAGGAAGGCTCGGAATCTGCAAACGCCAACCTTCATCGTCACTTAAGTGCAGATGCAGTTTGTTCAGTTTGTACGCAGCCATCTGATCCATCAAACGCTTCATTGAATCGAGTGAATGAAAGTTACGCGCGCTGTCGATATGCATACCACGAAAGCCAAAGCGAGGCGCATCACTGATGGTCACGGCCGGTATGGTTCCGATCCCGGGCTGCACCAGTGCCAATAACGATTGCGCGGCATAGAACATGGATTGTTCATCGGCTGCAGTTATCGTGATGCCAGATGTGGTTACTGTCAGCTCGTAGGAACCCGACGCCATGGAGGGGTCGATAGTTGCCGCGATACTGGCGCCCGCGCTTGTGCTCATGAATTGCGCTTGTCGTGCTTGCAGTGCAGCGATCGATGCGGATGGAATCGGTAACCCGGCCAAGGAAACGCCACCACCGATATCGAGTGTGCCGGTACCAAGCGTCGTAGAAGAAGGCTTTGGAACGATACGTGACTGAATGACATTGGCATCAAGACTGGCGACTACCGCCGCTACATCGCTGTTGGCGGCGAAACGCGAGGCTGCACTGGCGATGGCAATCGGCTCACCGTTAAAGGCTTGTGCATTGTCACCCGTGATAGCAACCGCGTATTGGCTTTCATCGGTGTCTTCGTCGGTGTTGTTGATAACAGTGACGCTACCGTCACCACGCACTAACCAGTAACGCGGCATGAAGTCGCTTTCAATCAAATGAGAGAATTCGGTCACCAGACCCACGGTCTTGATACTGCCGTCAAACGGTGTGAAGTTGTCGGTCGGTTCCAGGTAGTTAAGGTCACCATTGACCAGCGACACACTGAATTCATCACTGTCGACACGCAGTATGCGACGAATGCTATGGAAGTAGATCTTCCAGTCTCCATCGTCCAATGCGCCCGCTGCATCTTTGATATGCAGATTCGCGATGCTGCACGAATTGAAGCCGGCGCCCAGTGTCTTGCAATTGGGTGAACCGGATTGATCGAAGGCATCGGAACCGTGGTTCTCGACCGACTCGTAAACGATGCCTAGATCGTTCGGTAGTGCTTGCGCTTGCGACCGGCCAGCACTTGAAGCAAAACTACCACTGCCATCAAACAGTGACAAACTATCTGGGCTGAATCCACTGCTGGTGACGGGATTGCCAACGCTGCTCAAGCCGGTATCCGTGTTATCGACGGTAGTGCCACCGCCTGTGTCTCCAGCCGTGCCTGTCCCGGTGTCACCGCCGGTGGTGCCGCCTGTGGTACCTCCGGTGTCGCCAGTTGTTGTGTTGCCAGTATCACCACCGCCACCTGCATTGTCGACAGGTGTTCCACCGCCGGAGCCGCCGCCACAGGCGCCGAGTATCAGTGTGGTCAAAACAAGGGCGAGTAAATTTGGACGCATGCGGGTTTGAGAACTGAATAACATTTTGGTTCGGGTCAAAATCCGGCTATGGCCGCTGCGAAATGTCATTTGGCCGTCAACCGGTTGAAAAATTGGCATTTTTACGCCTTGTGAGCTTACTTGCTGTCATTATGCCCTGCGTGGTCGGTTTTTTTCGTGCGCCGTCATGCACCTTGCCTACGATTAACGTGAACACGGTAGATTTGAACGCCATTCGCAAGCCGATTCCGGCGGATTATTTACGTCTGATTATAGTCAGTGCCCTGTGGGGCTCGGCTTTTATGTGTAACGCCATTGCTTTGGCGGATTTTGCGCCCGTCGCCATTGCCGCTTATCGGGTCCTGCTGGCAGCGCTGTTGATGCTGCTGATCTGTCGCTGGCAGGGATTGAGCTTTGTCCCGGATACCCGTACCTCTGTATTGTTTATCGCCATTGGATTGCTCAATAGCGCGATTCCCTTTTCACTGATTGGGTGGGGACAGCAAAGTGTGGACAGTGCTACCACCGCCATACTGATTTCTGCCTCGCCCTTTGTCACCTTGTTGTTGTCACATTATATGACCCGTGATGATCGTTTCAGTTGGTACAAGCTTGCGGGTCTTGTGGTTGGTTTTTCGGGGGTTGTTGTACTGCTGGCAGAAGGGGTCTTGCAAGGTGGGGCAAGCATAGGCGGCATGCTGGCCATTGCGCTTGCCGCTTGCTGTTATGCCACGTCTGCGCAACTGATTCGCAAACTCAGCGGCATTTCCAGCCTGATTCAAGTGACGGGAACCCTGATTACATCCGCCGTTGTTCTGGTGCCGTTGACACTGATTCTGCATCCGCCGCTGACACAGTCGTTTAGTCAAAGCAGTTTACTTGCACTGGCGTTTCTGTCGATTGGACCAACCGCCATAGCCTATGTACTTCGAACCCAGATAATTCAAGTCAATGGCGCGGTATTCATGTCCAGCGCTGGCTATCTGATTCCTGTATTTGCGGTTTTCTGGGCATGGGTGTTTCTGTCTGAGTCGCCGCGTGCCACTGTATGGATTGCCTTGGCGCTGGTACTTGGTGGAATCGCCATAGGTCAGTCTGGCAAGCAGCCCGATGGGCGCTCGGATGAGCGCTCTGGCAGGCAGTCCGATGGGTAGTCGGGTGGGCAGCCCGGAGCCTAGTCTGACGACAGGGTCAAGTG
>CAYUZB010000014.1:0-9621 GCA_964449565.1 uncultured Granulosicoccaceae bacterium | reverse complement strand
CCGATGGGTAGTCGGGTGGGCAGCCCGGAGCCTAGTCTGACGACAGGGTCAAGTGTAAATTGGCACTGGTCAGCAACCATGACGTCGATAAAATCCTCAGGCAAGCCTTGAAGGGCGTTCTGATGGGCTGCTTGTCGTTATACTTCGTATCACTATCAACCGACCCCAATTGAAGCACACTCGATGACTGCAAAGAAACCCTGGACCAAATCCATGCCTGATGCGCAGTTTGATGTCATGCGCGATATCCTGCGGGCACCGAGCCCGATCGGCATGGAATCAGCCATGACCATTGGTGTGTTGAAGCCATATTTCGACACCTTCATGCCAAAGAGCTGGGAGATGCATCAGTTTGTCGGCAATGCGGGTGTCGTTTGGGATTCTCATCCGGGCGAAGATGATCGCTTCAGCGTCATGCTGGTCGGTCACGCGGACAAGATTCGCATGCAAGTGCGCAAGATCGGCAGCGACGGCAAGATCTGGATCAACAGTGATTCTTTCTTGCCGTGTACCTTGATCGGTCACGAAGTGACTGTATTCAGCGAAGATCCCGATGAGCCAGGTCAGTACCGTTCCCTGAACGGTGGCACGATTGAAGCGATGGGTGCCATTCATTTCTCCGATCCTGCGCAGCGTACCGGTGACAAAGGTATTCGTCCGAATTCCTTGTATCTGGACTTGCAAATTCATGGCAAGAACAAGGCAGATCAGATCAAGCGTCTGGGATTGAAGCCCGGTGATCCGATCCTGTTGAACCGACCGATCAAGCGCGGCTTTAGTCCGGATACCTTCTTCGGTGCTTACCTTGATAATGGTCTGGGTTGCTTTGTCACTACGGAAGTTGCCCGACTGATTACCGAAGCAGGCGGAACCGAAAACATCCGTTGCTTGTACGCCATTGCGTCACATGAGGAAATCGGTCGCTTTGGCAGCCGCGTACTGGCAGGTGAGTTGGCACCGGATGTATTGATTGCAATAGACGTCAATCATGATTATGTCGCCGCACCAGGCATTGGGGACCGCAAAATGCAAGCGCTTGAGATGGGCAAAGGTTTTACCTTGGCATCCGGTGCCATCATCAGTGAACAGCTTAATGCGCGAATCAAGCGAGCTGCGGCCAAACATGATATCCCCATGCAGATCGATGTCAGTGGTCGAGATACCGGAACCGATGGTATGGCATCGGTATTCGCGAGTGTCGATAGTGCGGCTACGTCAGTGGGTTTTCCGACCCGTAACATGCATACGATTTCCGAATCGGGTCATACCGGTGATGTTCTCGCGGCCATTCATGTGCTCAAGGAGACCTTGCTTGCGATGGATGCGGAAGATGATCTCGACGGTAGCTTCCGAACGACTCATCCACGACTTGACTTGACTACCGAGCTGGAACACCAGGGTTACGACAAGATCGAATCCACGGATTCCTGATTTTGCAAGGTCTTACGCAACGCACGCCATGACTTGGCGCCTGGCTCTGGACGAGGTTTGATTGACGACTCCATGGCCCAGGCGTCGAGATGGTCACTAACGACATACTGCCAGCCGCAATACCATCCGATGGCCGCCGTACCTTCAAACCATGTTCGATCAACTATCGACGTGCAATCGGTGTTACGCGCCGGGTCGATCGCGCTTCTGACCATGACCATTTGCCCGATGGCAAAACGTGGAGCGGGTGCATAGGCAGGGGGCAGGTTCTTTAGCATGATGGATCCCGATAAAGAATTCGTCGACTCAGTCTAGCGCGTTGCCGCTGTGGTGTCCCGGGAGGGATTCGAACCCCCGACCTGCCCCTTAGGAGGGGGC
Organism: uncultured Granulosicoccaceae bacterium; assembly: GCA_964449565.1. Classification (GTDB taxonomy): domain Bacteria; phylum Pseudomonadota; class Gammaproteobacteria; order Granulosicoccales; family Granulosicoccaceae; genus Granulosicoccus. The sequence goes on along the minus strand of CAYUZB010000014.1, from coordinate 7,812 downwards.
TGCTCTATCCAGCTGAGCTACCGAGACCCTGTGGCACCTCTTGAGTATATCCGAATCCACACGGGCAATCCGGATCGCTACAATAGTCGGAACCTCTCGAGATGAATCCAGGTTCTGAATGCAAAACGATTCCAAACTGCCTCCAGAGGGAGAGCGCCGCCGCTATGTGCGTGCAAATGATGCCATCGGCCTGCATGTACAACGTCTGGAAGACATACCCGCAGCCGGTGAAGCTCAAGAAACGCCAGTGGTTGCTGAGTCTCGTGTTCGACGGCTCAATAAATACGCCATCGAAGGCTATGCTGATGTTCGGCGCAACATGCCTGAAGTCGCTGCCTACATTGACGAGCTTGAGGAGCGTATCCGCGAACTGTTGTTGCAACTTGATGGCGATGATATTCCGGTAACACCTACACATAAAGTTAGTTTGTCCGCCGCCGGAATACGCTTTTTGGACAAGCAACTATTGCATCCCGGTGAATGTGTGGGAGTAAGCCTGACCCTGTTTCCATCAGGTCGTCGAATCGGCACTGATGCCAGGGTCGTGGCAGCAAATGATGATGAACAGATCAGCAGTGCCGGCATGTTCAGTTACCGACTGGACTTCGTTCGCATGACCGATGCCGACCGAGCGATAATCGATGAACATGTGCAGAGTCTGATCCGCTCTCGACCGAATAATGATTGACGTGCAGTTTGTCTTCACATGATTACCAACTCTGGTCAATTCGGTTCGCAGGCACAGGCGTGCATTGACAACAAGACAAAACCACCTGGTTCGCTCGGCGATCTTGAGCGCCTGGCTGTTCAGCTATCGCTCATTAAACAGAGTCTAAAGCCGGTAGTCGATCCTTGCCGTATCCTGGTGTTTGCCGCCGATCATGGCATTGCACACGAAGGTGTCAGTGCTTTCCCGCGCGACGTGACCGCGCAAATGATGCACAACTTTGCGGCGGGCGGCGCAGCGGTCTGTGTTTTGAGTGCTAGTGCTGGCGCACAACTGGAAGTCATCGATGTTGGCGTGGCTGCTGACTTGTCCTCGCTTGCGAACGTCGTGTCAAACAAGATCGCGAACGGCACCATGAGTTTTGCCAACGCCCCTGCAATGACCACGGAACAGTGCGAGCAGGCCATGCATATTGGCGCGATGCGCGTCAGGCAAGCAGTTGATGAAGGTGTTGAATGTATCGGGCTTGGTGAAATGGGCATTGGCAATACGACGTCAGCCAGTGTACTTCTTGGTGTAATGATCAATGCGTCAGCGGACGAGGTGACTGGGCGTGGGACCGGTGTTGACGACGCACGGTTGATACATAAGCGTGACATCGTACATCGTGCCATACAGGCGCATCGAACCTTAAGCGATGATCCAACAAGCCTGTTGGCCGCGGTGGGTGGTTTTGAAATCGCCGCTCTTGTTGGGGCCATGCTCGAGGCCGGCAAGCATCCCTTGCCGATTCTCGTCGACGGATTCATCGTGACGGTTGCTGCATTACTGGCCTGCCGTATCGATGACAAACTGGCTGCGCGAATGGTTTTCGCTCATACATCGGCAGAAGCGGGTCATCAGCTTGTCTTGCGAGCACTGTCGGCAAAGCCTTTATTGCAGCTTGGCATGCGTCTTGGGGAAGGTTCGGCAGCTGCTCTGGCGTTTCCCTTGTTGCGTGCGGCGACGGCTGTCATGCGGGATATGGCGAGTTTCGCTGACGCAGGCGTCAGTACTGCGGACTGACAGACCGTGCAAGAGTTAGCGCGCCTTTGCACCGCCATCATGTTCCTGACACGGTTACCGGTCGGGCGGTTCGCCAGTGGCGATCCCGATGTACTGTCGCAATCGAGTCGTTACTTTCCATTGGTTGGCCTGATCGTGGGTGGATTGTTGTGTTTCGCCTATCTGCTTGTTTCCTATGTGTTCCCCACACCGGTCGCCGTCGCGCTACTGCTGCTGCTCAGTGTGTTGTTGACGGGTGCTTTTCATGAAGATGGTATGGCCGATATCGCGGACAGCGCAGGTGCATTCTCGCTGGAGAATAAACTCGACATCATGCGTGACAGTCGGGTCGGTACGTATGGTGCGCTTGCGTTAATCCTGCTGGTACTGATGAAGTTTGTCAGTCTTGAGAGTCTGGCCTCGGCTGACAGTCGCGCGCTGTTCGCGGCGATATTGTCTGCGCATGTGTTGTCGCGCTGGAGTAGTGTTTACCTGATGGCCCGCATCCCGTATGCACGTGCTGAAGCGGACAATAAAGTCGTGACCGAAGGGGTCAATTCACGCCGCTTGTTTGAGGCCACCATCATCGCGGTGCTGTGCTTGATCTTTCCGGGCTTGCTTGTCGGTGCTGGTATTTTTATAACACTACCACTCGCTTTCTTGCTATGTCTGTTGGCAGGCAGTTACTTCATGAGCAGTTTCGGTGGCATTACCGGCGATTGCCTGGGTGCATTCAATCAGGTTGTTGAAGTGTCGGTGGTACTGGCACTGGTGGTTTGGTTCGTATGAAAACACTCTGTCTGGTGCGTCATGGTGAAACCGAATGGCATGCTGATGAACGGGTAGCTGGTCGTTCCGATGTTGCCTTGTCAGCCAACGGACAAGCTGAAGCTCGAGCGGCAGGTCGGTATCTTTCGCAGTTGATCGAACATACCCATGATCGTTATGCCTTGCAGAGCGCTCGCTGGTTTTCAAGTACAGCAATCAGAACGCGAACCTCCGCATCGTTGATGCTTGAGTCGTTTCAATCGACACAAAAGGTCACGGCCGATGAGCGTCTTGTCGAGTTGGATTTTGGTGATTGGGAAGGGCAACGTTGGCCAGACATACACCAGAACGAAGCGGATGTGCTGAGCGCATGGGGCGAGGACTGGGTCAACCGTTCGCCACCGAACGGTGAAACATTTGCAGAACAACGAAATCGTTGCCGTGCCTGGTTTGACCACTGGGAGGCTGAGTCGGCAGCCAAGGCATCAGCCATTGTCGTCATTCATGGCGGCAGCATTCGCGCACTGATCTGTCATCTTGTCGGCTGGCCGTTAGCTGATGCGATGAATTACAGCGTCGATACCGCTGGCATAACGCTACTTGGCAAGGACGCTGGCGCTACTGACTGGCAAATTCGCATGCTTAACGCAAGGGCTTTGCCAGCTTAGTTGCCCTGTCGGCAAAGGCCGTCCAGTGTTGCCGCAATTTTGAGCCTAATTCGTTTATAGAGTGTTAATTAACACCCATTGCGTAGTGAAGATAAACGATTGGTAATATGCTGATCCAGCCAGCGACGTGGCTCACGGCCTTGCAGAAAACCAACATGGCCGCCATGCGGTGACACCTCGAGGGTTGTGTTCGGTGCCAGTTCATCACTGTCGGGTATCACCTTATCGGTAAAGAAAGGATCGTCCGCTGAACACAGTATATGTGTGGGTATCTTGATCGCTGGCAGGTACTGGCGAGCACTACATTGGTCATAGTAGTCCCGGGCATCAGCGAAACCATGCAGGGGTGCGGTCAGGGCATCATCGAATTTCCAGAAGGTATCGAGTGATGCGTCTGCGACTGGCAGTTCAAGTGCTGGATATCGTGCACGTTTTTTTTCGTGTTGACCGCGCATCAGTTGCAGAAGGTAGCGCTGATAAAGTCGTGAGATGCCGGTGTCGAGCTTTTTTGCTCCTTCTTCGAGTACCAGCGGAGGGCAGACCGCTATCGCGCTTGATACTGCCGTGGTTTGCGATTCTCCGAGATACTTCAGCAAGGCATTTGCACCGAGCGAATAACCTATGGCGTGAATGGCGGTGTTTGGATAAGTTTCGCCAAGCCAGTCAAGCATGAAGGCAATGTCAGCAGTTGCACCCGAATGATAGGACTGACGAAGTCGGTTCGGCTCGCCACTGCATCCACGCCAATGCATCAAAACAGGGCGAAAACCCTGAGTTTCGAGCGCGAGCATGACACCACTGATGTAGGCGCTGTCTATGCAGCCAGCCAGTCCATGTAACAGCAGAACAACATCGCCTGAAGGCTTTTGAGTGTGGTTTATGTCCAGAAAATCCCCATCCGCTAACTCAATTCGCTGTTGAATTGTGGGAATCGAAGGTGGTCTGGCGACTTTGCTGGCAAGAATTGTTTGCGCATGTGGGTTGCGTAACCACCACGGCGGTCTAAATTCACTAGCAACAATCACACAAATCTCCGAGTTAATCTTTATTCATGCGCATTCTAATCGCCAACGACGATGGTTATCTTGCGCCAGGAATCCGAGCTTTGCATATCGCATTGCTGGAATTGGGCGAGGCGACGATAGTCGCCCCTGATCGTAACAGGAGCGGCGCCAGCAATTCGCTGACTCTGTCGCACCCGATGCATGTTCGTCATCACGGAGATCATGTGTATTCGCTCGAAGGTACACCGACCGATTGCGTCAACATTGCCTTGAGTGATCTGTTGCCTGAGGACCCGGATATGGTTGTCAGCGGCATTAACGATGGTCCTAACATGGGAGACGATGTTTTGTATTCGGGTACGGTTGCTGCGGCGATTGAAGGACGCAACCTTGGGCATCCATCGATTGCGGTGTCTATGGCATCGCACGAGCCGACCCAATACGAAACGGCGGCAAGGGTAGTGCGCGATCTGATTGCAAAGCTTAAAGCGCATCCCCTGCCGGAAGACACTATTCTTAACATCAATGTACCGGACCTGCCGTTTGACCAGATCAAAGGCGTTATCGCGACGCGTCTGGGTACTCGTCATCCGTCGAAAAATGCCATAAAAATGCTGAGTCCGCGGGGTGAAACGGTTTACTGGATTGGGCCAGCAGGCGATATCAATGATGATGGCCCCGGTACAGATTTCGGTGCAACGCGTGATGGATATGTCTCGGTAACACCCTTGCAGATCGATCTGACGCGCCATGACAGCATTGCCTCGACCGCCAAGTGGCTGGAGCAACTGACGTGATTCTGGGGCCTGATGCCATTGCCGGAATCGGCTTTACCTCGCAGCGAACACGCAAACGCATGAACAAGCGTTTACGGGAACGAGGTATTGAGAACGAAGCGGTTTTACAGGTCATGCAAAGCGTGCCTCGGCATTTGTTTGTTGATGAAGCCATTTCCACGCGTGCTTATGAAGATATGGCATTGCCGATCGGTGAAGGCCAGACGATATCCCAGCCTTTTGCTGTCGCTCGCATGACTGAGCTGTTGTTACAGGATGGCCCGGTAAGGCGTGTACTGGAAGTTGGCACAGGTTCCGGGTATCAGGCCGCCGTGTTGTCGCATCTTGTTGACGCCGTGTTTACCGTTGAACGCATCAAGAACCTGCTTGATAAGGCGCGTCAGCGCTTCAAGGCATTGCAATATCACAATATTCATGCGCGTTATAGCGATGGCAGTTGGGGTTGGGCCAGCCAGGGGCCATTCGACGGCATTATCGTGACCGCAGCTCCGGTATCAGTTCCCGAGCCATTGCTTGAGCAACTGGCTATCGGCGGGCGCATGATCGTGCCAGTAGGGCAGCAGGATGGTGATCAATCTTTGACGGTCATTACCCGTGGCAGAAACGGGTTTAGCAGCCATGAAGAAAGTGATGTGAGATTTGTTCCATTTCTTGCTGGCAAGTCTTGAAACGCCTACTACACTTCCATGCTCTCGATCCGCACCTGTGGCGTTAAAACCACGTCAACAGGTTGTCTATTGAATTTTTGACTGGTTTACAACGCTGCCCATGACGCGTACGCCTCATGCCATTTGCTGCTTTTTTCTGGTGCTTTTCGCGACCGGATGCTCGTCTGTGCCGAGAGTCGAGAACCATTTGCAGTCGTTGCAGTTCTATCCAAACATGTATGTGGTGCAGGCGGGCGAGACGCTTGACACCATAGCGTTTCGTTATCAGCTTGATCGTAATGAATTGGCGGCTCTTAATCCGGGTTCCGAAAATGGCGTGATACCTGGCATGCGATTGAACGTACGCCCGGGCACCAATCTCAATGAGGGTATTCGTGCTGGCTCGGGGTACGCGTTGGTGGAGCAACCGATTATCGTTCCGGCCAATAGCGCCGCACAGCAAGTTGCCATAGCGCAAACGGGTAGCCCAGCGGTTGTGGTCAGCCCGGTCGCCGATGCGCCGGCAACGGGCTTTCCGCGCGAAGAAATTGTGCCTGACGATCATGATTTCCAACCGGTCCAACAAGGTAGCGATACCCTCAGTCGAGAATTACAACCCTTTTTAGGCGCGTGGTCATGGCCAATGCAAGGCCATGTAGCCAGAGGTTTTGCGCCTGATGAGGTTGGTGGTCAGGGCGTTGATATTGCCGGGGTTCCCGGACAGGAAGTGCGCGCCGCCATGCAGGGTACGGTCGTGTATTCAGGACGTGACCTGAGCGGTGGAGGCAAGTTGATCATTGTCCAGCATGATGATTCGCTGATGACCACGTACTCACATGCAGATGAATTGTTTGTTGTAGAAGACGATGTTGTGCAAGCAGGAGACCCGATTGCAAGCCTCGGGTGGAATGCAAATCAGGAGTCGGTTTTGCGTTTTGAGGTCCGACGTGATGGAAATCCGCTCAATCCACTGGATTTCCTACCAGCAAAATAAACTGACTAACGACAACAAATGTTAAACCATGGCTTGACCGTGAATTAGTGTTAGCAAGTTGCGCTAAGTTCCTTTAAACTTTAGAAAAAACAGGGTGGTGGTGTCAAAAATGACACAAGATTGGGGGAAGTTTTCGATGACGAATGATGACCGCTCCGGCTGGAACCGGCGCAGTGTGGACTCGTCTGGGCCGGCTACAAGAGCCGATAGCAGTAGTGACGAGCCGATTGCAGCCAGCAAACTCAAGGATGCTTCACGCAAGGATATGGACGCTACGCGTTTGTACCTGAAAGAAATCGAGCATTCCGAGTTGCTGACGGCAGACGAGGAAAAGAGCTACACCCGTTTGGCGCAGAAGGGCTGTGAGAAATCTCGTGCCAAGATGATCGAGTGCAATTTGCGCTTGGTGGTCAAGATAGCTCGCCGTTATATGAATCGTGGACTGGCGCTGCTTGATCTGATCGAGGAAGGTAATCTCGGTCTGATTCATTCCGTTGAGAAGTTTGATCCTGAGCGCGGCTTTCGATTCTCTACTTATGCAACGTGGTGGATCAGGCAGACTATTGAACGTGGTCTGATGAATCAGACGCGTACCATTCGCTTGCCGATTCACGTCGTCAAGGAAATGAATGTCTATATAAAAGCCGAACGTCGCTTGCAGCAATCGCTTGATCGCGAACCGACAGCTGAAGATATTGCTGCATTGACAGAACGCCCGGTTGAAGATGTCACCCGTCTCTTAGGTTTACGTGACCGCGTAACCTCAGTTGATGTGGCGATCGGCAAGGATGGGGAACGTCCCTTGCTCGACATCATCCCGGATGAAAACAACGTTGATCCATCCATGGTTCTGCAGGATGAAAGCGTTAATTCAAATATCAACGATTGGCTGCAAAAGCTTGAATCCAAGCAACGGGAAGTACTGGTTCGGCGCTTCGGTTTGCATGGTCACGAGAAGGCAACACTGGAAGAAGTCGGTCAGGAACTCGGTGTTACCCGCGAACGTGTAAGACAGATTCAAATGGAAGCACTGAAGCGATTGCGTCGTATTCTTGAGGGTAGTGGGTACACAGCTGAAAACTTATTTATGGCTTAACAGAATTTCGTACGGCGACTTTACCTCTGTGCGTTTGTACGAGTAATGTGATTTTTGGATCTGTTAATTTTTAAATTTTTTATCTTTTAATTTTACAAACCTGAAATTTAATTTATATCAGTTTTAA
>CAYUZB010000013.1:13392-51222 GCA_964449565.1 uncultured Granulosicoccaceae bacterium | reverse complement strand
GGCTGAGGTCGACTGGCTCGAGAGTCAATCCGTCGTAAGCCTGCGGGTTCATTGCTTCGCTGTGATCTACCACGGTAGCCGTTGATTGATCGGCTGTTGGTGAGTTGGGACTCTTCGGCGCGAGTGCCGCAGCGATGGGGTCGTTGCCAGCCTCACGCTCGGCCAACATCTCTTCGACACGAAGATTCGTGTACAGATAGCGCGCTTCGTCGTGGTCATCACTGGCCAGCGCGCAGGCTCGCGCCCAGATATCGCTTTTGCGTCGATCGGAATTCAGCTCATCCGCTGCGAGCTCATACAGCTCTTCATCAATCATGGGTTTGTCACGGGGTTTTGGTAGCAGCCAGACCCCTAGTTTATACCCCTGAGGTCGCAAGGTCACGATACAGATAGTGTCGCATTTAGTGCTCTGGTGCGCAGCCGCATTGAGATCAGCACCACAGTGCGGAACATTTGTACGGGTCAGGCGTGGACGGGCTTATCGGGCTGCCAGTACAGTAGGGAAAAGAACCGGTCAGGATACCGATCTCATGCGAATTTCATCAATTTTACTTTGTCTGTTGCTGACATCGTGCGGTGTATTGCCTCAGGGGCCTTCGACGAGTGACGCCAATACCGCCAATCGAGTGGCGAATGATTTTGCCCGTTCCCGTCTTGTTGCCGATGATTTCGTCGCCGCCATGATCCAGTTGCCACAACTGGCACCGACCGGCACCACCTTGAGTGCAGACATTCCACAATCACGCTTCGGTCAGTTGTTGATTCGCTCGATGCAGAAGGCGGGTTACGAGTTTCGCGTACAGAGCTCGAGTCCTGGTCAGCGAGCTGCACCCCAGTCTCTGGCCTATTTCATCAATCGCAAACCAACGACGAACGAAGCGGCGAATTCGCTCACAGGTGTTTACGAATTTTTGATCGAAGCCGGCTCGGTAAAACTCAAGCGCTCCTACAAGGTCGACAACGATGGTGTGTGGCCCGAGTCTTCCATGTATGTGCTTGGTGCCGATGCCTCAGGCCTGCAGCTCGATACTCAGTTATTCGATCATCAACGGCGTAAACCCGAGTTGCCTTCCCGTGCGTTGATCGCATCAACCTCGGAAAACACGCTAGCCCAACCACGCTCACCTTTTACGTCGCCAACAAGACGTGTTTCAGCAGAACCTTTGACGCCATCGATTTCCAGCGTCAGACCGATTGGCAAGACTGGCGCTGCGTCAACCGTACCCATCAGCAAATTGCCAGTCAAACGCAATATCTATGATATCGATCGGTCAAATTACGCCGAAGTGCTTGCTCACTATCGGACCGTTGAACGCAAGGTGCTGGTATTTGCCAATGATTCGATGGTCATGGGTGACGCCAACAAACGCATAGCCTCACGACTTGCAAATAACTTCAATAGCGAAACAGATTTGATATCAGTGATCGGTTGTTCTCATGGGAGCACCTCTATTCGAAATGGCAATGCCTTGCTTGCCAATGGCCGAGCATCGCGCGTCAAGGAAGAATTCTTGATGGCCGGGATAGATGCTGAACTTGTCCTCGATGAAGGCTGTTGGGCGGGTAGCGCGCATGACAAGATGCCAGCTCGCGGTGTTATTGTGACCCACAAGCGTCGAAGCTGAGAGTCGTCAGTGACGCGCAATATTTCTCGCTATATACAAGCCTTCTGACGAGCGTTCGAATTCCTGTCCTATACGGGGGTGTCGTAGCGGTAGGTTTGAGTCGTCAATCAGCAGATTCTGCTCCGACACGTAAGCTTCGTAGACGGTCTCTTCGTTCTCGGCATACAGATGATAAAACGGCTGATCCTTTGCGGGTCTGACCGCCTCTGGTATAGCCTCATACCATTCGTCCGTGTTGTTGAATGTCGGATCGACATCGAATATGAGTCCGCGGAAGGGATACACTCTATGCCGAACGATTTCGCCAATCCTGAATTTGGCATCTCTGACCATAACAGACGAGTCTTGCGTTGAAACCAATATCATACGTCATCCTCGGTTCTGGCATGATGGGTCAGGAACACATGAAAAACCTGGCCTTGCTACGTAGCAATACAAGCTTCAAGGCGGACGTCGTGGCTATCGTGGATCCGGATCAGCAGATGCGAGAAACTGCGGGCGCGCTTGCGCTTGAGTTGGGATTCAACAACGCAAGGGTCCTCGGCTCGCTCGACGACCTGGACCTGAATGCGGTGGATGCTTTCGTCGTGGTCTCGCCTAACCACACTCATTTCGACATACTGAGTCGCCTTGTTGGCACCGGCAAACCGATACTTGCCGAAAAACCCTTGTGTACGACGCTTGCTGATTGTGACGCCCTGATACGAATGCTCGACGACTACCCGTCACCATTCTGGGTTGCGATGGAGTATCGCTATATGCCGGCGACTGCCCGATTTCTCGAACGGCTTGATGGTGGTGATATTGGTGAGCTCAAAATGCTTGCCATTCGTGAGCAACGCTACCCATTTTTGCCCAAGGTCGGCGACTGGAATCGCTTCAGCGAAAATACCGGCGGGACATTGGTCGAGAAGTGCTGTCATCACTTCGACCTGATGCGCTTGATTACCCGGAGTGAGGCCGTACGCGTGTATGCCAGTGGCGCAATCGATGTCAATCACCTTGATGAGACTTACGACGGTCGGGTGCCGGATATCCTGGACAATGCCTTCGTCATCGTTGATTTTGCCAATGGTGTCCGGGCCTCGCTTGAACTCTGCATGTTTGCCGAAGGCGCTGAGCCGCAAGAGCAACTGACTGCCATTGGTAATGTGGGGAAACTTGATGCCTACATCCCAGGCCCTTCGAGATTCTGGGCCAAACGCCCACAAGCTGAATCACGTGTCGTGCTCAGCCGACGTGATCAGTCCGAGCCTGAAGTCGATCAACTCAGCCTGCCGGCTGAAATTGAAGCTGCCGGTGATCACCACGGCTCCACCTATCAACAGCATTGCGCGTTTGCCGAAGCGGTAGTCAACGGCTCGCCAGTGGCAGTAACGGCGGCTGACGGGCGCGCTGCGGTGCGTATCGGGGCGGCGGCGCATGAGTCAATACGCACGGGTCAGGTTGTCACGCTTTAAAACGGGCGATTTGCCTAAAAATATGCGCATTCGTGTGTATATATATTGAATAGTGTGTGTTTGTTGTGTATAATGCGCATCATCGCTCATGCTCTTCATTACTTGTCTACCCATGAAACGAATCAATGTGACGGTCCGGGAGGATCAATATGAGCGCATCAGCCAGGAAGGGCTGAATGCGTCGGGTCTGATCCGCGGCTTGCTTGACGATCACTTCGGTGAGCAGAAAATCGTGTTCCGGGTCAGCGAGCCAGTGCAGGCTTTGTATCAGCAGGTGATCAGTAATTTTGGCGGTGATGACCGGGAGATCGAAGTCTTTCTGGTGCGGGCGCTCGATGAGTACTTGCAACACAAGAGTGACGAGATCGCCGATCTTCGCAAGAACATCCATTCAACAAAACAACAAGGAAAAACTGATTATGAATCTTGAAAATTTATTGGTAAACATTGCCGAAAATCTGTCAGTGGGTTGGATCGCATTGGCTGTTGTGATTTTTTTGGTAATCCGATCATCCATCAAGTTTGTGCCGCAAAATCGCGCCTATGTGGTTGAACGATTTGGTAAATTCAATCGCACCTTGACGGCGGGTCTGAATTTTATCTTTCCGTTTATCGACAAGGTGGCCTACAACCGTACGCTCAAGGAACAGGCGGTTGATGTCCCCAGCCAAAGCGCGATTACCAAAGACAATATTGGACTGACCGTAGATGGCGTGCTGTATCTGAAAGTTCTTGAAGCACACAAGGCCAGTTATGGTGTCGAGGATTATCTCTTTGCCGTGACTCAGCTTGCGCAAACAACCATGCGTTCAGAGATCGGCAAGATTGATCTGGACAAAACTTTTGAAGAACGCGATACCTTGAACACCGCTATTGTTTCATCGATCAACCAGGCGGCGGAACCCTGGGGCGTACAGGTATTGCGTTACGAAATCAAAGACATCACACCGCCCAAAAGTGTGCTCGAAGCGATGGAACGACAAATGCGCGCCGAGCGAGACAAGCGAGCTACCATTTTAGAATCAGAAGGCGAACGGCAATCTGCAATCAATGTTGCCGAAGGGGAAAAGCAGTCCCAGGTGTTGGCAGCGGAGGCGAACCGGGAAGAGCAAATCCTGCAAGCTGAAGGTGAAGCACAAGCGATCGAAACCGTTGCAACAGCCAAGGCGATGGCGTTGAGGGTGATCGGCGAAACCGCTGCCACGGCAGAAGGGCAGAAAGCGGTGCAACTTGATCTGGCGACGATGGCAATCGAGGCAAAACAAAATATTGCCAAAGAATCGACCATTGTTCTGACCGACGGGGAGTCCAGTGGTGCGAGCAATACGGTCGCGGAAGCGGTCGCGATTGTCAGCGCCATGAATAACAGTGAGGCCTTCTCTTCGACACCACGCAGAACGGAGGATCCAACACGATGATCGACTTTATTGCAGAAAACCAGGCAACCTGGTGGTTTGTTCTCGGTTGTATATTGCTCGCCATTGAAATTATCGTGCTGGGCTTCAGCACAGCGGTACTGTTGTTTGTCGGTTTAGGTGCCATTGTGACCGCTGGCCTTATGTGGCTTGGCCTTCTGCCGGCGACATGGGTTGCCGGGCTGACCGCATTTGCGATTTGTTCTGCGGTCGTCGCAGCGGTGCTTTGGAAACCACTGAAAGGCATGCAGGCAGATCGTTATGGTGGGCCGGATAGCAGTAGCGATCTGATCGGCCATGAGTTTCGTCTCGAACAGGACTTGAGTGCAAGTGAATCAGGCATAACACGCTATTCGGGTATCGAATGGCGAGTCGAACTCGACGAACGTAGCGCCGCAACCTCCATCGCCGCTGGGGAAATGGTTGCCGTCAGTAACGTCTCTACCGGCGTGTTCAAAGTCATGAAACCGAGTAATAATTGACCCTATGAATATGCCTAGCCAACTGCTTAGTAGTGGAAACCAGATGCCGTTGATCGGTCTTGGTTTATGGAAACTTGATTCCTCATCGGTTGCCGATACCGTTGTTGCAGCGATTCGGGCCGGTTATCGGCATCTTGATAGCGCCTGCGACTATGGCAACGAACGCGCGGTTGGCGAAGGCATTCGCCGCGCTATTGATGAGGGTCTGTGCACTCGAGAAGAGCTGTTTGTTACCTCCAAGCTCTGGAACACCTACCACCGTGGCGAACATGCCGAAATGGCCATCGAAAAAACGCTTGATGATCTGGGGCTCGATTATGTCGACTTGTATCTGATCCATTTTCCGATAGCGTTAAAATTCGTACCCTTCGAAAAACGTTATCCGCCAGAATGGTTTTATGACCCCGATGCCGAGTCGCCGGTAATGGAATCGGATGCGGTACCGCTTGCCGAAACCTGGCATGCAATGGAACGTATCGCAGACGGCGGTTTGAGTCGAGATATCGGAGTTTGCAATTACGGCGTCAGTCTCTTGCGCGACCTTTTAAGTTATGCAAGACGGCCGCCAGCAGTGTTGCAAATCGAATCACATCCATATCTGACGCAAGAAAAAATCATGCGTTTTTGTCGTGAAGAAGACATTGCCGTCACGGCGTTTTCGCCACTCGGTGCTTCGTCTTATCTGGAGCTTGGCATGGCCAGCGAACACGAATCAGTTCTCGACACTGCAGTCGTACAAGATATCGCCACGCGTGTCATGCGTACCCCGGCGCAGGTGGTTTTACGTTGGGGTATACAGCGCGGCACCGCTATCATCCCGAAAACCTCACGGGTTGAGCGCCTCAGTGAAAACGCCGCATTGTTCGACTTTGAACTCGACGATGCGGACATGAAAGCGATAACGGCGTTGAACCGAAATCAACGGTTTAATGATCCCGGGGTTTTCGCAGAAGCGGCTTTCAATACCTTTTTTCCCATATACGAATAGCTAGGTTAATCAGATAATCTGAGACTCAGTTCAAAGAGATGGTGTTCTAACGTTCAATGACGGAACTTTTCTGGTCGATTGTTGAGAAAGACGTAACGTTGATAGCTACGTAGTTATCTTTTATTCAACCAGAGAATATATATGAAGCAGTACAAGGCCATACTCTCAGCCACGGCACTCGTGGTTCTCGCAAGTTGTGGCGGCGGCTCCGGTGACAGTTCTATCGGCGGCGCCAATTCGCCGATTGCCACACTCGAAATAGGCGCTGGCGATGCCAGCGCACCTGCCGACACGATCGATACCTTGGTGTTGCAACAAAAAGCGGCGGAGAATGCCGCTCGCGCAATCGGCGTCAATGTCGCCGGTGCGCGCACCGTGACGGCAGACACCAACACGCTGGTTAATGCTGCGACTTTGCCGGATGGCATGCTCAATGATGACAATGGATTCGATGCAGACGAACTGATTCCAACAGACACCGTTGACGCTATTGATGGCGATACCGATCGCTTGCTATTGGCGACACTTGGTCTTGACGGGTCAGGTCGAGCAAGTGTTGAAAGAACGGGAAACCGCATCACGATTGATCCTGACGATGAAGCAGTTTGTGCGGGTGAAGTCTATCTTGGTGATGACGATTTGCAACAGTGTCTGGAGCTGGTCCGGGACCTTACTGTTGAACTGGATGCGGTCACCGAAGAGAGTGGGCAAGTTGTCTATCTATTTCAAAACGATCCTTTGCTCAGTATCATATACGGTCCTAATGACGCCTCTTACGAATTGGATCTGGGTACATATTTTCGGGTTGAATCCGCAGCGGCAGCATTGTTGAATGAAACCTCAGACATTGCCAGCATGTCCGGTAAAGTGCGTCTTGTCATGAATATCGCCAACGCAAATACGGGTGCCGAATCCGGTAGCGTCACCTTTGCGGTTCCTGAAGCACTTGTCATCAATGACAATGATGGTTCAAGCTTTTCACTGGCGGCAAGCAACATCCTGACAATGACATCGGATGTGGCGGCTGGCACGGCATCGATTGAGTTTGGTATGGGTGCCTTGAACGTTCTAGCAGCCGATGACGAGGGTGCGGGAGATAGCAGCCTGAGCATGTCGGGTCTACGCGGAATATTCAATTTCGATGAACGCAATGATGGTCTGTCGGTGAGAAATCTCGGTTTTGGTAACGCGCCAATTCGCTTGAACGCCGAAGGCAGTGAAGTCGAAATCTCGCTTTCGCCCTTTGGCTTTGATATCTCGGCTGACGGCGAACTCACGCTGGCCGACGCACTCGATCTGGCTTTTTCCCTGATCAGCAACGATCCTGACGCGGGTCAGATATCACTCGCCGCACGTGTTGAAGCGCCTCGTGGTACCCGAATTGGAGACGGCGAAACAGAGGCCGATTTTGTCAGATCGGGCGGTCCATTGAGTCTGAACTACAGCGTGACAGGCGGAGGGCAGTCGGCCAATGGCCAAGTGACGCTGGCGCCGGGAAGCTGCCAGAATTCGGCTGAGAATGACGCGAATAACCCAGTTGCCGGCTTGATCAGCTGCTAAGGGCAGCCCGTGCCCGCCGCTTGTTGCGCGGGTATTGCGCGGACTCGCACCGTCGGGACAGGCGCGTTGAAAGCAGACTGGAAATTTGTCTGGTAGGCTCCGAGGCTCAGAACAAAGAGCCCCGGAGCCGATCCAATGAAACCTGTGCTTATCCTGGCTAGCACGCTGCTTTTTACGTCCGCTTATGCCGATTCCAGCTTAACCATTCTGCATACCAACGACTTTCATTCTCGTGTAGAGCCCATCAGCAAATTCGACAGTCCTTGTTCGTCAGAAGACAATGCCGAAGGCAAATGTTTTGGTGGCTACGCACGGCTGACTACCGCCGTTGCCGAAGCGCGTAAACGCAATCCGGATGCCTTGTTGGTCGATGGCGGCGACCAGTTTCAGGGTTCGCTGTTTTACACCTACTACAAGGGCAAGGTGGCAGCCGAGATGATGAACGCGCTGCAGTATGACGGTATGACCGTTGGCAATCACGAGTTTGATGATGGGCCCGAAGTACTCCGTGGTTTTATGGATTCGGTCAATTTCCCCGTCTTGATGTCGAATGCTGACGTTAGCAAGGAGCCGTCACTTGCCAACAAACTCATGAAATCCACGATTGTCGAAAAAGGCGGTGAGAAATACGGACTGATCGGCCTCACGCCACAGGACACCAACGAAATTGCCAGCCCCGGCAAGTTTGTTGTCTTTACAGATCCGGTACCGGCCGTGCAGGCAGAAGTGGATGCGCTGACGGCAGAAGGCATAACTCGCATCATAGTCCTGTCACATTCTGGTTATAGAGTAGATCTTCACGTCGCGGCCAACACGACTGGTGTCGATATCATCGTTGGCGGGCACAGTAATACCTTTTTATCCAACACCAACGATCGCGCCTCAGGCCCTTACCCAACGATGGTTGGCAATACCGCAGTTGTGCAAGCCTACGCTTATGGCAAGTACCTCGGTGAACTTAGCGTGACATTCGATGACGCTGGTGAGGTTGTGGAAGCAAGCGGTGAGCCCATTATTATCGATGCCGCGATTGCCGAGAATTCGGATATCGTCGCGCGGGTTTCCGAACTCGCAGCACCACTTGATGAAATTCGCAATACCATCGTTGCGGCCTCGGCGGCTGCAATCGAAGGAAATCGGGATGTATGCCGTGTGCAGGAGTGCGAGATGGGAAACCTGGTCGCTGATGCCATGCTTGAACGAGTGAAGGATCAAGGTGTCAGCATCGCCATCATGAACTCAGGCGGATTGCGCGCATCGATCGATGCCGGTGAAGTGACCATGGGTGAAGTGCTTACGGTACTGCCTTTTCAAAATACACTGGCGACTTTCGAAATCAAAGGCACTGAAGTTATCGCTGCCCTTGAAAATGGCGTCAGTCAAGTAGAAGAGGTCAAGGGGCGCTTTCCGCAAGTAGCGGGTATCAAATTCAAATGGGATCCATCAAAGCCTGCAGGCGAGGGTCGTATTGTCGACGTACAAATCGACAATGACGGTACATGGACCGCGATTGATCCAGAGGCCAGTTACGGTATCGTGTCAAACAATTACGTTCGTGGCGGCGGTGATGGTTACGATATGTTTGCTGAAAAGGCCGAGAACGTATACGACTACGGGCCCAACCTCGAGAACGTGGTTGCTGAATACCTGTCGGCCAACGCACCGTATAAACCGATTCTGGAAGGGCGTATCAGTCAGTAGTGGCTTGATCAGTTGTGAGAGATCCCGCCTGTCATTGATCCATGACAGGCGGGATTTCAATCTAGCGACGTGTCTGTTCTGGCAGTAGACCTTTCGGACTGAATCGCAGAACCAGCAAAAGTATCATTCCCATCATCAGCAGGCGCATATGCGAGGCATGTTCGAGAAGATGCAATCTCACCGCATTGTCTTCGGCCATCCAGGCAGTTGCGATGTTTAGAAATCCTGTCCCCAGTGGCTCCGCTTCGATCCAGAAGAACCAGATGACAAAGGCGCCAATGACTGCACCAAGATTGTTTCCGGAACCGCCGACAATCACCATGACCCAGATCAGAAAGGTGAAACGCAAAGGGTTGTAAGTACCCGGTGTGAGTTGTCCTTCCAGGGTCGTTAACATGGCTCCCGCGATGCCCACCACAGCGGAGCCAACAATAAACACCTGCAAATGTCTTGCGGTAACGTCTTTGCCCATTGCTTCGGCGGCAGCTTCATTATCTCGAATTCCGCGCATCATGCGACCCCAGGGAGAACGCTGAGCACGTCGGCTCAGCCACATGACAACAAGCAGAACCGTGAGAAACAGAGCGGCGTAACAGAGCTTGACGAACAAGCTCGATGCACTGACAACATGCGCTTGAAGTGCAGCTGTTCGTGCAGCTTCTTCAAGCGGTAATGAGGATTCGAAAAATCGTTCGACGGCGTTTCTGAACCAGTCGCTGCCTTGCAAGTTGATTTCATAAGGCACGGGTCTGGGTAAGCCTGTTACATTCTTAACACCACGGGTCAGCCAATCCTCATTTTTGATTACAGCGATGATGATCTCGGAAATACCCAAGGTGGCAATGGCCAGATAGTCAGAGCGCAGACCAAGCGCTACCTTGCCGATACACCAGGCGGCTCCGGCAGCAAACAATCCACCCACCAGCCAGGAAAACAGTATCGGCAAACCAAGCCCGCCGAGAAAACCGGAATGCGCCGGTTCGAAATCTTCTATGGCATCAACAGCAGGCAAGTAAAACTGCCGAACCAGCAGGATGCCGAGAACGATGACAATAAAGCTTATCAAGCTGCGGAGTCTGCCAGCGTCCATCTTGCGGCGTAAAAACACAACGGCCACGATGGTTGCAACAAGTGCGAGCAAGCTGAGCAGTAAATCAAATCCACCGGCAACCCAGGCACCCGTCACCGGTTGCGTCGATACCAGCATCGCAGCGACTCCGCCCAGCGCCGCAAATCCCATGATGCCGACATTGAACAGTCCAGCATAGCCCCATTGAATATTGACCCCCAATGCCATTACTGCCGAAACCAGACACATATTGATAATGGCAAAGGACAAGGACCAGGATTGGTAGAAGCCAACAAACACCAGCAATCCTGCCATCACACAAGCTGCCAGAATACTTCGTAGCGCAATCGGCATCAGATCGAACTCCCGCGTAGCAGCCCGGTCGGCCTGATTAGCAAGACGATGACAAGTATCATGAATGACACTGCAAATTTGTAATCGGTGGATAACAATTGCATTAAGGTGTCTGGCTGCTGATCTTCGGGCAACAAATATTTGAAGACCTTTTTGTAAGCGTATGTGATGGTTATCTCTGAAAACGCAACGATAAACCCGCCGAGGATAGCGCCAAGTGGTTTGCCAATACCGCCGACTATGGCCGCTGCAAACATCGGTAACAGCAGCTGAAAATAGGTAAACGGTTTGAAGCTTTTGTCCAGTCCGTACAAGACTCCCGCAATGGTTGTCAAGGCCGCGACAATAATCCAGGTCACCATAGTGACCTTTCTTGGATCAATACCCGACAACAGCGCAAGATCCTCGTTGTCCGAATACGCGCGCATCGCCTTTCCGGTACGTGTTCTTTGTAAAAACCAGAAAAGCAGTGTCATGGCAATAATCGCAACGACAACAGTCAGCCCTTGCGTCAGCTTGATTGACAGGCCTTCGTTGAGTCCGGTCATTGCCTTGAACTCTTTTGCTCGAATCAAAAAGCGTTCGCCATCGACAAAACGCTGATCGTTCGGTCCAATCAACAAACGAACTATGCCATTGGTCACAAACATCACCCCGACTGATGCGATAACAAAGATCACAGGGGCGCTCTTGACCTTGCGGTAATGTTGATAAACGAATCGATCAAAAAATAAACATAATAATGCCGCCATCAGGATACCAATCGGTATTCCCAGCAAAGCCGTGGGTAAGGGGCCCAGCGAAACACCCTTTGACTGCAACCACCAGGTGACAAAAATGGTAAACGTCGCGCCGAACGCCATGGTGTCACCATGGGCGAAATTGGAAAAACGTAAAACTGCATAAACCAGCGTTATTCCCAGCGCTCCCATGGCCAGTTGCGATCCGTAGGCCAAGCCGGGGACGATGACAAAGTTTGCCAACAAGACCAGAGCATTCAATATATCGTTGGACATTGGTATCAGCCGCCAAGAAAGGTCTTGCGAACTTCTGTATCTGCAAGCAGAGCTTCGCCAGTATCGGTATAGCGATTTTCGCCAGTCACAAGCACATAGCCAGTATCTGCGATTTCCAGTGCTTGCCGGGCGTTTTGTTCGACCATCAAAACCGCAAGCCCGTAATTACGGACCTCGATAATGCGATCAAACAATTCATCCATGACAATCGGTGAAACGCCGGCGGTTGGCTCATCGAGCATCAATACACTGGGTTCTGTCATCAATGCACGGGCAACAGCGACTTGCTGTCGCTGACCTCCTGAGAGTTCGCCAGCTGCCTGCTTGCGTTTTTCTTTGAGAATGGGAAACAGGGTATAGATCTGCTCGCGGGTCTCTTCAATATCATCAGCGCGCAGAAAAGCACCCATATCGAGGTTTTCGTCGACCGTCATGCTCGGAAACACATTATTGGTTTGCGGTACAAAGGCCATGCCTTTGGCGACGCGCTGTTGTGGGCTCAAGGCGCTGATGTCTTCACCACCGAGCGTGACTGATCCGCCACTCAGTGGCAGCATCCCGAATATGGCTTTCATCGCGGTCGATTTTCCGGCCCCATTCGGCCCGACTATCACTGCAATTTCCTTTTGATCAACGGCGATTGAACAATTGTTGAGAATCATCGTATTGCCGTACCCTGCTGTCATGGAGCTGCCATCGAGATATTTCACGCACGCTCCTGACGTCGGCCACCGCCGAGATAGGCGTCGATGACTTGCTCATCCTGCTGGACTTCTTCGGCGCTGCCCATGGCCAGTACCGCACCTTCTGCCATGACGACCACGGGATCACACAGTCGACTGATAAAGGCCATATCGTGTTCAATCATGCAAAAGGTATAACCGCGTTCTTTGTTGAGTCGCACAATGGCATCACCAATTGAATTCAACAAGGTGCGATTGACACCCGCTCCAACTTCATCAAGAAACACGATTTTTGCGTCGACCATCATCGTTCGTCCAAGCTCAAGCAGTTTTTTCTGCCCACCGGATAAATTCCCGGCAAGCTCATCCGCGACATGCGAGAGATTGAGAAAATCAATGATTTCGTCAGCCCGTTCACGCACCGCCTTTTCCCGCTCGCCGATGCGCTTGGGTTGAAAGCAGGCGGTAAACAGATTCTCACCCGGTTGCTTGTCCGGGACCAGCATCAAATTGTCGCGAACCGTCAGAGTGCCGAATTCATGAGCAATCTGAAACGTACGCAACAGCCCGCGCTGGAACAGGGCATGCGGTGCCATCCCGGTTATATCTTCACCGTCAAGCACGACCCGCCCACTGGTGGGTGGGAAATGGCCCGCGATGCAGTTGAATAGGGTCGTCTTGCCGGCTCCGTTCGGGCCAATCAAGCCAGTGATACTGCCGGTTTCAATGGTCAGTGTCACATCATTGACGGCCTTGACGCCGCCAAAATGCTTGACCAGTTGATGAACTTCAATCACAAATGAATCGCTCGGCGAGACAGAAGGTCTCGATTGTACTCCGTGACTTTACAATTTTCCGGCTTGTGTGCTTTATCCCTTGCTGAAATGACGCTGATGTGCGATAAATTTTGTGCTTGTCCAACTTCTTTGGAGAAAACGCGTATGAAACGATTGATTTTGACAGCCGCTGGGGCTTTGGCCTTGGTCGCTGGTTCAGCGCACGCTGGTGGCCTTCCAAACTGTGCCTATGAGAATGGCGCGCAGGTCGCCGATAACGAGCTGGAACGTATCGCCGATGAGACTGATCCGGGATTGCTGGCACTTCTGAAGAAAAAAGACGATGCAACGGAAATCGAGAAAATCTCTGATTCACCGATTGTCCAAAACTGACTAATTAGTACCCGACCTTCTTCAGGTTTTACGGCGGCCATGTGCCGCCGTTTTTGTTTGTGTCACTACTTCTGTGATTCCTGTGGTATCTCGACGTAAAGCTTCGTCGTTAGTAAGCTACTGAGAGATAAAATGGATCTGGGAATCCAAGGGCGCCATGCCATTGTTTGCGCATGGGTGCGTATGTTGCCATCACGATTTCCGTGGTGGCAGCCCCGTGTGCTGAGTTAACAAGCGTCCTGCCTTCGGTTGTCCACGCCCCCGGCCTTTTCCACGTGTTTCTGGTGAGCTGTTCTTGCGTCGCGTGCTCTTGTAGTCGTTGCTGTCCTTGGGTTGATAGCTGGGTATCAGGTGTTGCCGGCCATTGCCGATCAAATCGCTGCGTCCCATGCTTTTCAAAGCGCTGCGCAGCAGTGGCCAGTTCTTGGGGTCGTGGTAGCGCAGGAAGGCTTTATGCAAACGTCGTTGGGTTGTTGTCTTGGCGATGCTGACATCTCCGCCTTTGCGACGTACACGTCGCAAGGGGTTTTTACCGCTGTAATACATGGCGGTTGCAGTCGCCATCGGTGAGGGATAGAAATTCTGCACCTGGTCGGCGCGAAAGCCATAACGCTTCAACCACACGGCCAGATTCATCATGTCTTCGTCGCTGGTACCGGGATGCGCTGCGATGAAGTACGGAATCAGGAATTGTTCCTTGCCCGCTTTTTTCGTGTACTTGTCGAACATGGCCTTGAATTCGTCATAGGCACCAATACCGGGCTTCATCATCTTGTCCAGAGGACCGCGTTCGGTATGTTCGGGTGCGATTTTCAGATAACCACCGACATGATGAGTGACGAGCTCTTCGACGTACTCGGGAGACTTGACTGCAAGGTCGTAACGCAGGCCCGAAGCAATCAGAACTTTCTTGATACCAGGGAGTTCTCGTGCGCGTCGGTACAAACCTATCAGGGAAGAGTGGTCGGTATTCAGATTCGAGCAGATATCCGGGTACACACACGAAGGCAGACGACAGTTGGCTTCGATCTCGCGAGATTTGCAGGCAATACGGTACATGTTTGCTGTCGGGCCGCCGAGATCCGAGATCACGCCGGTGAAGCCCGGAACGTCATCGCGAATGGTTTCGATTTCCTTGATAATCGAATCTTCGGAGCGGTTTTGTATCACGCGACCTTCGTGCTCAGTGATTGAACAGAATGTGCAACCGCCGAAACAGCCGCGCATGATGTTGACCGAGAATCGAATCATCTCGTAGGCAGGGATTCTGGCCTTGCCGTAACTGGGGTGCGGTACGCGAGCGAAAGGATGATCGAAGACGTAATCCATTTCTTCGGTGCTTAACGGTATCGGCGGTGGATTCAGCCAGAGTTTGCGCCCGCCTTGATTTTGCACCAGGGCTCGGGCGTTACCGGGGTTTGTTTCGAGGTGCAATACTCGGTTGGCATGCGCGTACAGGATCTTGTCGTTGCTGACCATATCGAACGAGGGCAAGCGCAACACGGTGCGGGCGCGTTTGCCAGCTCGCTCTGCCTGGCGTTCTTCGCGGCTGACGAAGCGCAGTACTTGCTCCTTGTTGTTGCCAGCGCCGTTGTTGCCAGCGTCGTTATCCGCGTTGTCGTTACACTTGCTGTCGGTGTTGTCTTGCGGTACTTGATAAGGATTGACCGGTTCTTCGATGCGCCCGGGTTTGTCGACCTTGCTTGAATCTATGACGATCCAGTCACTGGGCAGATCATCAACGAAATAAGCTGTGCCGCGGACATCGGTAATGGACTCGATGGTCTCGCCTTTTGACAGCCGGTGTGCAATTTCGACTATGGCGCGTTCACCGTTGCCGTATACGAGCATGTCTGCTTTGGCGTCGGCGAGGATCGAGCGGCGTACCTTGTCCTGCCAGTAGTCGTAATGTGCGATGCGTCTGAGGGACGCCTCTATGCCACCTAAAACCACTGGAATGTTGGCATAGGCTTCGCGACAGCGTTGTGTGTAGACGATGGACGCGCGATCGGGGCGTTGGCCGCCGATGTCGTCTGGTGAGTAGGCGTCATCACTACGGACCTTTCGATCAGCCGTGTAGCGATTGATCATCGAATCCATATTGCCGGCAGTGATACCAAAGAACAAATTCGGTGCGCCGAGTGCTGTGAAGGGCTCACTGCTTTGCCAATCAGGTTGGGCGATGATGCCGACGCGGAAGCCCTGCGCTTCGAGCAGACGACCAACGATTGCCATCCCGAAACTTGGGTGATCAACGTAGGCATCGCCTGTCACAACAATTATGTCGCAACTATCCCAGCCGAGAGTGTCCATTTCGGCACGATTCATGGGCAAAAATGGGGCACGACCGTAACATTCCGCCCAATAGGGGGGATAGTCGAACAATGAGCGATGATTGGTGGTCTGACTTGCTAACATCGAACTAATCTCTAGGCTGGTGCGTATGGTAACCCGTACGGCCGAATAAACCTTTGACGGGACAAACGGATCATATGCAGGTAATCAGGACCACTTTGAAAATAGCCATTCCGTGCCTGATTCTCTGGGGCGCTTTACTCGCGCGCAACGCAATTCACAACAATCAGCCGGAACCCTTCTCACGCCCATCTCAGGCGCGAGCTCAGGCGGTCGATGCAACGCGACTCACCGCGACCAAGTACCCGGTCCTCATTCGTAGTCAGGGTACGGTAACAGCCACGGTCAGAAATACGTTGGTTGCCGAGGTGACCGGCACCGTGACAGAGCTGGCGGCCGGATTTGTCGTGGGTGGGCGATTCCAGAAAGGTGAGGTGCTTGTTCAATTCGACCAGCGCGACTATGAAATTGCCTTGACTCGAGCGACGGCGAATCTGGCTGAGGCGAATGCGCGGGTGCAGGAACAACAAGCCTTGGCCAAACAGGCGGCGGATGACTGGAAGAGTTTGGGTCGCCGTGGACAGCCTTCCGATCTGAACCTGCGCAAACCGCAACTCGCCGCAGCGCGGGCCAGTCTGGCGGCGGCCAGAGCTGAGGTCACGCGGGCTGAACTTGATCTGGATCGAACGCAGATTATTGCGCCCTATGATGGACTGGTACTGGCACGAGGTATTGACGTTGGTCAGTTTGTTTCTCGTGGCGGCGCCTTGGGTCAGGTACATGCCATTGACAGTGTTGATGTTCGTTTGCCGTTGACTAATCGTCAGTTGACCTACCTTGACTTGCCGACTGCCGAGAGTACTAGCGATAGTTTGCCAAACATAGAATTGAGCGCGCGCGTTGGCGGAGTGGATCAGGTATGGTCTGGCAAATTGATCCGCGCCGAAGGTGTTGATGCGGAAACTCAACAGTTGAATGTTATAGCGCGGGTTGTTAAGCCTTACGCTGATGTTGCAGCGCCTTTACGTGTTGGCCAGTATGTACAAGCCGTTATTTCCGGGCGTATCCTTGAAAACGTATTTGTGGTGCCGCGCTCGGCTGTGCGTGAAGAACGTGAAGTACTGGTTGTTGATCAGAACAAGCAATTGTTTCGCCGCGATGTGACTGTTGGCTGGTCTGATGAGAATGTCGCCGCAATCACCAAAGGCTTGAACAATGATGAGGTGTTGGTGTTGACGCCGCTGAGTACGGTGACAGATGGTACGCCGGTTCGGGCCACTGTTGATGGTGTAGCGCCAGAACCTGTAGAGCGTAAACGCGAAGGAAAGCCTGCAGGCGCTGGCAAGCCAGAAGGAAGTACACCTGATGCAGGCAAGGGTAGTGAAGGCAAACGCGACGCGGCCAGTAACAGGAGCTGAGCATGCATGGTCTGATCAATTGGTTTGCGCGTAATTCGGTTGCTGCCAACCTGCTGATGCTCTTCATCATCGGATGGGGGCTGACAACCCTCTTTACGCGAATTCCTCTGGAAGTCTTTCCAAGCTTTGAGCTTGCGCGTGTCAATGTGTCCGTGCCGTTTCGAGGCGCCACACCGTCTGAAGTCGAGGAAGGGGTCACCATCAAGGTCGAGGAGGTGGTGCAGGATATTGTTGGCATCAAACAGATAACGTCAACCGCTAGCGAAAACAGTGGCCTGGTCAGTATTGAAGTCGCGAAGGGCTTTGATACCGATAAGGTGCTGGATGAAGTGAAGCAGCGTGTGGATGGGATATCGACATTTTCCGAAGAAGTCGGAACGCCGGTTATTACGGTGCCTCAGCGTGTTCGCGAAGTAATCAGTGTCGTTGTGGCTGGCCCATTGCCAGAGAAAGAATTGCGTATTCTGGCGTCCCGAGTTCGCGATGAGCTTGAAGCATTACCCAATGTATCGTCGGTCGAAGTATCAGGTGCGCGTAGTTTTGAACTTGCCATCGAGATTTCTCAGGCATCCCTGGCACGTTATGACTTGACGCTTGCGGGCGTTGCACAAGCTATCGAAAACAGTTCTCTGGATCTGGCAGCGGGCGCCATTTCGACCGCGGGTGGAGAGGTGTTGTTGCGTACGCGAGGGCAGGCTTACGATGTGGAGGACTTCAGCAACATTGTCGTATTGTCGCGGCCCAATGGAACACGTGTGACCTTGGGTGATCTTGCATCGATCACTGATGGCTTTGAAGAAGGCGGTCTGACACAACGTTATAACGGTCAGAACAGCATCGAGATCGATGTCTTTCGCACGGGTTTGCAAAGCGCGATTCTGGTCGCCGATGATGTCAAGCAGTATCTCACTGAAGCTCAAGCTCGCATGCCGCACGGCGTCACTATAGGCTATTGGCGTGATCGGTCGCGCACCGTCAAAGCGCGCATGAATACGCTCACCAAAAGCGCCCTGCAAGGTGGGTTTCTGGTGATCATATTACTGACACTCTTCTTGCGATTCTGGGTTGCGGCTTGGGTGTTTATCGGTGTGCCAGTGTCGATTCTCGGTGGCATCGCCTTGATGCCGTTGCTGGGGGTCTCACTGAACCTTATAAGCATGTTCGCGTTTATTCTGGTGTTGGGTATTGTTGTCGATGACGCCATCGTGACCGGCGAAAACATCTATACGCATATGCGCAAGAAAAAGGACCGTGTACAGGCGGCGATAGATGGTACGAATGAGGTGGCTGTGCCGGTCACATTTGGTGTGCTGACAACGGTTGCCGCGTTCACACCGTTATTGCTTATCGAAGGTGTGCGAGGGCAGATCTTTGCCCAGATACCTCTGATTATCATACCGGTTTTATTGTTCTCGATAATCGAGTCAAAATTTGTTTTACCGTCTCATATGAGTCACTTGAATTTTCACAAGGAGACAAAGCCGAATATATTTGCGCGCATTCAGCATCGGATTGCCGATGGTTTTGAATGGTGCATCGACAGGCTTTATCAACCGGTATTGGCTGCCGCTTTACGTAATCGGTATCTGGTGTTGTCCTTGTTTGTGGGTGGGGCCATCATTGTTTTCAGTCTGGTATCTGCTGGACATATTCGCTTCATCTTCTTTCCGCGTGTGCAAAGTGAAATTGCCCGGGCCAATCTTGAGATGCCGGCAGGCACACCATTCGAGGTAACCGAGGCCCATGTTCAGCGCATGACAGATGCAGTCAAGCGTTTGCAGGCCAAACATGTGGATCCTGAGACTAACGAAAGCGTTATTGAGTCGATTCTGTCGACAGCGGGTAGTAGTGGTGGCCGGGCCAAGGGCAGTAATCTTGGGCGTGTTCTGTTCGAGATCACACCGCCGGAAGAACGAACGCTTAACATTACCAGTCGAGAGCTGGTTGCAGAATGGCGCCGTGAGATTGGAGACATAGCGGGGGCCAAGAACTTGAGTTTTCGCGCAGAGCTTGGGCGGGGAGGCAGTCCGATTGATGTTGAACTTTCGGGCTTGAATTTCGATGTGCTCAATTCCGCCTCAGCGCGTATCAAGTCAGCACTGGCCCAATATCCCGGTGTCATTGATATTTCCGATACCTTTGAAGGCGGTAAGCAGGAAATTCAGCTGAATATCAAACCTGCGGCTTCACAGTTAGGTGTGAGCTTGTCTGATATCGCCTCGCAGGTGCGCATTGCCTATCTTGGTAGCGAGGTGCAGAGTATTCAGCGCAATCGTGATGAAGTGAAAGTGTATGTGCGTTATCCGAAGGAGGAGCGGGCGTCGATCGATCAGTTGGAACGGTTAAGCATTCGCACCCCGGCTGGCAATAGTGTGCCACTCGATAGTGTCGCCTCGATTGATGTCGGACGCGGGTTTGCACAAATTCGGCGCGTAGATCGTCGTCGCACAGTCAATGTTCAGGCCGATGTAAACAAGGCCACAGCGAACGTTGAAGGAATCAAGCGCGATCTGACGGAACTGGCAGCTGAGCTTGAACAGGAGTTTCCGGATCTTCGTATCAGTCTTGAAGGAGAAGCTCGCGAGCAACGAGAATCTTTTGGTAGCTTGAAAACCGGACTCATATTTGTGTTGATGGTGATATATGCCTTGTTGGCGATACCCTTCAAGAGCTACTTGCAGCCGTTGCTTGTCATGGTCGTCATTCCATTCGGTGTGGTTGGCGGCGTACTGGGTCACATGTTGATGGGTATGTCCTTAAGCGTTATGAGCTATATGGGCATGTTGGCATTGATTGGTGTTGTAGTGAATGACTCACTGGTACTGGTAGATTGGGTCAATCGACAGCGCGCCAAGGGTATCGAGTTGTTTGACGCGGTGAAAGGGGCGGGTCTCGCCCGATTTCGAGCGGTCATTCTGACGTCATTGACGACATTCTTCGGTTTGATACCGCTGATTTTCGAAACTAGTACGCAGGCACAGTTTCTGATTCCAATGGCGGTGTCTCTGGGCTATGGAATTCTGTTTGCAACCATAGTCACGTTAATTCTAATACCCGTCAATTATCTCGTACTGGAAGATATCAAACGTCTGTTCGGGTTTAGCCGTTCTGCTGTCGCAACTGCCGTCAAGTCGGGGTAAGCGCGCTAGGGGACAGGCGCCGTCTCACATACCGTAACGAAGTTGGCTGTGTCGTTGTTAATCCGACTCGCTGTTATCAGCATACGGTGCATTTTGCAGCTGCGTTAAATTGCGTTCGCTTCCGTGACAACCGCCAGCAGATGATACAAATGCGGGTGGGAATTGTTCGCAATCGGTGACGCCGAATGAACCGACTTCACAGCGTTGCTCGGTCAGGTCCAGGATACGTTCCGTGGTTGCCTGGTAGTTGAACTTGTATTGATACACGTAGTTGATGATGCTGATAACGGTCGGCGAAAGTGTGTGAATGCCACCCAATTTCTTGAACACATGACTCGATGAACGACCGGCGCGCATGTCGTCGGCTGTTTCACTGGCCAGGCGCTTTGGTAACTCGCAATGGTACTCAATACCGCCTCCAATACCAGAAATGATCTTGTTGACGCGTTGGTTCTCCGAGCAGGGTTTTTCGGAGTAACTGGTACGGCCATCTTCGTCAAGGCAGCGGTAGGCAGCGGCATCGGCCGGGGCAATCGGGAGCGACCACAGTGATATCAGTAGTATTGCGAGACTTATTCGAATCATGGCGTCGTAAGCGGCGTAGCGAGGCCAAGCTAGAGTCTCTGTTTACCGACCTGCGACAGACTTCGATAGACCCTGCTATTCTCACGCTTTAAAGCTCGACGGGGTCACGTTGTGTCATGGTTGAACGCTCTGCTCACGGTACAGATAAGGTCACTCGCGACGAGTTGGAGCAACGCAAACTTGTGCAGGAGATCACAAGTTTGTTTGAGCACAAGATAAGTTTTAATGAATTTCTTGGTATTCGGCTAGAGAGGCTGGAGATTGCACCGGTCCGGATCGGATTCGACATGCGTCCTGAGTTTGTCGGCCATTATGTGTATGGCCGATTACACGGTGGGATGATCTCTTCGGTACTCGATGTGGTGGGCGGACTTGCCGTGATGTGGGCCATTGCCGAGTATTACAAGCATGAAGACGCGGCGACAGTCATGACGCGCTTTGCCCACCTGGGTACGATCGATCTGCGTGTCGACTATCTACGTCAGGGAATCGGCAAGAAATTTTCTGCTGAGGCCACCGTTGTTCGTCTTGGCAAGCGCATTGCCGCCTGTCAAATGAGCTTGCTCAATGAGGAGTCGACGTTGATCGCCACCGGTAACGCTAACTACATTGTCAGTTAAACCACTAGAGTGCAACTCAACTCGCCGGTTTGTATTCAGGGAAGCACCAGTGTTTCCAAACAGTGCGTGAGCTTCGTTGCTGGGGTCTATCGTCTTTGTTGGTGCGAAAGCTGATGAATTGAATCTCGAACGTGGCTAGTTGTTCCTGGAAGGGTCGACCACGATAGTTCCAGCTTCTGCAGAGGTAATCACCAAGTGCGTTGCGAACGACATTGTTTCGATGCCCATTAACGCGACCGTAATATTTGCGCCAACGATATGAGTCATACAAGTGGTAAAAATTCGACGGCGGCTTCCAGGTGAGTGAATTGGTCGTCTTTGGATACAGATTGGCGGGCGCTCCTGATCGGAGTTTCCCCAAAATGGCGGGAAAGGACGAGGTAGTGATCGGGTAGGGGGCAAACATGTCCCAGCGTTGATCGATGCGCCCGATACGGGCAATGTGTTCAACATGACTAGGCATTCTTTCGCGAACGGCCGGAAGTTCATAGACGTTGAACATCGTAACGACATAAAAAAACAAAAGTGCCAGCGCAGAACCGATCAGGGTAGGCTTCAGTTTTAATGCTCGGTAGGGCAGCGCTATTGAAGTAACCTTGCCCATCAAGCCACGGTTGTTGGCAACCCAGCGATAGACCCTGTTGCCTATCGCCATGAACGGTGGAAAAGACATCAGCCAGCCGATTGGCTTGAATGGCCAACGTCTACTGAACAGGAAAGCCATGGCATGCCAGTGAATATAAGGCTTGCCGGCAGCATCGGTAATGACCCAGGAATTTTCCTTTTCCATGATCGCGTGTACGGCAGCTGTATTCTGTGCAGGCACGATCGGCACGGTTCTTGGCAACAGGAATTCGCGCAGGATCAAGCACATCTTCAGACAAAAGCCACAGTCTTCATCGTAGTGAATCGTTATGCCGTTTATCTCGGGTGACTGGCGTCGCGTGTGTAGATATGCCCAAACGCTTCCTGGTATCAATAGAGACAAGGCCATGAAGTCGATCAATGGGAACAATCCGATGTGCAGCATCAACAGAAAAGCCACATGTAGTGAAGCCAGTAGAGCGAGACCGATCAGTCTCAGGTTTGGCCAGAGAAATGGAGCCAGCACCAGAAACGGGGCCAGGAATTCAACGGCCAGTACATAGACGGTGCCGAGCTTCAAAAGACCGGGAAATTGTGTGATCCATTCCCCCATGGGGGTCGCGAAATGGCGCAAGCTGACCGCATTGAAGGCCGCATCAAAGTTGCTGCGCCAGGCATCTCCGTCTTTTAACAATGCGGTAAAGAAATACAGATACAGAATCTGGAATACGATCGCTATGGTTGCGATCGAGAAGTAGCGATGCTCATCGGGCTTGGCGAAGCGTTGCGAGTTTGGCGTGCGTTGCAGTTCAGGTTGCAAGGCTGCATCGATTGAAAAATGCGCACCCAATGGCAGAAACAGACTCCAGAAGCACATCACGATGAGTAGAATGTCGCCGCCCTGGAGTAGTAGAACATTGCGGTTCAATAGCGATAACAACAGAATGTACGACAAGAACGCCATGAGCTTGGAGCGATAACCGAGCATAAGGGCAATCGCAAACAGACTGGCTAGCGCGAACAGCAAGGCTTGCCACCACCATTCGCCATTCGCGGCATGCAGGCTCCAGTACCAGCGATGTGTGATGTCTATCCAATGGTGTCGCGGCAAAACGCCCGCGTCGGTGTAGAAAATGGCGAGATCCTTCGCGCGGAGGATCAGATCGAAAAGTATGAGAAAGCCCAGTGCGACTCGGAACAGGGCGATGGAACGAAGATCAAGAACAAAAGGATTATGCAGGCGCATGGTCAGGAATTGTCGGGTACCGCTTCCACGTGATCAAAGCTCAACCATACTGCTGGTTGATCCTTGTCGGTTTCAACCAGCACGCGACTGTTTATGAAATCGGCATCGAGAATGAGTCCTGATTGTCCTGCTTGCCCGCCGCTACGAATACGTACCTGATAGCCGATAGCCAGCACCGGCTTGTTACCGCGTTGCGCGCGTTGTACGCGCGCCTCGGTGACCTGCAACATGGATTTCAACGTGTCACGTCTTGCTTTGCGTTCAGCCTCGTTACGGCCCATCGCATCTTCACCCAGCTCAACAGCATCTTCGGGCGCGGTCAAGGGTTTGTCGTTTTTCATCGTTGAAATGAGTCGAATCGGAGGGACCTTTGGGGAGTCCCTGCGGTGAGACCTTCGGCGCGACCTTCGGCGGGACTAAACACCTTTTTTGGGTTGCTCGACGTAGCGCAGGTAAGGCTTCACTGCACGAAAACCATTCGGGTATTTTTTATTGGCTTCTTCATCGGTGACTGCGGGCACGATGATCACTTCGTCACCGTCCTGCCAGTTTGCGGGTGTCGCCACCTTGTGTTCGGCCGTCATCTGCATGGAATCGAGTACGCGAAGGATTTCATCAAAATTTCTTCCGGTCGTCATGGGGTAGGTCAAAATCAATTTGATCTTCTTGTCAGGACCGACGATATACACGGAGCGAACTGTGGCATTGGTCATCGCCGTGCGTCCTTCGCTGGTACCCGTTTCATCGGCAGGGAACATATCGTAGGCCTTGGCAACGGCAAGATCAGTGTCACCAACCATCGGAAAATTTACCCGGTGGCCTTGGGTTTCCTCGATGTCATTATTCCATTCTGCGTGGTTTTCGACCGGGTCGATGCTCAGGCCCATGACTTTGGTATTGCGCTTTTCGAATTCCGGCATCAGAGCGGCAACGGTGCCGAGTTCAGTGGTGCAAACCGGTGTGAAGTCTTTTGGGTGTGAGAAAAGGATCGCCCAACCATCGCCAATCCAATCGTGGAAATGAATATCTCCCTGTGTGGTTTTGGCTGTGAAATCGGGCGCTAAATCGTTGATTCTCAATGACATGTTCTGAAACCCCATCAGGTCTGAAAGTTGCGTTGATTTTACCTGCAAACTCACCGTAACAGGGTTGTCCGTGATCGTCATATCCCTCATAGCTGCAGTCCGTGCCGCGCATCGTGTGCGCTTGCTGCTCTGTGCCGCTGTGTTGTGCATTGGATTGCCAATAAAAATCGCATTCGGCAGCGAGGGTCTTGATGGCAAGCGCATTGTCGAGGGCGATATTTTTGTCGAGCAATGGCAGCAACGCGGTTTTGGTCTGACTCAGGGCGCGAAGGTCTGGCCCAATGGGCTGGTTCCGTATCATATTGACGAGACGCTTGATCCCGTGATTGCCGCGAATATAGAAATTGCGGTCAATGAATGGAATCGGGCTGCCGGCATCACACTGTATCGGGTCACTGATAAATCGCAGCCAGCAGATTATCTGAATTTTCAAGCAGGTAGCGGATGTGCGTCCTGGGTCGGCTTCAGGGGCGGTGCTCAGGAAGTGTGGCTTTCCGGTAACTGCGGTGTCGGTAGCATCATGCACGAGATTGGACATGCATTGGGTCTCGAACACGAACACACTCGCAGTGATCGAGACCAGTACATCGAGATTCTTTGGGCGAATGTCGATCCGGAGAAGCGGCATAATTTTGATATCTCGAATCGCCGCGGGGTGTTACTTGGCGAATACGATTACGGATCGATCATGCATTACGGGTTGACGCATTTTTCGCAAAATGGTCTTCCCACTGTCAGAGCACTGCAGGATACGAATCAAACCATCGGTCAACGTCATTTGCCGAGTGCCGGGGATATCGATAGTGTCGCAAGGCTTTACACCAGCGATCTCGCCATAGCCATGCAACTTGAACAACACTCGGAAAATTCTGAAATCACGGTCTACCTGACCAATGATCACTCGCAGGGCGCACATGACATTGTGATCGAAATAGAAACCGGTCGAGCGGCACTAGCAGAAAGCTATATCGATGATGTGCGTTGTGTACCGGTTGATAACGGCGCGCAATGTCATTTAGCCGCTCTTGCGGGAGGGGCAACGCGTATTGCTCGACTGACATTCGATGGTGTCCTGGATGCAAACACAGTCGGGACGCGTGTCCGATCAAAGACGCCTGACAGTAACGTAGCTAACAATAGTGGTGGCATCGCCAGTGAGCCGGTACTTGCTCGAGTACAACAGGATTTCGCGGACGCAAGCAACAACGAAATTACCAGGTCCGGGCTGTCGGGTTATCCGATGCTGTTGGGTTTATTGTTGCTGGGCATCGGGCGCTGTCGACGGATTGGGCTGATCGGGGCCGACCACAGGTTGATTCGCACCGACAATACGCGCATTTAGCTTGCGCATCTTGTCGCGAATCTGTGCATTGCTGCCATCGTCCGTTGCCGCTGCTGGGTCAGCATCGGTGGGTGTGGCGGCAGCGGTCGCCGGTGGCGGTTGTGCGCCGGCTATTTCTTCTGCAGGGGCTCCCGAGGGCAGGAACTCACCGCCGACGCTCGCTTGGGATCCACCTTCGGGGATGATCAGAACCACTTCCAGAATTTCGGCATCCAGTGCCTTGCTGGCATGTACCAGCAAATGATTGGGTGACAACTTGGCGATGGCCTTCTCGAACGGCTCATCGTTGATATCGGCACTCATTGCCGCATTGGTATCGCCTTGAATGACTATTGCGATGCCCGTCTCCTGACTCAGAGCATCTGCTAATTGCGCCACGGACACATTGTTGGCGTTGACACTGAGTCGCCCGTCATTGAATGTTATCTCGGGACTGCTCTGCGCGTTGGCTGATGACCACAGGCTTGCGCTCACGATAATGGCAGTAGTCAGTCTCATCAGAATCAGGTTAAAACCATCCATAGATAGTAAGAGTAGCCTTGGACAATCTCGGCGGCGAGCTTCCGTTATGGCAAGTTGGAAAGCCACGGTATGCAAACGTCATGCGAGAGCATTATCTGATGCGCTTATCGTGCCGACGCTTGTCCGACTCGATCGTGTGAAGTCATGTCGCCAAGACCGATAAGCGCTCTATATTGGTTTTTATTTGGTACAAATTGTGGGTACGGGTCCAGATCCCGCTTGCGGACTATGTTTTCCTCACGTATCTTGCGCTTCAACTGGCAGAAAATGTTCAGTTAAGGCTTGATGCACTGAACCTATTTCGTACCTGCTCTAAACCAAAATGTAACCAGAGTAATGCTCGATAGATGAAAGATCATGCGCAAGTAGTGGTTGTAGGCGGCGGGCTCATTGGCTGCAGCATTCTTTATCACCTGACCAAGCTTGGCTGGACCGATGTCATGCTGCTCGAGCGTGATGAGCTGACGTCGGGTTCTACCTGGCATGCGGCGGCCAATATCCATGGCCTGCATGATCACAACAATATCTCCAAGCTGCAGTACTACACGATGAAGCTCTATAAAGAGCTTGAAGCAGAGACTGGCC
The DNA here is from genome assembly GCA_964449565.1 of uncultured Granulosicoccaceae bacterium. Taxonomy (GTDB): domain Bacteria; phylum Pseudomonadota; class Gammaproteobacteria; order Granulosicoccales; family Granulosicoccaceae; genus Granulosicoccus. The sequence goes on along the minus strand of CAYUZB010000013.1, from coordinate 24,217 downwards.
AAGGTTGCGGGATTTTTCAGCCCGGCTCTCTTTATTTGGCGCAGACAGAAGAGCGTGAGCATCAACTGCGTATTCAGGAAGCCAAGGCGCGTTATTTTGGTGTCGATTTTTATGAGGTATCCACCGACGAAGCGAAAAAATTGCATCCGCTCGTTGACTACAGTGGTGTCCGCTGCATCATGTTCGAGCCAGATGGGGGCAATGTAGATCCGTCCGGTGTCACGCATGCGTATGCCGCAGGTGCGCGTGCACGTGGCGCTGAAATACATCGCTTTACGCCGGTCGTTGAAACCAATCAGCGTGCGGATGGCGGTTGGGACGTGGTGACACCCAACGGCACGATCAAGGCCGACGTCGTTGTCAATGCGGCGGGTTTGTGGGGGCGTGAAGTCGGGCGCATGGCCGGTATCGAGCTGCCGTTGATGACGATGGAACATCAGTATTTCGTGACCGAATCCATCCCTGAAATAGAAGCGATGGCAACGCGATTGCCGTCGGTAGCTGATCGTGACGGCGAGTACTACCTGCGTCAGGAAGGCAATGGTTTGCTGGTTGGTGCCTACGAGCGAGATGGTCGCTTCTGGGCGGTAGATGGTACGCCGATGGACTTTGGCCATGAATTGTTGCCGGATGATCTTGAGCGTATCGAAGAGAATATGGAACGTGCTTGCGAGCGTTTGCCATTGTTGGGTGAAGCGGGTATCAAACGTGTCATCAATGGGCCGATGATCTGGTCGCCTGATAGTTCAGCCTTGTTTGGGCCCGTGCCGGAACTCGAAAACTATTACTGCTGCAATGGCATCATTCCCGGTTATAGCCAATCAGGTGGCTTGGGCAGTCAGTTGGCGCAGTGGATCGTTGAAGGTGAATCGGAACTTGATATGTTTCCCTGGGACATGGCGCGCTATGGCGACTGGACGCCGAAGAAATATGTCATGGAGCGAGCGCTGGATTGCTATGCCCACCGCTTCAAGATTCACTTTCCCTACGAAGAACGAGAAGCGGGTCGCCCGGTACGTATGCGACCGGCATATCAACGACAGCAGGAAAAAGGTGCTGTCTTTGGTCTTAACTATGGCTGGGAGCATCCCCTGTGGTTTGGCGGGGATGGAACCTCTCCGACCGAGAACTATGGCTTTGATCGTCAGGACTGGTTTGAACCGGTAGGTCGTGAGTGTCGAGCATTGCGCGAAAGTGTCGGCATCATTGATGTGTCCAACTTTGCGAAGTACCGCGTCAAAGGCACAGGTGCGGGTGATTGGCTTGATTTGGTTGTGGCCAATAAAGTCCCTCGTGAGACAGGGCGTAGTTGTCTGACACCATTACTTGGCAAGCGTGGTGGCATTGCGGGTGACTTTACGATTACCCAGCTTGATGAAGATGACTACTGGATGGTCGGTTCGGGCATGGCCGAACGTTACCATCAACGCTTTTTCAAAGCGGTACCCAGACCTGAGTCGGTGAGCTTTGTTTCGCACACGGTATCGCATTGTGGTTTCAATGTTGCCGGGCCGAATGCACGTGAATTGTTATCACGCTTGACCAATGAAGATTTATCCAATGAATCATGGCCGTTCATGCGTTCACGGCAAATTACCGTCGGTGGTATCGAGACCATAGGTTTGCGTGTGTCTTTTACCGGTGATCTTGGTTGGGAACTTTATGTGCCTGAAGAACAGCAACTGGCTTTGTACGATGCCTTGTTCGAAGCGGGGGCTAGTTTGAAAGTCGTGCCGGTGGGTGGCCGTTCCTTGTTATCACTCAGGGTCGAGAAAGGTTATGGTAGTTGGGGGCGTGAATACTCGCCGGAGTACTGGCCACAGGAAGTCGGCCTGGAGCGGCTGATCAAGCTCGACAAACCTGAATTTCTTGGCCGCGATGCCTATCTAGAATTGAAGGATAAGCCGCCGCGCGAAAAGCTCGTTCTTCTTGAGATCGACGTTGCGCATAACGCAGATGCCACGGGGGGTGAGCCCGTCTTTTTGCGCGATGGCACACCGGTCGGCCGCGTCAGTTCGGGGGCCTATGGGTTTGGCGTTGACAAGTCTCTTGCCCTGGCCTTCATTCAGACCAGCAAACTGGAGCACAATCGAGAGTTTCATGTCGCTGTGTTAGGCCTGAATCATGACGCTGTGCTGCTCGATGAAGCGCCGTTTGATCCGAAAGGTGAACGGCTTCGTGCGTAATTTTGCCAATTAGGGTAGCCTGAGAGTTCCTTCGAACCGGACTTGTCATTGTCATGGAGCGCATCGATCCCGACCGCGCCAAGCCAGATGCTGAGACATCCCTCAGCTACGAAAACCAGACTGCTGACAAGGTAGTCGATATTGCCATTGCGCGTATGAAAGTGGGCGCGGTGGCAAACGAAGACCGCTCACAAAAGCTCAAAAAATATGCGCTTGTGGCGGCCATTGTCGCCGGCTTTGGTCTATTGCTCGTGTTTGGTTCGGGTCAGCATCAACGACCGACAACGGTGATTTCCGAAAACGGGGACGTGACGGTAAGACTCAAGCAGAATGAAAGAGGGCACTATTTCACGCGTGGTGAAATCAATGGGATAGCGGTTATGTTTTTAGTGGATACGGGTGCGACCACGCTAGCCATTCCAGAACATATCGCTAACGATCTGGACTTGAAAGCCGGGCGTAAATCGCAAAGCTATACTGCCAACGGAATTGCATCCTCCTATAGTACTCATCTGGATACTGTATCGGTTGGTGGTATAACGCTCGGCAATATCGATGCGTCGATTTCCCCGGGCCTTGTTGGTGATGAGATACTGCTCGGTATGAGTTTTCTCAAGCATTTGAATCTTGAACAAAGAGACGGTGTGTTGACCCTCAGTCACAACTAGCCAAGGTTACCGGTCATCCAATGTGTTGACTCCCGAATGGCGATTTTCGTTTTACTACGCAGCATTGTTTGCGTCAATTGGATCCATTGGTCCGTTTTTCGCCGTCTGGCTCGACAGTCAAGGCATAGATGCGAAGACCATTGGCATCATTGTCGCCGCGCCCTCTATCGCGATGTTGTTTACGACGGTACAACTCGGACGTTGGGCGGATCAGCTAGGTAGTCGGCGAACAGCGATCATTGTCGGTAATGCACTGGTGTTACTGGCTCAATTGATCTTCTTCTGGCCGCAAAGTCCTTGGGTGATTTTGGTTATCTGGATGTTTTGCGGCATCATCATGTATGCAAAGGTTCCGATTACGGATGCGGCGGCTTTGAGTTTGACCGAACGCCGGGGTACGGATTTCGCGCGGGTGCGTGTGTTTGGGTCGATTGGATTTGTCGTTGCCTTGACATTGAGCGGTCTTGTTTATGACCGCCTCGGCATGATGGCCTTTGTGCCGATATTGCTGTTAGGGAATATTTTACGCCTCTGGTTGTCAATTGAATTGCCGATTGTTGGTCGTGGTAATCCGACAAAAGTGGTCACGGAAACAGGTGATACTGCCAGCGCGCGGTCAAGTGATTTCTATCAACTTGGTATTGTGCTGACTATTGTTGCCTCTGGCGTTATCCATTCCTCACATGCAGTATTTAATACCTTTGGCATTTTGCTGTGGACGCAGCATGGATTTTCCGAGACGACCGCGAGTCTGTTGGTAGGCATTGGTGTGGCCGCAGAGATTTTATTGATGTGGCGATTCAAGTCAATGACCAAACGACTGTCAGCACGTAGCTGTCTGATTATTGCAGCCGTATGCGGCATCGTGCGTTGGTCATTGTTGGCACTGGCTCCTCCATTGTGGCTCATGTTTGTTGTTCAGATGCTACATGCCGTGACATTTGGATTAACGTTTCTTGCTACCGCCTCGTTTATCGCACGCCGAGTAGGCGAAGATAATGCGGCCCGTGGGCAAGCATTGAGCGCGACCGTGATGACGGCTTTGATGGCCATTATGGTGTATTTGTCTGGCTACTATTTCGATCTGCTGCAATTACAGCTTTACTGGATCATGGCGGCTATGTGTGTGTTGTCAGTGGTGTTGGTGCTACTGAGTTATCTGACGTCTTTGGAGTAGTATAGATAGAAATTATTCAGGATTTTTTACTCTACTGCTCTTGAGCAGCGCAAGCACTTCATGAAGATCGACACAAACTCGATGCCCTAGGGATAACAATTCAGGTGACGGCTCGAGCAAATCAGGTATTTGGATAACATGGAAGTTCGCTGCGAGACCTGCCTTAACGCCAAATTCTGAATCCTCCAATACCAAGGTTTGCGAACTAATTGCAGATACCGCGGATGCCGCTTTAAGATAAATCTCTGGATGTGGTTTCCCTTGGGTGACTTGATCACCGCCAATTACATATTCAAAGTACTTTAATAATTCGGCATTTTTAAGTTTGATTTTTGCAAGCGATGTTTTGCTTGACGTGGCGACAGCTGTTTTAATATTCTGTGCCTTGAGCCAGTCCAGCAGTTCGACTGCGCCTGGTTTTAGAGGTACAGGATCATTTTTTACTATGGCGTGATATCGATCAGCCCAGTCTTTTCGAAACGCCGATACATCGATAGTTTTTGCCAGGGCGCTCGATATCGTAGCCACCAGAGATGCTTCGTTTTTACCTATGACTTTACTAAATAGTCCACTGTGATCCGGTAAGCCATAGGCAGAAATGGTTTCATTGAACGTTTGCAGTGACAAGGATTCACTGTCAATAAGCAAACCATCCATATCAAATAGAACTGTATCGACTTGATGAAAAACAGAGTCTAGGTGTGTGTGAGAGATAGTTATGGCCCTTTTTGACGACGCTGAAAATGATGGTTTGCAAGCAAAGATCTAGCTGAAACTATCTTGAAAGTTGAAAGAATCAACGCTAGCAAGTTTAGCTTCGGTCAGCAGATTTTCAATTAGGGCAGGTAGCCAGCTCAAAAATCTACTGAGTCAATTTTTCCCGCGTCGTATACCAGTTTTTTGCTGCCTACCGGTTAATACGCGATTGTGTGGTCTTGACGAAAAGTAAATCTGGAATTCTCTCAAATAGCCTACTATTCGGATTGTTGTTATGTTCGATTAAAAGCGGAATCTCTGAACTCGCGCGGTGATTTTCCGAAACGCTTGGCAAACGCCCGGCTAAAGTGTGCGTTGCTGACAAAGCCACAGCTGTTACTGACCTCGCCGATGGTTGTTTTCCCTTTTAACAAGAGTTGTCGTGCACTTTGCAACCTGAGCTCCAGATAGTGTCGAGCGGGGCTCGTTTGCAGATGAGTTTGAAAAAGACGTTCCAATGCACGAGTTGAAAGATTGGCATGGCGAGCCAGCTCTTCGCGCTCGATAGGTTCGTCGAGATTGTTGCGCATTAACTGCAAGGTGAGTTGTAGTGACGCCGGCAGCCTGTGTTCATGATCCCGTGCCAGTGCTTCCTGTTCAGCCTGCGGAGCGCTGATGTCGGCGCGCAGGATATTTCTTACTGCTTGTACCACCTCGGCACCATCATGGCGTTGAATCAAGGCCGCCATCAGGTCCAGACTGCTTGAGGGTCCTGCCGCGGACAATCGATCTCGGTCAATGACGGTTGCTTCGTTTCGTATTTCGAGTAATGGGAATCGCTTGCGGGCGACATCATGATCGCCTGGGTGAAGTGCGCAGGCGTAATTGCTCATCAAATTGGCGTGTGCGAGCGCGATAACGCCATTCCAAATACCACCCAGCATCATAGTGCTCGCGGCAGCTTGTGCCAGAAATGAGCTCATCAATGCGTCTTCATTCAATGTGCATCGGTAGCCTCCGCAGACGATGATGGCATCGAGAGACTGAAAGAGACCGGCTCGACGAGCAGGCAATCGCAAGTCCGCCTGCACGGGAATGCCCAGATCGCTGGTTACTGAGCGTCCGCTCGATCTTGCCCCAAGGCCGATCGTCGTGAAGCGATATCGCTTTGGTTTGGTGACCAGACTCGCGGTTGTTAGAGCGTCGGCGGCAGCGGTAAACGCCATCAGAGAAAAGTGCGGCTGCAGGACAAATCCGATACTCAGCCCTTCGGGTGTGCTTACGCTCATGGTCCGACCTCATTTATGTCGCAAAAAGATACTATTGACGCTATTAGTCAATTATTGTACGCCAATGGACAGGTCATGGTTCGGTGAAAAGAGGACAATAGCGCCCTCCCAGTTTGAACAGACATACGCTGATGAAGCGCTTTTCCGGATTCCAGCTTTTCAAGCAGGCTACTCGTCACCAGGAACACTGGCAACGAATGTGGCGCGATCCACAACCCAGGAAGTCGTACGACATCATTATTGTCGGTGGTGGCGGACATGGTTTGGCCACCGCCTACTATCTGGCGAGTCAGCACGACAAGATCAATGTCGCGGTCATTGAAAAGGGCTGGTTGGGCGGCGGCAATACCGGGCGTAATACCACCATCGTTCGTTCCAATTATTTGTGGGACGAAGCCGCTCATCTTTATGAACACGCGATGAAATTATGGGAAGGCTTGTCGCAAGAGCTTAATTACAACGTCATGTTTTCACAGCGTGGCGTCATGAACCTTGGCCACAATCTGCAGGACATGCGCGATATCCAGCGGCGGGTGAATGCCAATCGCCTGAACGGTATCGATGGTGAAGTGCTTGATGCGAAACAGTGTCAGGAGATCGTGCCCATTATGGATTGCAGTGGCAGCACCCGCTATCCGGTGCTAGGCGCATCCTGGCAACCGCGTGCCGGTGTTGCGCGTCATGATGCAGTTGCCTGGGGCTTTGCACGTGGTGCCGACAGTTATGGTGTAGATATCATCCAGCAAACGGAAGTCACGGGCATCGTCGTCGAAGATGGTGCGGCGGTTGGCGTTGAGACCAATCGGCACGGTGTTATAAAAGCCAATCGAATTGGTTGTGTGGCTGCCGGTGGTTCTGGCGTGTTAGCCGGCTATGCGGGTTTCAAGTTACCAATCGAGTCACACCCCTTGCAGGCTTATGTTTCTGAACCGATCAAGCCGATATTGGATACCGTGGTTATGTCCAATGCGGTACACGGATATATGTCGCAATCGGATAAAGGTGATCTCGTAATCGGTGCGGGTATTGACGGGTATCTTGGTTATGGACAGCGAGGGTCATACCCGGTTATAGAACATACAATGCAAGCGATACTCGAGCTGTTTCCCTGTGTCAGTCGTGTGCATATGAACCGACAGTGGGGTGGCATTGTCGATACCACGCCGGATGCTTGTCCCATCATATCCAAAACCCCTGTCGAGAATCTGTTCTTCAATTGTGGTTGGGGGACTGGTGGCTTTAAGGCGACGCCAGGTTCAGGCCATGTGTTCGCTGACCTTCTGGCCAACGGTGAGCCCAACCAACTGGCAAAGGCGTTCAATATGTGGCGTTTTCATGATGGTTCGCTGATCGATGAACACGGTGCCGCTGGCGTCGCACACTAATACATAGGGTAAGCAAACATGTTTTTGATTCACTGCCCTTATTGCGATGAGCATCGGGAAGAAGAAGAGTTTCATGCATCGGGGGAGGCGCATTTACCGCGACCGCTTGATCCGGATAACTGTACTGATAAAGAGTGGGGAGAGTATCTCTACTTTCGCAAGAACCCGCGCGGTGTACACCGCGAGTTGTGGGTGCACGCCGCTGGCTGTCGCAAGTATTTCAATATTGCGCGAAACACAGTGACCTATGAGATCTATGGCACTTATAAAGTGGGTGAATTTCTTGAACTTGACATAGATGGTGAATCCGGGGGGGCACGCTGATGCAAGCCTGGCAGCTGGAAATTCAGCAAGGCAACCGCCTTCGCAAAGGGGGGCGAATCGATCGCCGCAAGCCGATACGGTTTACGTTCAATGATCGACCGCTGATGGGTTATGCGGGAGATACACTGGCGTCAGCCTTGTTGGCAAACGGAGTAAACCTGATTGGTCGTAGTTTCAAGTATGGTCGTCCTCGCGGCATCATGACAGCCGGTGTCGAAGAACCGAACGGTATTGTGCAGTTGGGGGCCACTGAAGCGACGCAGACGCCAAACATTCGTGTCACTGAGCAAGTACTTTATGATGGCATGGTGTGTCGTTCAGTCAATGGCTGGCCGAGTGTCGACCATGATGTGATGGGTGTCTTTGGCAGGCTCGGCGGGGCGCTGATGTCGCCTGGTTTCTACTACAAGACTTTCATGTTCCCGAAATCTCAATGGGAAACCTATGAGTCTTTTATCAGAAAAGCTGCAGGGCTTGGTCGGAGTTCCAAAAAGCGGGACCCTGATCGTTATGAGCATATCAATCAGCATACCGATGTCATGATCATCGGTGCAGGTCCGACAGGTCTTGTTGCTGCGCGTGACGCGGCCAGGCGTGGGGCCCGCGTGATACTGGCAGATGAGCAGCAGGAATTCGGTGGATCTTTACTGCATTCGCGTGATGATATCGATGGCAAGCCCGCGATGGAGTGGGTTGATGACATCATCACCGAGCTCACGCTTAACGATAACGTCTTGTTGCTACCAAGAACCACAGTCAATGGTTACCACGATCATAACTTCCTGACGGCCCGTGAACGGCTTACTGATCATCATGTGATCAGTACTGCAGGCAAGGTTGCTCGCCAGCGCATGCACAAGATACGAGCAGCTAGTGTGATTCTTGCCACAGGCGCGCATGAACGCCCTTTGGTGTATGCGAACAATGACTTGCCAGGGTGTTTTACCTGTTCAGCCATATCAACTTATATACAGCGTTTTGCGGTTGTTCCTGGCAAGAAACTGGTCGTGATGACAACAAACGACAGCGGATATCAGTCGGCTATCGACTGGCATGATGCCGGACGTGAAGTTGCCGTCATTGTCGATACGCGAAAATCACCGGAAGGCAGTGTGCTTGAATTAGCTGCTGACAAGGGGATTCAAGTCATGACAGGCTCCGCGGTGATAGAGGTTAAGGGGCGCAAACAAGTACGCGGTGCGGTCATTGCGCCGATCAATGCGCCGGGCAGTTTTGTAGCAGGTGAATCCATCTATATTGAATGCGACACGCTTGCGTCAAGCGGTGGCTGGAGTCCGGCTGTTCATCTGTCTTGCCACACGGGAAGCCGACCGGTCTGGAACGAAGAGATACTCGGCTTCTTACCAGGGCCGACGACTGAACAACGCTTTGAAGGCGGGGCTGTCAACGGACGACAAACCTTGGCCGATTGTTTCGTTGATGGAGTTCAGGTTGCCGCTGACGCGTGTTTGGCGGCAGGCATCGATCAACGTCTGTCGGCAACTCCACCGACGATAAGTGGTGCCAATGAGGTTATCGGTGATCCAATGCCTTTGTATCTGGTGCCGCATACCAAGACCGCCAGTCGAGCGCCAAAGCAGTTTGTTGACATGCAAAATGATGTCACTGCGGCCGGCATAGAAATGACAACACGCGAAGGCTTTGAATCGATCGAGCATGTGAAGCGATATACGGCTCTGGGCTTTGGTACAGATCAGGGCAAGACCGGCAATATCAACGGTATGGCCATTGTGGCCAAGGCACTGGGAAAAAGTATCAGCGAGACGGGCACAACGGTTTTTAGGCCTAACTACACGCCGGTGAGTTTTGGTGTGGTCGCTGGCGCCCATACTGATCTTCTGTTCGACCCGCAACGATTCACCCCCCTGCATGAGTGGCATATCGAGCGAGGGGCCGAATTTGAAAATGTCGGGCAATGGAAACGTCCCTGGTATTTTCCGGTGGGTGACGAAAGTATGGAAGATGCGCTAAAGCGGGAGCAATTGGCGACGCGTAATGGTGTGGGTATTCTGGATGCTTCAACGCTTGGCAAGATCGATATTCAAGGTAAGGATGCGCGCGAATTTCTTGGACGTGTTTACACCAATGCTTGGGAGAAGCTTGCCGTTGGTCGTTGCCGTTACGGTTTGATGTGTGGCGAGGATGGCATGGTCATGGATGACGGCGTTACGTCTTGTCTCGCCGACAACCACTTTCTGATGACCACAACGTCGGGTGGGGCGGCTCATGTGTTGTCATGGCTAGAGATCTATCACCAAACGGAATGGCCGGAGCTGGAAGTGTTTTTTACCAGTGTGACCGACGAGTGGGCAACCATGTCGATAGCGGGTCCGGACAGTCGCAAGTTGCTGAGCGAACTGACCGATATCAATCTGGCACCGGATGCCTTCAAATTTATGGACTGGCGCGAGGGCAAGGTTGCGGACATTTCCGCCCGTGTCTTCCGTATCTCTTTCACGGGTGACCTATCCTACGAGATCAATGTGCCGGCGCACTATGGCTTGCATGTCTGGAAGGCCTTGTTCAAAGCTGGCGAGAAGTATAATTTGACGCCTTATGGTACGGAAACCATGCATATACTGCGCGCCGAGAAGGGATTTGTCATAGTCGGTCAGGAGACCGATGGTTCAGTCACACCTATTGATCTTGATCACGGCTGGGCGGTTGCAAACAACAAACCCTTCAGCTTCATTGGCAAACGCGGTATGCATCGCGCCGATTGTCTGCGAGACGATCGAAAACAACTGGTCGGATTGAAGACCGTTGACCCTGAGGCGGTCTTACCTGAAGGTGCGCAAGCGGTATTTACGCCTGATCAAGCCATTCCCATGACTATGGTCGGCCATGTGACATCGAGCTATTACAGCGCGTTTCTTGATCGTAGTATTGCCATGGGATTGATCAGGGGTGGCCTGAGTAAAAAAGGTGATTCTGTTTATTTCCCACTGGCCAATGGCAAGACGATAGAAGCTCTTATCTGCGATCCGGTTTTTGTGGATCCGGATGGCAAGCGACAGAAAGCTTAGAACAGAAAGCCCAGAACAGATAGTTTAGCGAAGAAGCCAGAATCTATGAACAA
>CAYUZB010000013.1:4478-13292 GCA_964449565.1 uncultured Granulosicoccaceae bacterium | reverse complement strand
CCCAGAACAGATAGTTTAGCGAAGAAGCCAGAATCTATGAACAATAGCAAGCGAACCCCATGGTCCCATGTTGGGGATCAACTCCGCAAGCAATCATCGGCTGCTGAGGTTGTAGCCGACGGTGTGCAATTGCGTGAGATCGATACCGGCATCCTGACGCTTAGAGCATCGACAGATGCGCCGGTTCTGAGTAAAGCATTGGATAAAACGCTTGGTTTGAAGTTGCCCGAGCGGCTGGCAATGACTGCCAGCAAGGGTCATACGATTTACTGGATGTCTCCTGACGAATGGTTGCTGACGTGCCCGTATAAGGTAGTCGATGAGTTGCTCGCCTACTTGAGATCAGCGACAGCAAACCATCATGTGGCTATCGTCAATGTCAGTAGCGCATACTGCCAGTTGAATCTAAGTGGTGGTCATGCCATTGACGTACTGAAGAAAAGCACCACCTATGATGTACACGAGCGCAATTTCCGCAATGGTAAAGTTGTGAATACAACATTTGCCAAGGCACAGGCAACGCTTGCCGCCATCGATCAGGACAACTACCAATTGTTTGTTCGAAGAAGCTTTGCCGACTATATATGGTTGTGGCTACAGCGCTCCGCCAGAGAGTTCGGGCTCGATGTCAAAACCGCTTGACGGTATTCTGGTCGTTGCGATCGAGCAAGCGGTAGCGGCACCTCTTTGCACATCGCGAATGATCGATGCTGGCGCACGTGTCATCAAGGTCGAACGGGCAGGCGGTGACTTTGCCCGGTTTTATGATGCGGCTGCAAAAGGGGATAGCAGCTACTTTGCCTGGAATAATCCGGGCAAGGAATCGATTGTTCTGGATATCACCGATAAAAATGATGCCGCTTTGTTGCATCGTATGATATGTGCAGCTGATGTTCTGGTGCAAAACTTAAGTCCAGGCGCACTGGATCGTCGCGGTTTTGACAGAGCAGCACTGGCGGCAAAGAACCCGCAATTGATCACGTGTAATATTTCCGGTTACGGTAACCGGGAAGCTGTCAAAGGTATGAAAGCTTATGACTTGCTGGTGCAAGCAGAGACGGGCTTGATATCAATCTCGGGTGGTCCGGGGGAGCTTGGTCGTATCGGTATTTCACTGTGTGATATTGGTGCAGGTGTCACGGCCTATGCCGCAATCCTGGAGGCCATACTGCTTAGAACACGCACGCAAACCGGTAGTGAGCTCAATGTATCCTTGTTCGATGTGGCCGCTGAATGGATGAGCGTGCCTTTTTTACATGCGAGTAGTGGTGACGGCGCACCATCGCGCGCCGGTTTGCGGCATCCATCCATTGCACCCTATGGCGCGTTCGAAGATAAGGAGGGGACGCTGACACTGTTGTCCATCCAGAACGAACGTGAATGGTATCGCTTATGTCATGACGTGCTGAAACTCGGTCAATTGAGCACCGATGAGAAATACACCAGCAATGTATTGCGAGTGAAAAACAGAGACACGCTCGAAGCTGCGATAAATAACGCGACGCGAAAGCTCGGCACGGTTGAGTTTCGTCGCGCGTTAAATGATGCGTCCATAGCCTATGGTGCAGTCAACACGGTTGACGCGTTGCTTGATCACCCGGCACTACGTACCAGGACCGTGATCAATTCACACGAGCAGATTGTCACTATGCCTGCGCATCCCTACTTATCAGATGGTTCGGCGGCTGGCAGAGAAACTCCCAGGCTCGATCAACACGGCGCGGCCTTGCGTCGGGAATTCGCTTGAGGTCATAATTGGTCAGCAATCTCCGAAGTCATCAGGAGCAATCATGCCTGCGATGTCCGCCTCTGCCTCGATCGATATCCGATCTCCTTTGTCTCGTGTTCATGAGGTGCTGACGGATTTCGAGTCATGGCCATCATGGTCTCCGTGGTTGTACACGGAGCCGGATGCAAAGCTCGACTTTGTGGGTGTCACGCATGAACCTGGTCATGGTTACCGTTGGCAAGGTCGAAAGGTCGGCGAAGGCTCCATGTCGCTTCTCAGTAGCGATAGCAATCAGATTCATTGCCGACTGAATTTTATCAAACCGTTCAAATCCAACGCCAAGGTAGATTTCGAACTGAAAGAACAGGCTGATGCATCAACTCGCGTCACCTGGAAAATGGATAGTCAGTTGCCATTTTTTCTGTTCTTCATGAAAGGCACGATGAGCGCGTTCATTCGCTCGGATTTCACACGCGGATTACGCCTGTTAAAGGATTACCTTGAGAATGATGCTGTGTATTCTGCGACGAGCAATGCAGGCATTGTCGATGTCGATGCGCGACAATTCGTTGGTGTGGCGGCGGAGACGGTGATGGCAGATATGGAATCGTCAATGCGAGCAAGTTTTGGCCTGTTGATGCCGGCAATGAAGGCAGCGGAGATCCCTGCGGCGGGTCCTGCGATGGCGCAGTACGATCATTTTGACATCAAGGCAAGTCGCTGTCGGTATGTCGCTGGTGTTACCAGTAGTGACGTGACTGATATAGAACCACCGGCCTTGATTCGTGATATTCCTGCCTGTCGTGCACTTAAACTCACGCACACTGGCCGCTATGAACATCTGGGTAATGCCTGGAGCACCGGCATGATCAGCCTGCGGGCAGACAGTATAAAGGCGTCAAGGTCCATCAAGCCGTTCGAGATATACCTTAACGATCCGGATACTACTGATGCTGAGCACCTGATAACTGAGTTGTACTTCCCAATTCGTTGATATCTCCGGGCTTGGGTGAATCGCCATGCTTGCGGTATGATTGGCGTACCAAAACAGTATTTTCGGGAGAAAATCGAATGTCTATCAGAACAACTCGTGCACTGGTTCGCACATTATCAGCTGTCGGGGTCGCGTCGGCACTTAGCGCTGGGATGGCGACAGCCTATGCGGCTGATACGGTCAAAGTCGGCATCATGATGGGTTTTACGGGCCCCATCGAATCACTGACCCCGCCGATGGCAGCCGGTGCCGAAGCGGCTTTTGCTGAGGCCAACGAGAGCGGAAATTTACTTGACGGTACACAGATCGAATCAGTTCGCGCTGACAGTACCTGTGTTGATGCGGGTGCCGCCACGGCGGCGGCCGAACGGCTGGTAACCTCAGACAATATCGTGGCGATGGTCGGTGCTGATTGTTCCGGCGTCACGATAGCGACGGTAAACAATGTAGCGGTCGCCAATGGTCTTGCGATGGTGTCGCCATCTGCAACATCACCGGCGTTGACCAGCATCGAAGACGGTGGCCTGTTCTTCCGAACTGCACCATCTGATGCTCGCCAAGGTCAGGTCTTGTCTGACATCCTGAACGACCGTGATGTTAAATCCGTTGCCGTCACTTACACCAACAATGACTACGGTAAAGGTCTTGCTGATGCATTTGAAAGCGCTTATGTTGCATCGGGTGGCAAAGTCGAAATTGTTGCAGCACATGAAGATGGGAAAGCGGATTACACAGCTGAAGTAGCAGCACTGTCCGCATCTGGCGCTTCTGATCTTGTTGTATTGGGTTATGTTGATCAGGGTGGCAGGGGAATCATTCAGGCATCGCTTGATACCGATGCATTTGAAAATTACTACGGTGGTGACGGCATGGTTGGAAACTCGATCATCGAAGCCCTTGGTGACGGCGTGGAAGGCATGGTGACTTCATTGCCGGGTATTGACTCTCCTGGCTCACAAGCTTTCCCGGCACTCATGGAAGCCGCCGGTATTGAAGTGGGTCCATTCGTACCTGAATCTTATGATGCTGCGGCGCTGATCATTCTGGCGATGCAAAAAGCAGGTTCTACAGAGCGTGGTGCCATTGCAGGTGCCATTCTCGATGTAGCAAACGGACCCGGTGAGCCTATACTGCCCGGTGAAATTGCCAAGGGTTTGAAGATTCTTGCCGAGGGTGGCGAAGTTGATTACGTCGGTGCCAGTGCAGTAGAGCTGTCTGATGTGGGTGACACAGCAGGTTCTTATAAAGAGCAAGTTATTAGTGGCGGTGAGTACGAAGTAGTCGGATATCGTTAAAGCGTAGTTGTTCAACGCTGAAGCGTTGAACAACGAGTAATAAAAAATGCGCTGAAAAAACGCCGGGCTCGATCCCGGCGTTTTTTATATCATCAACTGGCTTTGCGCAGATTCGAATGTCCAGCGGCCAGTGTCTGGCGAATGACATTTTCGAGTGTTTCGGGATCAATGGGCTTGGTGACATAGTCGTCCATGCCGGCGTTGATACATTTTTCCCGGTCCCCTTTGACAGCGTTAGCCGTCAAAGCAATGATCGGCATACGCCCGGTATAGGCACCGTTTTCATTGCGCTCTTCTCTTGCACGCCATTCGCGCGTTGCTTCAAAACCATCCATGACCGGCATCTGGTTATCCATCAGAACAAGGTCTATCCCGCCTTTGTCCAACTCTTCCAGACCTTCCTTGCCATCATTCGCGGTTCGAACTTCAAAGCCCATGCTGGCGAGTAGCTCCTCGGCAACCAGTTGGTTGATCGGATTATCCTCAACCAGCAGAACAGTTATGGATTGATCACTAGTGTCTGGTGTAACTTGCGGTGTCTTGTTAGCCGTACCGATGTCAGTCACTTCAGACTGTTCTTTCTCTTGCGCTTCGACAAGAACCTCTGACAGAGTGTCAAACAATCGCGACGCCCGCAGGGGTTTGGTGATATAGCCATCGAGACCGATGTCATTACGCCGATCGGTCATCACAGCTTGATCAATGGATGTCAACATGACAAGACGCGTATGGTTGAAGTCGGTTTTTGCGCGTATTTTTTCGGTTAGCTCACTACCGTCCATCTCCGGCATGTGGAAGTCGAGCAGAGCCAGGTCGTAGGCACGGCCTTCATCAAGCGCTTTCTGCATGGCTGTCAATGCGTCTTTCGCATTGACTACCGTGTCGACAATCAAGCCTTGCGGTGTTAGCAGGCCTTGTAATAGTTCAAGGTTGACCTTGTGATCGTCGACAGCGAGGATACGTTTGCCTCGGATTGAGTCAGGCAGGGAAGCTGTTGCTCCGGGCTGGTCGGATTTTCCGATAGGCAAGGCAAGGTCTACTTGAAAGACTGTTCCTTTGCCGGGCTTACTCGCGACATTGATACGGCCATTCATCAATTCAACCAGTTGTCGACTGATCGTCAAGCCGAGCCCGGTGCCGCCAAACTTGCGAGTCGTTGAGGTATCAGCCTGGGTAAACGCCTGGAACAAGGTTTCCATCGCCTCCGCGGGAATACCCACACCGGTGTCAGCTACGCGGAATCGCAAATGTGCCAAACCGGATTTGCTGCGCACCAGAGAAGACTCGATCGTAATCGTTCCCTGGTCGGTGAATTTCACCGCATTGTTGACAAGATTGATCAGAATTTGCCGAATACGCTCAGCGTCACCGATGATACGGTTCGGCACTCCGGTGCGCGTAATATTGATAAGTTCAAGATTTTTCGACAGGGCCTGCGGCGCAAACATTTCAGCAACATCTGCGAGCATGTCCGTTAACGAGAATTCGGCTGTTTCAAGTTCTATCTTCCCAGCTTCGATCTTGGATACATCCAGAATACTGTTGATAACACTTAGCAGAGCTTCGGCAGATGTACTGGCAATGTCGGTATAACGTTTTTGCTGTTGATCAAGCGATGTGCGAGACAACAGTTCGAGCATGCCCGTCACACCGTTAAGCGGGGTACGAATTTCGTGACTCATATTGGCAAGAAATTCACTTTTGGCGCGGCTTGCTTCTTCAGCCGATTCTTTATCGATAAGCAATTGCTCATTGGCTTTCTTGTCACTGATGTCGATCAATGAAGCAAGGTAGCATTCGGGTTGTTCGTCCGTTGCATTGATGTAGCGTACCGTCAAGGCGGCATGTAAAGTGTTGTCAGCTGCGCGGCGGCTGAATTCAAGCTCGGCCCCTGGGTTTTCGCTATTTTCCTCCAGTGACTCTGCTTTTTTCTGTAGTTGCTGGCATGCGGCGATATTCGTATTCTTTAACCAGCGCCCTGATTTTACCATCAGTTCATCTGCCGATTGGTAACCGAGAATATGCACGGCAGCAGGATTGGCTTTGACTATCCGTCCGGTGATGGAAAACTGGATAATCCCTTGATAAGCATTCTCGAAGATAAACTGAAATTTACTGGCGGCTTGAAGTTGTGTGTAAGCTTCCTCACGCGTTTGAATCTCGAGTCTGACCCTATCCAGCACACTATTGTATTCGGTTGCAATCTGGCCAATCTCGGTGTGTGGATCAACGCTCACATTTTGGCTGAAATCGCCCGTTTGTTGCTCGCGCAATTCAACCAATAAATCCAGTAGTTCAGTTGATGCGTCATGTTCACTGATATTCAAGCCTTCAATTTCATCGCTGGCGCTGACGCGTAATGGGAAGAATCGATTGAGTGTATGCAGGAAAATGAAACCTGCGCCAAATGCCCAAACCGCGACCGCTGCAACGCCAGTTAACTGCGCACCGAATTGCTGCAAGCGAGAAAATCCAAGGGGGAAGCCTGTTGTATCTCCTAGAACGGCGATCATCAATGTGCCAACGATGCCGGCTACTGCATGGACAGGAAACGCGCTGATAACATCGTCAACCTTAAATTTTTCAAGCAGATGCGTCGCCGCAAAGCAAGCAAGCGAGGACAGCGCGCCGACAATCAAGGCATCCAGGGTGGAGAACAGATGGCAGCCGGCAGTGATACCGACCAGACCGGCGACCGTACCGTTCAGTGATGCACCGATATCCGCTTTACGCGTCCTCATCCAAGCCAGTATTACCAGAGTCACTCCGCCCACTGCCGCAGACAGACTGGTATTGATGACAACCTTGGCGATGTCGGCATCGTAGCCTAAGGCACTACCACCATTAAAACCGAACCAGCCAAACCAGAGTACGAGTACGCCACCAGCGGCGACAGGGTAGTTACTTCCACGTATGGGTTTTTCACTGTCGTCAAACCGGCCAATGCGCGGACCTATGACCAGAACGGCTGCCAATGCGACCCAACCGCCAACGCCATGCACGACAGTACCACCAGCAAAATCGATAAAACCTTGCTGGGCCAGCCAACCATTGCTGATGCCGTCAACAGCGCCATTCCACACCCAATGACCGACAAGCGGGTACAGGACCGCTGCCATCGCGATGCTGATGATGATATAGGCTGAAAATCGGGTACGTTCGGCAATCGCGCCGCCAACGATAGTCGCGGCTGCGCCGCAGAACATCATCTGATAGATGAAAAAAGCACCGACTGTCTCTTTATGGTCGACGAAGAATAACGTTGTGCCCAGCATTCCTGAGATAGTGTCACCATACATCAGGCCATAGCCAATAGCCCAGAAGGTAAGGGATGCCACGACAAAATCCATGACGTTCTTGAACGCCACATTGATGCTGTTCTTGGAGCGAACCAATCCGGTTTCTAGCATGCAGAAGCCGATCTGCATGGTCATGACCAGAAAAGCGCTAATCAGTAACCAGGTTATATCCAGCGGGGTAAAGTCAGTCACAGCGCATGCAGGCCAGTAACACCAAGGAGTTACTTAATCTGCAAGCTGCGTTCCTTGTTCAAGTTTCATGTGCGAACCAGCTCACAAACTGGCCTTAGTATTAGCCGTCCGAAATACGCACCATCAGATCCTTGGCATCAATCTGGTCACCGGTTTTGACGAGAAGCTCTTCAACGACGCCCGCCTTCTCGGAATAAATCGCGGTTTCCATCTTCATCGCCTCAATCGACAACAGCACATCGCCGACCTCGATTTTTTGGTCTTTGCTTACATTGACTGTAGAGACGACGCCAGGCATCGGTGCGCCAACCTGACCCTTGTCATCGGGATCGGCCTTCGCTCTTACAGCGGTTCCGGCAGCGCCATGAACCCGATCAGGCACGGCGATCGATCGAGGTTGGCCGTTCAATTCGAAAAAGACTCGAACCATGCCTTTCTCGTTTGGATCACCCACCGCGAGGCAACGAATAACAAGCGTTTTGCCTTTCTCGATTTCGACAAATATTTCAGTGCCTACTTCCAGCCCATAAAAATACACCAGCGTCGGTAGAACACTCGTCGGACCGTAAAGATCCTGAGCGCCGGCAAATTCGGTGAAAACCTTGGGGTACATATTGTAGGAAGCGATATCGTTATCGCTGGCGGGACGTTCAAGAATCTCACTGACCGTAGTATTGACCGCGTCAAGGTCTGCGGCAGGGATAGTCGCGCCGGCACGTTCTTTCAAAGGGGCTTCTCCCTTGAGTACCTTGTCGCGAATATCGGCAGGAAATCCGCCATCTACCTGACTCAGCTCGCCACGCATCATTGACACTACCGAGTCGGGGAATGCTATTTCCTTGTCCTTGTCGGTAACATCGGCGATCGACATGTCCTGACTGATCATCATCAGAGCCATATCGCCAACCACTTTCGATGATGGCGTTACTTTAACGATATCGCCAAACATGTCGTTAACATCACTGTAAGCCTGAGCCACTTCGTGCCAGCGAGAATCCAAGCCCATGGAACGCGCTTGTTCCTTGAGATTGGTAAACTGTCCGCCCGGCATTTCGTGCAAGTAGACTTCGGATGCTGGTCCTTTCAAATCGCTTTCAAAAGCGGCGTACTGGTTACGCACGGCTTCCCAGTAAAACGAAATGCGTTGAATGGCATTGTTATCAAGCCCCGGATCACGCTCGGCGCCTGCCAATGCCGATACAATTGAACCGAGACACGGCTGAGATGTATTGCCAGAGAAGGCATCCATCGCGGCATCCACTGCATCGACACCTGCATCCACCGCGGCGAGTACACTGGCGGCTG
>CAYUZB010000013.1:0-4378 GCA_964449565.1 uncultured Granulosicoccaceae bacterium | reverse complement strand
GCGGCATCCACTGCATCGACACCTGCATCCACCGCGGCGAGTACACTGGCGGCTGAGATGCCTGAGGTGTCATGCGTGTGGAAATGCACGGGTAGTTCGGTCTCTTCTCGCAACGCTTTGAACAGCATGGTTGCGGCGGCAGGTTTCATCAGTCCGGCCATATCCTTGATACATAGAATATGTGCGCCTGCCTTTTCAAGCTCTCGCGCAAGCTTCAGATAATAATCCAGTTGATATTTTGGACGCGCCTCATTGAGCATATCGCCGGTGTAGCAGATAGTCGCTTCGCATAATTTATCGGCTTCCAGAACTGCATCCATGCAAACGCGCATATTGTCGATCCAGTTGAAGCAATCGAATACGCGGAAGAGATCAATGCCACCGTCTGCCGCCTGTTTGACAAAATGCTGCACGACGTTATCTGGATAGTTTGTGTAACCGACACCGTTTGCGCCGCGTATCAACATTTGCAGCAAGAGGTTGGGTGTCCGTTCTCGGATCAATGCCAGACGCTCCCAGGGATCCTCGGTCAGAAAACGCATGCTGACGTCAAACGTGGCACCACCCCAGCACTCCAGTGACAGGAGTTCTGGCAGTGATTTCGCGTAAGCACCGGCAATGCCGACAATATCGGTTGTTCGCATGCGCGTCGCCAGCAGGGATTGCGGCGCATCACGCATGGTCGTGTCCGTGATCATGACCTGAGGTTGCTCACGTAACCAGCGAGAAAACGCTTTTGGCCCGTCCTGGTCAAGGCGATTCTTGGTACCGGGCTTGATGACATCATCAAACCAGGGCGCTGTCGGCGCCGGAGCATCGACTCTCGGTTTGGGCCGATCCCGGACTTCAGGATGCCCGTTGACCGTTACATCGGCGATGTATTGCAAGAGCTTGGTTGCGCGATCACGACGTTTGACTTGATCGAACAGGGCAGGTGTTGTGTCGATAAACTTCGTGGTGTACGTGTTATCAAGAAATTCCTTGTGACCGATGATATTTTCCAGGAACGTCAGATTGGTGGCAACACCACGTATTCTGAATTCACGCAAGGCTCGATCCATGCGTCGAATGACTTCATCTGGCGTTGGCGCCCATGCCGTCACCTTCTCGAGCAAAGGATCATAAAAACGATTGATGACTGCGCCTGAGTAGGCTGTGCCGCCATCGAGGCGAATACCAAAACCCGATGCACCGCGATAAGCGGTGATACGTCCATAGTCAGGGACAAAGTTCTGCTCGGGATCTTCGGTGGTAATACGACATTGCATCGCATGCCCGTTCAGTGCGATGTCTTTCTGCGCAGGTACGCCAGATTCAGGAGTACCAATGACGGCGCCCTCAACCAGATGAATCTGCGCCTTGATGATGTCAATTCCGGTGACTTCTTCAGTGACGGTATGCTCGACCTGAACACGAGGATTGACTTCGATGAAATAAAACGCCCCGGTGTCAATATCCATCAGGAATTCGATGGTTCCAGCACCCACATAGCTTGTTGTATTAGCTATTTTCAGGGCATATTCGCTGAGTTCCTGACGCTGTTCGGTATTCAGATACGGTGCAGGTGCACGCTCGACAACCTTCTGGTTACGTCTTTGTACGGTGCAATCACGTTCAAACAGGTGTACTGCATTGCCGTGTGTATCGCCGAGAATCTGTGCCTCGACGTGACGCGCACGTTCGACCAGTTTCTCCAGATAGATTTCGTCCTTGCCGAAGGCCGCGCGTGCTTCGCGGCGTGCTTCATTGGCTTCTTTTTCGAGATCCTCCTCACTGCGTATCGTGCGCATGCCACGACCGCCACCACCCCAGGAGGCCTTGAGCATGATCGGATAGCCAATCTCGGCAGCCATTTTCTTGATTGTTGGTAAGTCTTCTGGAAGTGGATCTGTTGCCGGTACGACCGGCACGCCCGCCTCGATGGCTAGATTTCTGGCCGCAACCTTGTTACCCAGTCGTCGCATGGTGTCGGCGCGTGGCCCGATAAACGTGACGCCAGCGGCATCGCAGGCATCGACAAATTCAGGGCTTTCCGACAGCAATCCATAACCCGGGTGAATGGCATCTGCACCAGAAAGTTTTGCCACGCGCAAGACTTCCTCTATCGAAAGATAGGATTCGATGGGCCCCATAGCCGTATCGAGATGAGGGCCCTTGCCGACTTGGTAGGCCTCGTCAGCCTTGAAGCGGTGCAGGGCGAGCTTGTCTTCTTCGGCCCAGATTGCAACCGTCTTGATACCTAGCTCATTGGCTGCTCGAAACACCCGAATGGCAATTTCGGAACGGTTTGCAACGAGAATTTTCTTGATCGGCAAGGCGTGGATCTCCTGACACAGTTTGCCGCTCTATTCTAACAGTCCAGCGTCTTCACTACTTAGCTCGAAACGGAAATGAATGATGACGTCGAAGCCAACATTGTCGTCCGTGCCTTGGCTTTTCATGCCTATAGCATAGTCTCGTCTATCGATGGGGAATTTACCGCTGGCAAATTGTTGACCATTCTCATCGCTTATTGACATCGGAAAATTGACTTCGGTCGAAATACCTTTGATGGTGAGTTGGCCGGTAACCGCGAACTCACCGGAGTCATTTACTGTGATCCGGGTAGATTCAAAACGTGCCTCCGGAAAAGCCTTCACATCAAACCAGTCAGAGCCGGGAAGTGAAGATTGAACCTGCGGATTATCGCTGGTCGCGCCGTCGGTTTTGACCACCGCCACCAGGGATGAGTTTTCCAGCGCGTTCCTGTCGAGTACGGCAGTGACGGTTGATTCGATAAAATTACCGATGCTCGCATCGCCGGCGACCCGCGCTTCAAAACTGACGGCGCTGGCACCTGCCTGCAGCGGTGGGTTTTTGCCCAGAGGCGAGTAAGCGGAGTACGCAAATACAGCGGCGCCGCCGAATAGCACGGGTAGTAAAAATCCTACCCCCAATCCTCGCCACGTCCATATCCGTCGCAAGATGCCGTCTCGGTAGACGAACTGATGCAGCAGGGCCGCGCCGATGTGTCCCAGCATCAGAACCAGCAATAAATTTCCTGCTAGCACGTGATAATCCGTGAAACGTTCGACTTGATGTGCCTTGTCGGTATAACTGGCGAATGGCTCAAGATGCGGCCAGGGAATGACATCGAACAGCAATGTGTCGATGTTGAGAGGAGACACCGAAACCAGCACCCAGCCGCTTATCGGTACCAGAAACAGACAGAGGTACAGCAGCCCATGAACTACAGCCGATGCGCGCCGTTGAGAGCGGGGACGCCCGCGTGGGTGTGCAGGAGGATTGTGGCCGAATCGCCAGAGCAGTCGAACCACGGACAACAACAGCACGGTTATGCCGAACGTTTTGTGCCATTGAGTGAGCACAAATCGCAGTGGGTCGTCGTTACCCAGCCCGGTCATGAACTTGCCAACGGCGACAAGCCCGATTATTAAAAGCGCGATCAGCCAATGCAGGCCAATCGCGACATCCGAATAACGTTTCAACTCTTGATCATCTCAGCTGTGATTGTCAGATCAACTTCGTCAGATACACCGGGCGCAAATTTGCCCATACCAAAATCTGAACGCAGTAGTTGTCCGTTTGCCGAAAAGCCAATAGTAGGCTTGCCGGACAGCGGATGGATAATCGCGCCATTGATCGTGACATCAAGTGTGATGGGCTTTGTGGTTCCTTTGATGGTCAGATCTCCGGTGACGGTGTAGGTATCTGTACCCGCTGCTTCGATGGCGGTAGAAGCAAATGTGATGCTTGGATTATTGGCGATGGCAAAAAAATCGTCACCGCTTATATTTTCTGTCCAGATTTTTGACCCGGTGATGATACTTGCTGCTTCAATATTGACGTTAATGGTCGATTTTGTCGGATCTGCATCCAGCGCTAGCGTAATGTCAAACTCGTCGAAACTCAGAGTCGGCGTTGACAAGCCGAGATGGGTGTACTGAAAATTGATATAGGCATGCGTCGGATCATCTTGATAGTTGCCTGTTGGGACTGCTGACAGATCGGCATGGGCCGCAGAGGCGAGCAACAGACTCACAGGCAAAAAGAGTGTACGAGCAAGACGCTTGGTAATGACCATGGTCGAAATTTCCTTGTGATTTTCAGAAAATTGACGGTGTGGGAAACGATGAGGTGAATAGTACTCGACGTATTAAACCCCAACACAGTATAATCTTGTTGGTGAGCTGCGCCCGTAGCTCAGTTGGATAGAGCACCTGGCTTCGAACCAGGTGGTCGGAGGTTCGAGTCCTTCCGGGCGCGCCATTTTCCGTATATAAATTAAGAATTCAAGTGGCGGTGACGGGCTCTGCCCGGCGGCGGCTCTACCCACACACGGGGGATGGGCACTCATCAGACCCTACTAGCGATACCC
>CAYUZB010000012.1:46104-55795 GCA_964449565.1 uncultured Granulosicoccaceae bacterium | reverse complement strand
AGCCGGCTGCAAAGAAGCCGGTTCGCAAGACTACAGCCAAGCGCAAGCCGGCTGCCAAGCGAACAACACGTAAGCGTTCTTAAGAACCACCCTTTTGCGCATCAATCCGATGCGCTGACTGACAGAAGCCCGGTTTCATTTATGGAGCTGGGCTTCTCTCTTTTAGACATCCCAGAACGATTTGAGGCATTGCTCTAGTTGTATGATATCTTTCAGTCGATTCATACTCCAATGCTCCGGAAAGATGTTCTGATAGAAACGATCACGAAACCTGTCATCAATCAAAATAATGACCCCTTTATCCGATTCACTCCGAATGACTCTACCAGCGGTTTGTAATACGCGAGTGATCCCCGGATAGCGGTAAGTAAAATCGTAACCGTCGAAACCGCGTTTCTCAAAATGATCCTGGATTAACGCTTGTTCCTCGTCGAATCCTGGAAGTCCAACACCAACAACAAGGACTCCAATCAATTTGTCACCCGGATAGTCGACACCCTCACCGTATTTTCCGCCCAATATCGCAAATCCCACACGATGTCCTGGCGAGTCAAGACGACGCAGCTGCTCGTTCAATTCATCAGGGTCTGTGAAGTTCGTCTGTAACCAGGTTTCGATCGATGGATAGCAAGAATTGAAGAGCTGCTGTATCTGATTTAGATAACTGAATGAAGGGAAAAAAACTAGATAATTCCCTTCCTTTGCCTTGATCACCTCATAAATAACGCGCACAAGATCGAGAGCCGAATTCTCTCGTTGCCTGTAGCGTGTGTTGATCCATGGTACCAAGCAATGTAACGCGTTCTTTGAGTCATACGGGGAGTCTATCCGAATCTGTTTGGTATCATCTGGCAACCCAAGCACATCACGGTAAAAATACTCTGGCCGTAGCGTTGCCGAGAACATGATCACCGAACGAAATCGCTTGTACTGATGCGACAATGCTGTTGATGCATCAAGACACTTTAAATTCAACTGAACCTGTTTTTTCCGGCCTTGTTGAAACTGTCTTGTCACCGTCCGATGCTCATCGCCAAACAACTCCCCAATTGCCACAATTCGGCATAGGGTACGAAACATATTTGATTGCGATTCCGTGATGGCGGGAGATTTACCGAACCCATCGACTATCGCCTCCACTACTTTGGCAGCAGCGCGAAGTATCCCGAAAGGTACGGTGTCTTTCACATCGATGGCCTGGTCTGTTGGAGCTAGTCGGAGCAGGTTTTTCTCAAGTTTTGCAAGTTGTCGCGCCACATTCATATGGCGAGGACTCGACTTGTCTATCTCGTCAATACAGGCTATTCGATCAAGATTGGCAGAAAACATGGAACGGGATCGATCAAGAAGATTATGAGCCTCGTCGATCAATAGAACAGTATCGCGTCGTGCTTCAGAGAAATGCGGCAGTCGAACCAAGGGATCGAATACATAGTTGTAATCTGCAATAACCACATGCATCCATGGCAACATCTGTAAGGCGAGCTCGAATGGACACAGTTGATGATTCCAGGAAATATCGTCCAGTTTTTCAGCGCTGATCACACCACACCCAAGCAATTCTTCACGTGCGCCCGGCAGACGATCGAAAAACCCTAAAGTCATTGGGCAAATTCCAGCATCATCGCGCTCGCATCTTCCGTTCGAACAAAAGCAAGTACTTTGTTTGGATCGGATACTGATCGCCGAAATCGACAAACCGTGCTCTTGAAGTACGCTTATGGTATCGAACGCTGTTTGCTGGCCTGAAATTTTTGCAGTTAGATAAACCGCTTGCGCAAATTGGTTTTCACCAAGCAGCTTTACGACCGGGAAGAGCGCACTAATCGTTTTTCCAATACCCGTAGGCGCTTCGCAGAGCAAAGAGTATTTGTCACGCGCCGCTCTATAGGTTGCCGCTGACATGTCACGCTGCCCATCCCGAAACCCACCAAATGGAAAATCGAGTGAGGCTGCCGACATTTGCATTTTTTGGTTCCGTGACTCTATCAATAGAACCCATTGAAGATATTGGCTGAGTGCTTTCTCCGCAAACTCGGTCAGCTCAGATACGGATGAGCTCCGTGAAATTCTTTCCTGTGTATCCGCGCGGATGTTTACCATAATCAACTCTAGTGTCACCGTCGCATCAATTTCAAGGCGCTGTTGACGCGCCAACAATGCGCCGTACAAACTAATTTGCGACCAATGTCGTTGAATTTGTGCGGAGCTGAGTTCAGCACACGGCACATAAGTCGACTTGATTTCAGTGACTGTCAATTTCTCCATATCAAGCAAGTCGAGACGACCGCTCAGGCTTACCATTCGAGCACCAATCTCGAACATTGCCGACAAGCTGACCTCAGACTCAATGCCAGGATCGGTGGTCGCTAACTTTTGTACGCGCTGATGGGCCCGCATACCTTCTGTCGCCGAAGGCCCCACTACACCTACGCCACCCAGATCTCCCGATCGACATGAAAAATCAGCAAGCGTAGTGACAGATAATTTAATCGGGATATCAGCCATCCGTTTCTAGATTTATCGAGTCTTGCAAAACCGTTGCTTGTATCCAGCGAACATTCACCACCCGACACGGAATATCATGTTCGGAAAAATAACGCATCCAACGACGTTGGTTTTTTTGGATTGCATCGCCCGGACCTTTGATTTCTATTAGCTCATAACTTCCATCTGCAGGAAACAGAACCAAGTCTGGCAACCCAGACGAATTTTCACGTAAATCCATCAGTAGTCGTTCGAATAAGGATTTCCAATGCTCCACTGGAATTCGGAAAAGTGCTTTTGAGAGTAACTGCTCCGGTAGTTTGTGCCAACGAACCAAAGGATTGGCAATTCCATACCGGGATTCGTAGATTTTCCTTACCCTAGTGGCGAATAGAACCGGATCTTCGAGCTCTTGCATACGCTTGTCTAATAAGACTTGGCGTTTTTCGACAAATTCCTGATGGTATAAATCACTGGGGGCACTTTGAAACGGGTTAAAAAAAGCACCGGGCACATTGGCAAAGACGATGTCCCAGATAAACAAGCCTAATACACCATCAACAAGGTTGTTTTCGACAAAATAACAGTCGCCAAACTGTGAGAAAAATTCTTTAGCGGCGATCTCGACACGAGCTTCGCTTTGATTTAGCGCAAGCTTCGTGATTTGTGGTTTGAACGGCTTTACTCGCTTGCTCCGTAAAACACCAGTCTTGACAGAAAATTGTTGAGCAAATTGAAGCTCCGCCTCGCCTCGGGGCTCCGCGATAATCTTTGCCAACACATCTCTGACATGTGCATGCTCCTCTAGTTTGTACAGCAAACGCGCTGCCCGTTCACGACCAGGTGGGTTAAGCGATTCCTTGTAGAGTGTCAATGCTTCGCGATAATCCCCCAGACGCTCAAGTTGACGGGCAATACGATTTCGTATTCGATCTATTCGCCTGTCAAGATGATGATCTTTCGGGCAACGTTGCGGTATTTGATTAGCCAGCTTTAACAAGGCGGATTTATCATCAAAATCAATAGACCGGGAAATTGCATCGCATTCGTAGTATCGCAAATGAGACTCTAGCTGCCTTCTCGATTTGAACGGGCGTTGACGCTCATTGATCACATAGCCCTCATACCGAAGCGTACCAAGATCTCGACGCACGAACTCGCTAATGTCTTGAGATAGA
Source organism: uncultured Granulosicoccaceae bacterium (assembly GCA_964449565.1). GTDB lineage: Bacteria > Pseudomonadota > Gammaproteobacteria > Granulosicoccales > Granulosicoccaceae > Granulosicoccus. The sequence goes on along the minus strand of CAYUZB010000012.1, from coordinate 52,130 downwards.
TTCCCAAAGAAACACAAGCTGAACAGCGCGAAATGACGATGTCCACTTATCCCTATCCAGGAATCCGAGCTTTCTAAACGATTAACATAACGTAGACGCGTCGCGGGGTCCGCCGATTCTATGCGATCTGTCAATTCCACCCGGGATAATTTCGACACATCGTCAAGCTCAAGCCGATTGATCAACTCCGGCTTGGTAAACGATCGCAGTATTGTCGACAGATCATCACCTGGGTCGTCACAACCAAGGCCAACCGCAACCAAGTGATCGGCAGCTATTGGTATCGATTCAATTTCAGGATAAGAAAGCCGACTTATGCGAAATAATGAGGCCTTTCGACCAAGCAAACGAACATACAGTTGCTGAGCAGGTTTGGGCAATTCGCGCAATCGTTGCAACCAGGCCCGCTCCTCGTCATCGAGTAGCTCTCGATACGTCGATTCAACGAAATCCACCAGGTGGTTGAAATTGGCTAAATAGTAGTCGCTTGGCAGCATTCGCCATCATTCGATGGGGTCGAGGATGGTCCCATTATGACGCCAAAACGGAAAAATCGACAGAGCTGATCGGTATATCTCCGACACCTTGAGAATTCGTTCAGGCAATCATGAAAATCACCCGTTCATGGTATCTGGCCACCGACACACCCGTCAGCGATCAACATCGGAATTCCTGCGTGCAGCCGGGATCATCTACAATTCTCAATTTCTCTCAGGCGCGAGTTATTCAATGGCGAAATCCCAACAGCGTATTCCAACACCAGCATTGGTACTTGGGCTAGCAGGCCTTCTGCCGTTTTTCATCAGCGCCTATCTGAGTTTTAACGCTGACGTAACGTCCTCTGCGACGGGTCTGTTGTCACTCGGAGCCTATGGCGCAGTGATCTTGAGCTTTCTGGGTGGCATTCGCTGGGGACTGGTTTTGAATAACAAGGCACAAGTGCAGAAATGGGCCCCTTTAATGTGGAGCGTAGTACCAAGTCTTATAGCCTGGCCCGCTTTGCTTCTTCCGTCACGCTATATGCTTTTGGTACTCGTAGCCGGGTTATTGTTCCAGTATGCAATGGATAACGAAGCCATCAAGGTAAAGAAAATGCCAAACTGGTTCGGTCGTCTTCGGCTGATTTTGACGACAGGAGCGGTCTTGTCATTGATCGCAGGCCTCCTATCGACCATCGTGTAGAACGCCAACCTATCAATAGCTGGCGTCGACAATCAATGTATCGATAAACCGGAGTCGACGATCGATCCAACGATTGCAGCATCTGGATACCCATCTGCGATAAGTCTGCTCAAACAGAGCTCTGCATTTTCGACAGGGACTATAGCTAATAACCCACCACCGGTTTGTGGATCGCAAAGCAGAGACAGTTGAAACTCATCGATACCGGACTGGATCGCGAAATTTTCCAGTAACTGTTTGTTCTGTGTCCACAATGAACTTCTGACACCTTGTTTGGCTAGATCAACAGCTCCGCTCAAGATCGGTATCGACTCAACGCTGATTTCTGCCCCTGATTCAAGATCCTTAAGCAACCGTTGAAGATGACCGAGCAAGCCGAAACCAGTGACATCTGTCATCGCCAATGCACCATTTTCTCGTAAGATTTCACCAGCCGGTCGATTACTGCTCAACATCGCCTGAATCGCCGCATTGATGTCCCTGCCCTTTGTGCGAGCTTCCATCATTCCTCGGAATAAGGTTCCAATTCCCAACGCTTGCGTCAAGACCAATTGCTGGCCAGCGACTATTTGAGATTTGACTTCATTGATTGGCAACGCATTGTTCGATAAAGTGGCGTTAACCACAACCCCAAGCGCCAGCTCAGTGCCCTGTGTGGTGTGTCCACCAAGTAACTGCATTGATTCAGAACTCAATACTTCTGAGACACCTTTCATCAAAAGAGCCAAGTCACGCTTAGCGACCTTCTCAACAGCCTGAGGAAGTGTCGCGGCCAGTAATGCCGAATGCGGAACCGAAGGCATCGTAGTGACATCACTCAAAGCATGTAGCGTTGCAATCTTTCCCAATAAGTATGGATCGTCAACCACAGCATTGATCTGATCAATGGATTGAATCCAACGAGTAGGCATCGGTTCGATAACCGCGACATCAGCAGCTGGCGACATGCTTTTATTCATACTCGGCATGTCGTCTCCGGAAAGCACGGCATCGAGAATAGTGTCGCCCACCTTTGCCCCACATCCACGGCAGTGCATGGTCTCTGTCTTGAGTTTCTCTGGTGTATTCAGGTAACGCTTTCGTGTGGACATGTCTGGCAAGTCAATAAATTGCTTCATGAACTTGCGATCGATATGATCCTTCCATCGCCACACCCAGTCGGCTTCGATAGCAAATGGACCACGACTCGCAATAGCACGCTTTGGCCCGACCGCCATAAGACTGAGAAAGTCTTTTTGTGGTCGATAATTCTTTAAAGGTTGTTCCAGCAGAAATCGGCGAATATTGTCAAAGAGATACGGCGCTTGCCTTACCGCAAACACACCCGCCTTTGTACTGGGTGTCGATTGTTGCGTACCGATATCACCTGTCGCAAAAACGTTTGGATGGGAGAGACTTTGGAGGTATTCATTGGTTGCAACAAACCCCCGATCATCGACGGCAAGGCCCGATCGTTTCGGCCATGAAGGACCAGTAGCTGCGGTACACCAAAGGATTTCGTCAAGCTCTTGCTCACGCCCGTCCGCTGATATAACCCGATTCGGTTCGACGCGAACCACATCGAACTTTTTGTGAATGACAGCGCCTGCCTTTTTCGCTGCAGCTTCCGCAAGTTGTCGAACCTTGACAGGGCGTGAGTTCATCGCCTGCTCATCGCGCAAAAACCAGTGACACTGGCAAGAGCCAGTTGGCAGTACATGAAGAATTGCTTGCATTAATTCAAAACCACCGGCCCCGGATCCAACAACTCCGATCCTGACAGACATGTCACTCTGTTCCTGCAACCGATCCAGGATCGATTGCCAGCGCGCAAAAAAATTGTATACCGGCTTGACAGGAGTAACATTCTCCAGCGCACCAGGCACCGAGACATCAGGTGTAGAACCTGTGTCAAGCGACAACACATCGAACCCCAGATTCGGGCGCCCATCAAGGTGAATTTCCTGTGCATCCATATCAATGGATGACAGTGTGGATTCGATGAATCGAACACCCGCCCAGTTGCACAGACGCAACAGATCAACATGTACTTCGTCAACACTGTAGTGGCCAGCAATAAGCCCAGGTAACATGCCCGAATAGGGAGACTCAAAGCTGTTTGATACCAAGGTCAACCGAACACCAGCCATTGGCTGCATGGACCATCGTCGAATCAACAACACATGACTATGGCCGCCACCGACCAATACGACATCGCGAACTATAGATACTGAGTTCATGAACTAACTTTATTTATGATAGCTGCAGCATCACCGCTGAATACAATACGGTTCTGTTTCTTGGAAAGTTGATAGTCGTACATGGGATCGTAATAGTCTTTCAATAATAATTCGATGAATTCAGCGTAAAGTGCGGTCTCGCCAGTTGTTCCATGCTCATCAAGCGCCGTTTGCAGGAGTTTGGTCGCCTGCGTGTGTCTTTCACCGCCAAGTCTCTTTCGAATTCGATCGAGGCTATCAAGATGGTGAAGCCTATAAGCCTGGAAGCCTTCTTTCTCTCCAAGTTGTTCACGATATCGAGAAAAAAGATCGATAACATAATCATCTATACAGTTCTGCACCCGCTCAGGCATGCTTGTCTCCAATTGATATATGGGAGCGGCAACCATGGCATCGCGTAGCGGTTCAGGTATGCATGCCCGACCGATCATCCGGGCTTCATCTTCAAGGTATATCGTTCTTATGCCAGCCACATCAAGCTTGAGCAATTCTATGGTCAGCGTGTTTTCGAAGTCGATATTGCTTGGCTGAGGAATCGTCATCTTGCCAAAACTCGAACCACGGTGTCGAGCATGGTGTTCAAGATCCACTACCCCTTCTTCAAACGCAGAAAGCAATTTTGTTTTGCCTGTACCTGTGCGCCCTCCGATTAGAATAAAGTCCAGTTTCTCAACCAACTCCGTCAGACTAGAAATGAGATATTGTCGTAACGCTTTATAACCACCTTGAATTACCGGGTATTCGATACCCGCATCTTTAAGCCAAGCTTGAACAATGCGTGAACGAAGTCCGCCACGAAAGCAATAGAGAGCACCGTGCGGATTCTGAGCCACAAATTGTGCCCAGGCTTCAACGCGGATCTGCCGCTGATCATCATTGATCAAATCAGCGCCTAGTTCGATAGCTTTTTCTTGTCCTGCCTGCTTGTAACGGATACCGACTTGATGGCGTTCTTCATCACTCATCAATGGCAGGTTTACGCTGGTCGGAAACGCCCCCTTGCGAAATTCAACTGGCGCCCTGACATCGAGCAGGGGTAACTCCTTGGTTAACAGGGATCGGTAATCCGTTACTAACGGGGATGCTTTATCCGGAATATCCCGGACAATTACATCAATATCCAGCGTCGAATCATCAGTCATCGTGCCGAGCCTTTCGAGCGCAGCTACTCACTCGGACTCATCAATCAGGTGTTTCATGGTTTCGCTCGAAGGCAAGATACCTTGCGACACATAGCTCTTGAGCTTATTTCGTGAATCATCGATATCCAGGTTTCGCAAAGACAACTGACCAATTCGGTCCAATGGACTGAAGGCCTCGTCTTCGACCACTTCCATGGACAGATTCTCCGGGACATAAGTTAGATTATCGCTTTCTGTGTTCAGTATTGAATAATCATCACCCCGTCGTAGTTCCAAGGTTACGGTCCCATTGACGCTACTGCCAATCCATTTCTGCAGGGAATCACGCAGCATCAATGATTGTGAATCGAACCAGCGTCCTTGGTAGAGTAGCTTACCTAAGCGCCGACCAAGCATTCGATAATTGTCCAGCGTATCTTCGTTGTGAATTCCGTTAAGCAGACGTTCGTAGGCGATATGCAGTAGCGCCATACCCGGTGCTTCGTATATGCCACGACTCTTGGCCTCAATAATGCGGTTCTCAATCTGATCACACATGCCAAGACCGTGACGTCCTCCGATTTCATTGGCATGATGAAACAAGGCAACTTTATCTTCAAAGCTATTGCCATTGATTGCGGTCGGCATACCTTCAGAGAAGGTAATGCTCACCTGCTCCGTTTCGATTGATACCGTTGAATCCCAGAATTTCACACCCATGATCGGCTCGACTATATGCATACCTCGATCAAGAAATTCGAGATCCTTGGCTTCGTGTGTTGCGCCAAGAATATTTGCATCAGTCGAGTAGGCCTTTTCTTTACTGGCACGATATTCGAAGCCGTTGTTGACAAGAAACTCACTCATCTCGGCACGTCCGCCAAGTTCCTTGACGAAGGTTCTGTCGAGCCATGGTTTGTAGATACGCAAGTTTGCGTTTGTCATCAATCCATAGCGATAGAAGCGCTCTATATCATTACCTTTGTACGTTGAACCATCACCCCAGATGTGTACGTCATCTGCCTGCATCGCTTTAACGAGAATGGTGCCGGTAACCGCACGGCCAAGTGGGGTCGTGTTGTAGTACTTTTTGCCACCACTCTCGATATGAAAAGCACCGCACATGATGGCAACCAGGCCTTCATTGACCAAAACTTCCTTGCAATCGACGACGCGCGATTGTTCAGCGCCATAAGCCTTGGCGCGACGCGAGATGTCATCAAAGTCATCCTCATCCGGCTGTCCCAGATCGGCCGTATAGGCATAGGGCACCGAACCCCTCTGCCGCATCCAGGCGATCGCCGCCGATGTATCAAGACCGCCCGAGAACGCAATCCCAACCCGCTCCCCAACAGGCAAATCCAGCAATATTTTGTTCATTTACCCGACAACAAAAACCAAAAGAATAGTTTAACGAGTTTAACGGGTCGGACCATGGTAAGTATTTAATTTGATTATTAATATCAATGAATTCGAGTCGTTTTTTCCTCTTAGAACGACTATT